>JANPIC010000100.1:0-14756 GCA_031424795.1 Polaromonas sp. | reverse complement strand
TAGGAAATACATGCACGCCACCTTGCCGCTGCTTCAAACCAGCAACTTCCCAGCACTGACGCGCAAACGTCTGAGCACACTTCAGGTCAACCTGGGCTATTTGTGCAACCAGTCGTGCGTGCACTGCCATGTTGACGCAGGGCCGCACCGCACGGAGATGATGGACGATGGGCTGATTGACATGATCAGCCAAGTGCTCAAAACACGCAGCATCGAAACCCTAGACTTAACAGGTGGTGCGCCAGAGCTGCACCAAGGCTTCAAACGGATTGTGACCGAAGCACGCGCGCAAGGCGTTCGGGTGATTGACCGCTGTAATTTGACGATATTGTTTGAGCCTGGACAAGAGGATTTGGCGGAGTTTTTGGCGGATCAGAAGGTGGAAATCGTTGCCTCTATGCCTTGTTATTCGTTAGAAAACGTGGACAAACAGCGGGGCAAGGGCGTATTTGACCTCAGCATTGCGGCGTTACAAAAGCTCAATGCCTTGGGCTACGGCCAGCCGGGCACTGGTTTGATCTTGAATTTGGTCTACAACCCGCAAGGCCCTAGCCTGCCACCCAACCAAAGCAACTTGCAAGCGGATTACAAGCGCGAGCTTTTCACGCACTTTGGCATTGTGTTCAACGAGCTGTTTGCCTTGACCAATATGCCCATCAAACGGTTTGGGTCGATGTTAATTTCCAAAAAAACCTTTGCACCTTATATGCAACTGCTGCGGGACAATTTTTTGGCCGAAAACTTAGAGCACGTCATGTGCCGCAGCACGGTGAGCGTGGATTGGCAAGGCTATTTGTACGACTGCGACTTTAACCAACAGCTTGAGTTGGCCATTCCGACTGAAATCAATGCCGAAGCGACGACTATCAACCGTCCGCACCTGCGCGATTTGTTGAGTAACGATTTGCATGGAAAACCCATCCGCGTGGCTGACCATTGCTATGGGTGCACGGCTGGGCAAGGCAGCAGCTGTGCGGGTGCATTGCCTGCTTGAAAAGCAGCATGGTTGATAGCATGAAGATTGCCATTGTTGTCCCTGTATTCAACGAAGCGCTGGCTTTGCCTCGCCTCATGGCGTCTTTGGTCGCGTTGAAAGAAGCGGCAACCCAAGATGTTGAGCTGGTTTTTGCAGATGGCGGCAGCACAGATGGCACTGTCGCTTTGATTGAAAAAGCAGGTTTTCTTGTTGTCAGCTCAGCCAAGGGCCGTGCGTGGCAAATGAACGCGGGTGCTACGCAAACCACGGGCGATGTGTTGCTGTTTTTGCATGCGGATACGCAATTGCCTCAAAATGCACTCAAAGCTATCACAACAAGCTTGGCCGGAAAAATCTGCTGGGGGCGGTTTGATGTGCGCATTGCTGGCAAGCCTTGGATGCTGGGCGTTGTGGCACGGATGATGAATTGGCGCTCGCGCCTGACAGGTATTGCGACTGGTGATCAAGCGATATTTATGACGCGAACTGCTTATCTAGCGATAGGTGGCTTACCTGAGCAGGCATTGATGGAAGATATTGAAGCGTCTCATCGTTTGCGCCAGTTATCGCGTCCAGCTTGCATCTCCTCACCCGTTGTCACTTCTGGCAGACGCTGGGAAACTCGGGGGGTGTGGACAACGATTTTTTTAATGTGGCGCTTGCGTTGGGCGTATTGGCGGGGTCAAAACCCAAAACTATTATCGGAGTTGTACGCATGATGCCTGTTCGTATTGTGATCATGGCGAAAGCGCCTGTTGCCGGGTTTGCCAAAACACGGTTGATACCAGCTTTGGGTGCAGAAGGGGCTGCGCGGTTGGCGCAGAAGATGCTGAGTCACACATTAGCAACCGCATTAGATTCAAAACTAGGCGTTGTCGAAATTTGTGCCACGCCTGATCCGACTGACCCAGCCTGGCAAAACTTGGATTTATCAAACAACATCATTTGGAGTGCGCAAGGTGACGGTGACCTAGGCGAACGCATGGCTCGCGCAGTGGCTCGCACAACTCGCGGTGGTGAAGCTGTTTTACTGATAGGCACCGATTGCCCTGCCATTGATGTGTTCATATTGCATGAAGCAGCACAGGCTCTGCACGACTACGCTGCTTCGCTGTTGCCGACCTACGATGGTGGCTACGCACTTCTCGCTTTGAAGCGTTTTGACCATCGACTGTTTGAAAATATGTCATGGAGCACAAGTACGGTAGCACTTCAAACTTTGCAAAGAATGGTGCAAATTGACTGTGAAGTTAAATTGCTGCAAACCCTGCACGACATTGACGAACCCCTTGATCTTGCCCAACTTCCTGTTGAGTGGGGCTATACAGCTTGTAAGAAAGCAAGTCTAGATTCGACTTTAGCTTAAGAGACCAATTTTTCTTTAAAAGACACACCATGTACGATATTGTTCAAGACTATTATGGCCGTCAGCTCCAGAGCACCAACGACTTAAAAACCAGCGCATGTTGTGACATCAGCGCCATTCCAGAATGGCTGAAGCCATTACTTGGCAAAATTCATCCAGACGTACTGTCTCGCTATTACGGCTGCGGATTGGTGTGCCCGCCCTTGCTGAAGGGTTGCCGCGTACTTGATTTAGGCTGCGGTTCGGGACGTGATGTCTATGCCTTGGCGCAACTCGTGGGGCCAACTGGGTCTGTGGTTGGTGTTGACATGACGGACGAGCAACTCGCTATTGCCGAAAAATACAGAGCGCACCATGCCGAAATCTTTGGCTTTGACAATGTGCAGTTTATGCACGGATACATCGAACGATTGGATGATTTGAACTTGGAAGCAGGAAGCTTCGATGTCATCGTCTCCAACTGCGTCGTCAATTTATCACCCGACAAAGATGCAGTGATGCGCGGCGTGCACCGTCTGCTCAAGCCCGGTGGTGAATTTTTCTTCTCTGACGTGTATGCCGATCGCCGTGTGCCGACTGCTGTGCGAAACGACCCTGTGTTGTACGGCGAATGCTTGGGTGGTGCGCTCTACTGGAACGACTTTCTTCGCCTGTCTCATCAGCATGGTTTTGCAGACCCGCGTTTAACCACTGATAGACTGCTGGAAATTACCGACCCCATGTTGGCTACTCGTGCAGGCAACCTGCGCTTTTACTCGGCCACCTACCGTTTGTTCAAAATTGCTGAATTAGAAACTGCCTGTGAAGATTATGGCCAAGCCGTGATTTATAAAGGCACGATTCCTGAACATCCAGACAAATTCGGGCTTGATAAACACCATGATATGGAAACGGGGCGCGTCTTCCCCGTCTGCGGCAACACGTGGCGCATGCTGCAAGACACACGATTTGTGGCTCATTTTGAGTTCATTGGTAATTTTGATCGGCACTACGGAATTTTTACCGGCTGCGGCACATCCATTCCTTATGACAGCAGCATCAGTAGTAATGCTGCAGCCTGCTGCTAAACAATGTTCAGTATGGAGTTAGCCCTTGTCGCTATAGCTTTATTTTTAGCGTTTAGCAATGGCGCTAATGATAATTTCAAAGGTTTTGCCACGGTTTGGGGTTCAGACACGCTGAGCTACCGTCAAGCGTTGATATTGGCGACACTGGCAACCTTGGCTGGTAGCGTTGCATCGTGGTTGTTAGCAGACAACTTGATTCAGCAGTTTTCTGGCAGAGGTTTGGTGCCGAATGCTGTTGCAAGCTCACCTGCTTTCATCACAAGTGTGGCCTGTGGAGCGGCCATGACCGTTTTTTTAGCTACTCGGCTAGGTTTTCCTATATCGACAACGCATGCTTTGATTGGTGGCTTGATTGGTGCAGGTTTGGGGCAGACAGGTAGCCATGTAGATTTCAACAAGTTATGGCAAGCCTTTTTTGTGCCTCTGTTAATTAGCCCTTTTATAGCGGCTAGTTTGGGGCTAGCACTTTATAAAATAATAGCCATGCGCAAGTCAAAAAACGATTGCGCATGTCTTGTGGAGACGACGCCCATGCGATTGACATCTACGAATACTGCGATGCTTGGCACCACTATGACAACTATGCCAACGCTCTTAATCAGCGACAAAGCCAGCTGTGACAGCATCAACACGCAGGCAAGCTTTTCAATTTCAAATTTACTGAAAAAAATACATATTGGCTCTGGTGCCACCATCTGCTTTGCGCGTGCCGTCAACGATACGCCCAAGTTGGCTGCACTGTTATTTGCAGCACAATTTACTAATTCAAAACTTCCAATTGCTCTAGTAGGATTGTTGATGGCCTTTGGTGGGTTGGTTTTCGCCAAAAAAGTAGCGACAACCATGAGCCAAAAAGTGACGCGTTTAGATGATACGCAAGGCCTAGCAGCCAACTTAATCACCGCCAGCTTGGTTTTACTGGCGAGCAAATTTGGTTTGCCTGTCTCTACAACGCATGTATCTGTAGGTGCCCTAGCTGGCGTGGGGGCAAGCGCTGGCACTTTAAATTGGCAGACATTGCGGAGTATTTTGCTGTCTTGGCTGGCTACTTTACCATTGGCTTTGGTGATTGCCTGGACGGTTTCAAAGTTGCTTTAATTTCACAAAGCGACACTTAAGTTGCCAAAAACTGCATTTGCGGTTACAAACTGGTTGCTAGCCATGCCTAACTTTGGGTTAAGCATGGCTAACCTTTGTGTAAATAGCGAATTGTTTTTTAAAACATTCGACGAATGAATCACCACACTTTTTAACCAGGAGAATTTCATGGCCGGAAAATTTGAGCTGAAAAAATCTAAAAATGGCAAAACTTTTTTTAACTTGCTAGCTAGCAATGGTCAAATTATTTTGGCCAGTGAAATGTATGAATCAAAATCTAGCGCATTGAACGGCATTGCCTCTGTGCAAAAAAATTCTGTTGACATCGGCCGCTTTGCCAAGTTAGAAGGCAAAAACAAAGCACCCTACTTTGTACTCAAAGCCGGCAATCACCAAGTGATTGGCAAAAGCGAGATGTATGAGTCTGAAAAAGCACGCGATAACGGTATCAAGTCCGTGCAAACCAACGGCCCAGGCGCTAAAACAGTTGATTTAACAGCGTAAATTCGACTTCACCCTGAAAAGCGCTGAATAGCAATATTCAGCGCTTTTTTGTTTTCGCACTCAAACCCTACATCTTTACGTTATTCTTGAGCACATGATTACCTACAAAGTTGAATTGCATGATTTGAACGCACATTTGTTTCAAGTCACGCTCACCATCCCCGAGCCAGCCGTCACGCAGCATGTGTCGCTGCCTGTTTGGATTCCAGGCAGTTATTTGGTGCGAGAGTTTTCCAAAAATTTGCAAAAAATAAACGCTTACCAAGGCAAAACACAAATAGAGGTGACTCAAGCGGACAAGTGCTCGTGGCAGATAGATTGCGATTCGACCAAGCCTTTGGTGATTACTTACCAAGTTTTTGCACATGACAACTCGGTGCGCACCGCTTGGCTGGATGATGCGCGTGGCTTTTTCAACGGCACGAGTATGTGCTTGCGCGTGGAAGGGCAGGAAGACAGCAAACACACCTTAGACTTGAGGCCACTTAGTAGCAAACGTAACTGGCAAGTTGCTACAGGTGCTACGCCGTTGAAGGTAAACTCGCAAGGTTTTGGTAACTACTCATTTGCCACCTACGATGAACTGGTTGACTGCCCTTTTGAATTAGGTGCTTTTTGGAGCGGTAACTTTACGGTGCGTGGCGTGAAACACCGCTTTGTGGTGGCGGGTGCTACAGCAACATTTGATGGCGCAAAATTATTAGCTGACACGCAAAAAATTTGTGCAGCTGAAATGCAGTTTTGGCATGGCAGATCATCAAAACCACCTTTCAAAAGCTATGTATTTATGCTCAATGCTGTCGATGATGGCTATGGCGGCTTAGAGCATCGCAATTCCACAGCACTTATTTGCAATCGTAAAGATTTACCTCGCCTAGGAGAGCTTAAACAACCTGCCGGCTACACCACGCTGCTTGGTTTGATCAGCCACGAGTATTTCCACACATGGAACGTGAAGCGGCTGCGGCCTAAAGATTTTGCAGAATTTGACTACAACCAAGAAAACTACACCGAACTGCTGTGGTTTTTTGAAGGTTTCACCAGCTATTACGATGACTTGCTACTGCGTCGAGCTGGTTTGATTGACGATGCGCAGTATTTAGACTTGCTCTGCAAAACGGCAAACCAAGTGATGCAAACACCTGGGCGAAAGGTGCAGGCAGTCGCAGCGGCGAGCTTTGACGCGTGGGTGAAATACTACCGCCCAGAGCCAAACACGGCGAATGCAACCGTCAGTTACTACACCAAAGGTGCTTTGGTGGCACTGTGCTTTGACTTGACCTTGCGAGCAGAAGGCAAAACCACTTTGGACGATGTGATGCGTGGTTTGTGGGTGCGTTGCAAAGCTGGGCCTATGCTTGAGCGAGATTTTGCAAACGTGCTTGAAGAGCTTGGTGGACGCTCATTTGCCAAAGAAATCAAGACTTGGGTGCATGGTACGGGCGAACTGCCAGTACGGGAGTTGTTAGCAAAACACGGCGTTACCGTCTCTGATGAGCCTGCTCAGCTTCAGCAGCGCTTGGGTTTGCGTGTGGCGGAAGCTGGTGGCATCAACATCAAAGTCGTCCTCAGCGGTGGTGCTGCTGAAAAAGCAGGATTTTCTGCGGGAGACGAATGGTTGGGTATCACTCTTGGCAACGCAAGCAACTCGCAAAGCTGGCGGATTCATAAACTTGACGACTTGGCGCAGTACATCACTGAACATGCTACAAAAACTCAAAAGATAACCGCCGTCGTTGCACGTGACAAACGACTCATCTATTTAACTCTGAATTGGCCTGCCAAGTCTGCAGAGCGGACTTGGCAATTCAAAGCGAGCAAAGAAGTAAATGAAACTAAGCAGCTCCATGCTTGGCTGGCTGCTTAGCTTTAGTTTTACCCTAATTTACGACGCGCCAAGACGCCTTGTGACAGCGTATCCAACACGCCAACCGAGTCGTCCCAGTCAATACAAGCGTCAGTAATGCTTTGACCATAAGCCAATGCGGATGGCTGGTCTTTGCCCGGAGTGAACTTTTGTGCACCTGCTTGCAAATTGCTTTCAACCATGACGCCGAATACGCTTTTTGAACCACTGCTGAGCTGCGCTGCGATGTCTTTAGCAACATCGATTTGCTTCTCGTGCTGCTTGCTGCTGTTAGCGTGGCTGCAATCGACCATCAATGTCGGCGGCAGCTTGGCCGCGACCAAGTCTTTGCACGCAGAGGCCACGCTGGCTGCGTCGTAGTTTGGCGCTTTACCGCCGCGCAAAATGACGTGGCAGTCAGGGTTGCCATTGGTTTGTACGATGGCGACTTGACCATTTTTGTGGATAGACAAAAAGTGGTGTCCGCCCGCTGCCGCTTGAATCGCGTCGGTTGCGATCTTGATGTTGCCATCGGTACCGTTTTTGAAACCGATGGGCGCGGAGATGCCTGAGGCCAGCTCGCGGTGGACTTGACTTTCTGTCGTGCGTGCACCAATCGCACCCCAACTGATCAAGTCGCCCAAATATTGCGGCGAAATCACGTCCAAGAACTCGCTGCCCGCTGGCAAACCCAGGCGGTTGATTTCGATGAGCAACTGGCGCGCCATGCGCAAGCCTTCGTCGATGCGGTAGCTTTCATCCAAGTACGGGTCGTTGATCAAGCCTTTCCAGCCCACAGTAGTACGTGGTTTTTCGAAATACACGCGCATCACGATTTCAAGCGTTCCTGCATATTTAGCGCGCTGTGCAAGCAATTTTTTAGCGTATTCGAGTGCGGCTACAGGGTCATGGATAGAGCATGGCCCCATGACGACCAACAGCCTGTCGTCCTGACCAACCATGATGTTGTGGATGGTTTGGCGGGTGTTGCTGATCAATGATTCAGCGGCTGTGCCTTGAATCGGGAAAAAACGGATGAGATGTTCTGGAGGCGGTAACACGGTGATGTCCTTGATGCGTTCGTCGTCGGTTTGACTGGTTCTGTCATTGCTGTGAACGTTTTTGGGATACCAAGGCTCGTTTGCTGTGTTTGTCATGTCATCACTCCTGTAAAACTGTTGAAAATAAATAAAACCGAGGAAAATAAATGGGTAAAAATATGCGGGCAAAAAAAAACCGCCAAGACTGGTGTCTGGCGGTTTGTTCGAGAAGGGCTTGCTTGGGGTTTACTTCAAGTCGTTGCCTCTCGTCCGCCGGGGACTGAGAACCAAAAATAAAAGTAAAAGAAGCTGAACTTCGCGATTTGCATGGGGTCAACTGTAGCACAAGTCTTGCGAGTCTGAGAAAATAGCTTTTATGAATAAATTTATCTATACATGCGTCACCGCTGTGGTGTTGGCTGTGGGCGCTTATGTTTTCGTGGGTACGGGCGTCACTGCCGCGCCAGAATCCACTTTTGTACTGTTAGATGGCTCAAAAATCAACACGGCCAGCCTCAAAGGCAAGGTAACATTAGTCAACTTTTGGGCCACCAGCTGTACAACATGTGTGGCGGAAATGCCGAAAATCATCGCCACTTACGACAAATACAAGACCAAAGGCTTTGACACTGTGGCTGTTGCCATGAGCTACGACCCGCCGGCTTATGTGGTCAACTACGTTGAAACACGCAAATTACCGTTCAAAGTCGCGATCGACAACACAGGTGCTGTTGCAAAAGCTTGGAATGAAGTAAAGCTGACGCCGACAACTTATATCGTCGATAAACAAGGCCAAATCGTGAAACGTTATGTGGGTGAGCCCAATTTTGCAGAGCTGCATGCGCTGATTGAAAAGCTCTTGGTAGCGTCTTGACTTTGCTGGACTCATAAAATGTCGATATAACGAAAAACAGCCTAATTTCACATAAATTAGGTTCTAGCCGGCGTATTTATTGCCAAAGACGCTATTTAATTTATAGCAATTTTAATCTGTATGAATTAGTTCAATTTGGCTTGGAAGCTATCGTGGCAGGCCTTGCACGAACCGCCCACAGCACCAAATGCGGCTTTGATGGTGTCTAAATTGCCAGATTTAGCAGCCACTTCCAACTTCGCAGCTTCAGTCATTAGCTTTTCGTTCGCTTCTTTGAACTTGGCCCCCTCTTTCCAGATTTCAGGCTTTGCGCGCGATTTCAGTGCCTCTGTATCAGGTGTAAAAGCTGGCCACGGCAAAGTACTCATCGTGGCGACGACATGAGCGCTGTCTAGTGCGACCTTGGCATCAAAAGGTATACGGCCATTCACCATGGCGCCAATGCGGCCAAAATGCGTACCCATAACAGTCATCACGCTTTGGCGATATTTAACAGCGTCTTCTGGTTTTTGAAACTGTGCACTGGCTGGCGCAGAAAATACAATTACTGAAGCGGTGAGTGTCAAGTTAGCTAAGACAGCTAGTATTGAAGGCTTTTTCATAGATTTCCTTAAGTAGAATATTATTAACTAACTAAAAATCCGGCAAATCAGCGACTTGCTACTATGCAGAGTTAATGGATATTGAAAAGTTCAACCTTAGGTTCTTAAATTCGGGTAAACACTAATCGATCTTATGAATAACAATCAGACCATCACACGGGTTTGGGATTTACCAACGCGGATTTTCCATTGGTCATTGGCGTTCAGCGTCATTTTCCTACTTATCACAGGCTTCCGCGGTGGCGACGCTATGCCATGGCATTATCGTTTTGGCTACTGTGTGCTGACATTGCTCTTGTTTCGCCTCATTTGGGGCATTGTGGGCGGGAAATGGTCGCGGTTTGCGTCGTTTATTTATGCACCCACCCATATCCTGCGCTATCTCAAAGGCCAGGGTGATCCCTTGCATTCTGTCGGACACAGCCCATTGGGTGCATTCTCGGTGTTTGGCATGCTCACGCTGCTGCTGGCGCAAGTCAGCACGGGGTTAATCAGTGATGACGAAATTTCAGCGGCAGGGCCTTTGACCAAATTTTTCTCGAATGCGACGGTCAGCTTGGCTTCTGGCTACCACGCAACGATCGGCAAAACATTGGTCATTTCTCTAGTCATCATGCACATCGCGGCGGTATTGTTTTACTTTTATAAAAAGCGGGAAAACCTGATCAAACCCATGCTGCATGGCGACAAATTGCTGCCAGCGGATACCCCAGCATCTAGTGATACGGCAAGCACGCGCGTACTGGCTGTGGTGATTCTGGCGTTATGTGCTGCGGCCGTGTACTGGCTGGTCAGCTTAGGGGCTAAATAGCGGATGCATACACAGATGCACCGCTATGCTGCCACCAACTAAAAGCTCATGAACAAGCCACGCATTTCACTGACTACGCCCGTTTTAGAAGCAGAGTTGAAAGCTACTTCCGATATCTTTCGGGAGTATGCGCTTAACTTGGGTTTTGACTTGTGTTTTCAAGATTTTGAAGGCGAAATAGCCAATCTGCCGGGTGATTATGCAGCGCCGCGTGGTGCTTTGTTACTCGCCAAAGTGGATGGTGCAGTCGCGGGCTGTTGTGCGCTGCGGCCTTTGGATTCAAGCGATTATGTGAATGCAGCCGAGATGAAGCGCCTGTACGTGCGCCCAGCATTTCGTGGCTTAGGTTTGGGGCGTCAACTGGCCGAGGCAATTTTGGATGAAGCGCGCATGGGCGGCTATGACCGTGTTCTGCTCGACACCTTGGATGATATGGAAATCGCACGCGCCATGTACGAAGAGCTTGGATTCAAGGAAATTCCGCCCTATTACCACAACCCCTTAGCGGGTGCGCATTATCTGAAAGTTGACCTGCAAATAAGACTTTAGCCGGTGTATTTATTGTCTAAGTAGCTATTTATTTTATAGCAACTTAGGTTTTCAAATAACGAATAATTACGCCTTAGCTTGCGCCAGCATGGTTGCTGCGTCGCTCACTTCAAACTTGCCCGGGGCTTCAATGTTCAAGGTTGCTACTTTGCCGTCTTTGATGAGCATGGAATAACGGCTACTGCGTAAACCCATGCCTTTGCCAGTCAAATCCAGTGTCAAACCCGTGGCTTTGGTGAAGACGGCATCCCCATCCGCCAGCATACGCACTTTGCCGACGGATTTTTGATCACGTGCCCATGCACCCATGACGAAAGCATCATTCACGCTAACGCACCAAATCTCGTCCACACCAGCGGCTTTAAAGTCTGCAAGGTGGTTGACATAGCCGGGCACATGTTTGGCCGAGCAGGTAGGCGTAAAAGCGCCTGGCAAGGCAAACAAAGCAATCGTCTTACCTGCAGTCGCTTTGCTCACGTCAACGGCATTGGGCCCAAGGCTACAGCCTTCGCCTTCAACGTCTGAGAATTCCATAAGGGTTGCTGCTGGTAGGGTGTCGCCGACTTTGATCATGATAGATCCTTTAATAAAAATGTGGTTTATGAAATTGCAAGCCTAAGTCCGAAGAATTATTGCTATTCAAACGAGTGTGTATTGTCTCAAAACCAGAGGCCAAAAACAAAAGCGGCCCACATAGTGAGCCGCTTTATAGGGACTTTAAACTGAAACCTGATGGGGCTTCAGCTTAGCTAGCCTTAAACTTCAATGGCTTTCTGTACCAAACGGGTAGCAACCCAGTTTTTGGTCTTAGAAATTGGACGGCTTTCGGTAATTTCGATGGTGTCACCCAATTTGTACTCGCCCTTTTCGTCATGGGCGTGGTACTTGCTGGATTTACCAACGATCTTGCCATAGAGCTCGTGTTTCACACGGCGCTCGATCAGCACAGTCACTGTTTTGGTACGCTTGTCGCTGACCACCTTGCCAACCAAGGTGCGCTTGAGGGATGTTTTAGCTTCCGTCATTTAGTTAGCTCCTTATTTGGCGGGTGTTGCAGCTGCTTGCTGTTGACCAAGAATGGTCTTCGCGCGAGCAATGTCGCGGCGTGCAGAACGCAGCGTAGCGGTGTTGGTGAGTTGTTGCGTGGCTTTTTGCATACGCAGACCGAAGTGGGCTTTTTGCAAAGCCTTGACTTCAGTTTGCAGAGCAGCGACGTCTTTTTGGCGGAGTTCAGTTGTTTTCATAGTATGAGTTTTCCTGAATTATTGGCCGAGTAGACGGGCAACAAAAGTTGTACGCAAAGGCAGCTTGGCAGCAGCCAAACGGAACGCTTCACGAGCCAACTCTTCTGGCACACCAACGATTTCAAACACGATTTTACCGGGCTGAATTTCAGCAACGTAGTATTCAGGGTTACCTTTACCGTTACCCATACGCACTTCAGCAGGCTTTTGGGAAATTGGCTTGTCAGGGAACACACGAATCCAGATACGGCCGCCACGTTTAACGTGACGAGAAATCGCACGACGTGCGGCTTCGATCTGGCGTGCCGTTAAACGGCCACGGTCGGTACATTTCAGACCAAAATCACCGAATGCGACTGAGCTGCCTCGCGTCGCGATGCCAGTGTTACGGCCTTTTTGCTCTTTGCGGTATTTCCGGCGAGCGGGTTGCAACATAATTATTCTCCTTTACCGTCAGCCGCCGCAGGTGCAGTGGCAGGCGCGGCTGTTTTACGAGCAACACGCTTAACGGTAGTTTGCGGTGCATCGCTTGCGCTAGCACCTGGGGTAGCAGAAGCGTTGGCTTCTGCTGACTTGTCGCTTCCTTCAACAGGAGCGCTGACGATGCGGCGCGGTGCGCGCACGGCTGGACGGTCACCTGCTGGACGATCTGAACCCGGGCGAGCATCACGACGTGGACCACGTGGGTCACGGCGGCCACCACGGTCGTCTTCTGGACGCGGGGTGTCAACCACTGCTGGCAAGTCAGTACGGCCCAAGGTATCACCTTTGTAAACCCAAACCTTCACGCCAATAATGCCGTAAGTGGTTTGCGCTTCAGAAGTGCCGTAGTCGATATCAGCACGCAAAGTGTGAAGTGGCACGCGACCTTCGCGGTACCATTCGCAACGAGCGATTTCAATACCGTTCAAACGGCCAGATGACATGATCTTGATGCCCAAAGCGCCCAAACGCATCGCGTTTTGCATAGCACGCTTCATCGCACGACGGAACATGATACGTTTTTCGAGCTGTTGGGTGATCGAATCAGCAATCAATTTAGCATCGATTTCAGGCTTGCGCACTTCTTCGATGTTGACTGCGACTGGCACGCCCAATTGCTTGGCCAAATCACGCTTCAAGTTTTCGATGTCTTCGCCTTTTTTACCGATCACCACGCCCGGACGTGCCGAGAAAATGGTGATACGTGCATTTTTAGCTGGACGCTCGATCAAAACGCGTGATACAGATGCGTTTTTCAGCTTAGCCTTCAAGTACTCACGTACTTTGATGTCTTCAGCCAGCATGCCAGCGAAGTCACGGTTGTTGGCGTACCAACGAGAAGCCCAGTTACGGCTGATCGCTAGGCGAAAGCCTGTTGGATGGATTTTTTGTCCCATATGTCTTCAGGCCTTTCAGTTGCCAACCGTCACGTACACATGGCACGTGGGCTTGCTGATGCTGTTACCGCGGCCTTTGGCGCGCGCGGTGAAACGTTTGAGCGTAGCGCCTTGTTCGACGTAGATGGTTTTCACCCTCAATTCGTCAATGTCAGCGCCGTCGTTGTGTTCGGCGTTAGCGATAGCGGATTCAAGCACCTTCTTGATGATCACAGCAGCTTTTTTCTGCGTGAACTGCAAGACATTCAATGCTTGGTCAACTTTTTTGCCGCGAATTAAATCAGCGACCAGACGGCCTTTGTCGACCGACAAACGCACGCCGCGTAGGGTTGCACGTGTTTCCATGGTCTTTCCTTATTTCTTCACGACTTTTTTGTCAGCCGGATGACCTTTGAAAGTACGGGTGAGTGCGAACTCACCTAACTTATGGCCAACCATTTGATCAGTGATATAGACAGGGACGTGTTGCTTGCCGTTATGCACAGCAATGGTCAAACCGATGAAATCGGGCAAAACCATAGAACGACGTGACCAAGTCTTGATCGGTTTTTTATCTTTGGTTGCAACAGCCTTTTCAGTCTTTGCAATCAAATGGTGGTCAACAAAAGGACCTTTTTTGAGTGAGCGAGTCATGTGCCTTCCCCTTATTTCTTACGACGCGACACAACCATAACCTGGGTGCGCTTGTTGTTACGGGTACGGTAACCCTTGGTGAGATTACCCCAAGGATCGACAGGATGACGGCCTTCGCCAGTTTTACCTTCGCCACCACCATGTGGGTGATCAACAGGATTCATAACCACACCGCGAACGGTAGGACGAATACCCATCCAACGCTTCACACCAGCTTTACCCAAACGGCGCAGGCTGTGTTCTTCGTTGGCGACTTCACCGATGGTTGCGCGACATTCGATATGAATTTTGCGCACTTCACCTGAACGCATACGCACTTGGGCATAAATGCCTTCGCGAGCGAGCAAGGTTGCAGAGGTACCAGCTGAACGTGCGATTTGCGCGCCTTTGCCGATTTGCATCTCGATGCAGTGAATCGTTGAACCGACTGGGATGTTGCGAATTGGCAAAGTGTTGCCAGCACGAATCGGTGCTTCAGCACCACTCATGATGGACGCACCCGCTTCCAGGCCACGCGGCGCAATGATGTAGCGACGCTCGCCGTCAGCATAGCAAACCAATGCCAAATGTGCTGTACGGTTGGGGTCGTATTCAATACGCTCAACTTTTGCCGGAATGCCGTCTTTGTTACGCACAAAGTCGACCACACGGTAATGGTGCTTATGACCACCGCCGCGATGGCGAATGGTGATATGACCATTGTTGTTACGGCCCGCATTTTGAATTTGCGGCTCTAACAACGCTGCGTGAGGTGCACCTTTGTACAG
>JANPIC010000099.1:0-24888 GCA_031424795.1 Polaromonas sp. | reverse complement strand
GAGGAAATGGTACAAATCCATTCAACATGATATGACCTCGTGTTTCAAGTTGAACTGGTAAAACCACCGTCGATCACAACGATTTCTCCAGTGACGAAGCGGTTGGCGGTGATCAGGTTCAACATGGTCTCTGCCACGTCATCTGCCGTGACACAACGTTTGAGGGGTGTGAGCTTGGCGCGTTTGCCCATCAAATCGTCATACTTGTCACCCAGCATGCGCTGCATCCAGTCGCCCTCCATCCAACCAGGAGCCACGGCATTCACACGAATCTCAGGTCCTAGGTTCCAAGCCAAGGTTTTTGTCAAATTCACAACTGCTGCTTTGCTGGCGGCATAGGGCAGCGGCTGTGGTCCGGGGCGCAAACCAACGATGCTGGCGCTGTTGACGACGGCAGGGTTGGTACCTTTTTTCAACAAAGGCACAGCAGCACGGGTTACTTGGAATGTGCCACGTACATTCACGGCAAAAGTGCGGTCCCACTCGCCCATGTCCAGGCTTTCAAGGTCTTTGACTTTCCAAGTGGCAGTCGTACCTGCGTTGTTGATCAATGCATCAAGATGGCCAAACTCGGCTTCAATGGTTTTCATCATGGCACGCACGGCGCTATCGTCCGACACATCGCACTGAACTAACATAGTTTTAGCGCCCAATACCTGAGCTTCTAAAGCTGTGGCTTGTGCGCCTTTGGCGCTTGAAGCGTAGTTGATGGCAATATCGTAGCCCGCTCTGGCGAGGGCTAGAACTGCGCTGCGGCCTATGCCTGTAGCACCGCCAGTGACTAGGGCTTTTTTACGTTCTGTCATGATTTTCTTTCTCTGGTTTTCTTTGGATAAGTTACTGTGCTTGGATACCGAGTTCAGCGACGATTTTTTTCATGGCTTTTTGTTGGCTCACAAAAAACTCATGTGCACCCTCTACGCTGTCTTGGCGCGGATACACGCCAAAATCGCTCAGCCGCGTAGCCACCTCAGAGGACTGGGTGATTTTGTTGACCTCGCGGTTGATGGCTTCGATGATTTTTGACGGCGTACCTGCTGGCACCAAAATTTGGAACCATCCGACCACCTCAAAACCCGGATAAGTTTCGGCAACGGTAGGCACACTCTCAAAACCAGGCAAACGCTTGGCAGATGTCACCGCCAGAGCCTGCAACTTGCCAGACTTGATGTGCTGTAAAAGCCCTGGAATACCGTCAGTCGTCAAAGTGACTTCGCCCGTCATCGTAGCGATAACTGCAGGCGCAGCTCCTGCATAGGGCACTGTGGTTAACCCCATTGACCCTGCCTTGTTAACGATTTCACTCGCCAAATGTGGCAAAGAATTAACTTGCGGCGCTGCCAAGTTCAATTTGCCAGGCTGTGCTTTGGCTGCTCGTGCCAAGTCTGAGAGTGATTTGATACCGTTCCCTGCTTGGGTCACGAGAAGCAAGGGACTGATACCCACAGTCGCTACCGAGACCAATTCAGTTTCTGGGTTGAATTGGGGTGTTTTATAAACCAAAGGTGTGATGGTGCCCATGGCCGCTGGTACAAAACCAATGGTGTAGCCATCGTTCGCAGAGCGTGCCAAAGCAGACATGCCGGGGATGCCCCCCGCACCAGGCTTGTTATCAACCACCACAGCTTGACCCCAAACCGCACCCAATTTGTCGGCCAACAACCGCGCCACAACATCTGGTGCAGCGCCCGCACCGGCTGGAACAATCATTCTTACCGGCTTGTTTGGCCAACTCTGCGCTGAAACCAATGCTGGGATAACACTTAGAGCAGCTGTAGCGATGAAAATGCTTCGGCGAATCAAGGAAATTGTCATTTTGGTCTCCAATGGTTGTTTATATATATCTGTGTTCACGTCAAATCAGATTCGTACTTTAGGACCAGCTTGCGATTCAGATAAGATGGCGAATAGCAAAAGGTGATTCACTATTTGCATCTCCCTAATTTTTTGCATCTTTTGTATTTTTTATATGAAACTCGATCAACTTCAACATCTGGTAGCCATCGTTGAGCATGGGAGTTTGCGGTCAGCCGCGCGTCGGCTGGATGTGCCGCAGCCGACTTTGACGCGCAGTATTCGCGCTTTAGAAAAAGAACTGGGTGGCTCATTGTTTTTGCGTGAAACCACGGGCATGACGCTTACAGCCACGGGTCGCAGATTTCACGTCCGTGCCAGCAACATCGTGAATGAAGCGCGACGTGCGCAAGATGAAATTGCCCAGCATCGTGGCGATGATAGGGGCACCGTGGTGGCGGCTTTATCCATCATGCCGCACGTGGGCATGCTGCCTTTTGCACTCAAAACTTTTCGGCAGCGATACCCCCATATCAAACTGCAAATCATTGAAGGCCTGTTTCCCGATGTGGAAGGACCCTTGCGCGAAGGGATTGTGGATTTTTACCTGGGCGCAGCACCACGAGCCACCCCGGCACCCGGACTGGCCATGCAAAAACTGTTTGAAAATCGCCGTACTGTTGTCTGCCGCAAAGGGCATCCGCTGTCTGCAGCCCGTTCATTGAAGGCGCTGCAAAACGCAGATTGGGCGATCACAGGGGTGGATTACAACGTGGAAGATGACATCGCGCGCTTGTTTGCAAGCCATCACTTGGCGCCGCCGCATGTGGTGTTGCAAGCAAGCTCAGCCATGTCCGTCATGGTGAGTTTGGCGCACAGCGACCTGTTGGCGATGCTGCCCGTGCAATGGGAAGAGTTTCCGATGACGCGTGACGCGCTCCAAGTGATTCAGGTGCGCGAACCTCTGCCTGCGCCAGCGATTGTATTGATACAGCGCCCCGATTTTCCATTAACGCCGGCAGCTGAATACTTTTCAGATGTCATGCGTCGATATGGGCCTGCTTAAATTTTTAAACCAATAACTTCAATTTCTGAGTGGCTTCATGTCCACAAAACTCAAACTGCCAATTTCGGTTGCTCTCCAAAGACAAGACTGACCCAAAGCTGACATTCCGATACCAAAAATTTTTCAAATAAGAACAATCACATGTATTTCATATTCCTTAGAAAACGAATGTTAATTTAATTTATTGATGGGCATCACTCTTAGTTAATACTCACAAAGTTGATTTTTTATACATATCGGGTTAAAACACCCCTTTTGATCTCTTTAACTCATTTTTAGTAAAAAATATGCCGTCAGTCAGCGTGTTTATTACCTAATCTGCTATGAAATATATAGTAAACTTAGCTTCAAAGAAAAGCAATTTGACTCAACCGCATCATCTAAACTAGCCCCATGAACTTCTGGGACCAAAAATACGACATGCCGGACTACAAGTACGGCAAACAAGCCAACAGGTTTTTGCAAGAGCAGCAGGTGCGCTTGTGCCCTGCCAGCCAAGTGCTGCTGCCTGGGGATGGCGAAGGGCGCAACAGCGTTTGGCTCGCTGAGCAAGGGCACAGCGTCACGGCGGTGGACAGCTCGGCGCTGGGGTTGGACAAAACACGGCGGCTGGCGGCTGAAAAAGGCGTTGCTGTGGACACCAAACTGGCCGATTTAGAGCACTGGTCGCCCGAACCCGCCAGTTTTGACGCCGTGCTGCTCACCTACGTCCACCTGCCCGCCAGCTGGCGCGCGCGGGCCATGCAGCGCTTGGCGCGGGGTTTGCGCGGCGGCGGCTGGCTTATTTTGGAAGCTTTCCACCCCCTGCAGCTGGGCTACAGTAGCGGCGGCCCCAAAGATGTGACTATGCTGTACACCCTTCAAACCTTGCGGGATGATCTGTCCGCGTCTGGTCTGCAGGAGGCGCTGGCTTGGGAAGGCGAAGTCCACCTAGCCGAAGGCACTGGCCACCAGGGCCCCGCCTACGTCACCCGCTACGTCGCGCAGCGGGCTAGCAGCTAGTCAAAACCCTCATTTTGAGGTAAAATATGCATCTAGCCGGTGTACTTACTGCCTAACAAGCTATATTATTTATAGCAAACTTCAGCTATGCAGGTAAACGAAGCAGGCCGAAGATCAGACTAGGAGCAAGGTGTCGGAGATGTATTTGACGAAAATGAGGCTGAGCACGATGTGCTTGTACTCGGCAACGTCCATGTTGGCGCGCAGCTTGTCGGCGGTGGCCCACAACGTTTTTTTGATGTCTTCGATCATATGGGCTATAAAACCTAGTTCACCATAACAAAAAACCCCGTCAACATAACATTGACGGGGTTTGAATTTGGTGGGACCTGCGGGGGTCGAACCCACGACAAACGGATTAAAAGTCCGCTGCTCTACCAACTGAGCTAAGGTCCCAAGTAGTTTTGCAATTTACTTACGTTTACTGCAGCACAGCCTCAAATTATAGCGTTATTTTTGGCTTCTTTGAAGTACTTTTAAAATTACTCCACTAAATTTGCTAATTTATCAAGTGCCCAGCCTGCGGCACATTGTCCAAAGGTGGCTGTCACGCTCACCACTGAGCCATAGCCATGGCAATTTAAGGTGTTGTCTGTTGATGCAGCATCGTTAGACGTGTTGGGCTGCTTAACGGCTTCTTTGCTAAAAATGCAGTTCACACCGATTTTGCGGCCTTCTCTAGGTGCCGCGTGTTCTTTTCGCAGGCGATAACGTAATTGCGCGAGCAAAGGGTCATGCGTGGTTTTGGACAAATCATCTATATCTACCAAATGCGCTAAACGTTTACCGCCCGCCGCGCCTACCGAGATAAAAAACCTATTGGCATTTTTTTGTCGCATTGCCCAAGCGGCCATCGCCACTTTGGCGTGAACTTGGTCACAGGCATCAATAACAACGTCCACTTCATCAGAAACAAGGGATGACCAGTTTTCTGGCGTCACAAAATCATCAATGCATGTGACAACGCATTCAGGGTTAATCAAAGCAATGCGATCTTGCATGGCCACAATTTTTGATTGCCCCAAGGTTAATTGCGTCGCGTGGACTTGGCGGTTGATATTGGATTCGGACACATGGTCCATATCAACCATGGTGATTTGCCCTATCCCGCTGCGTGCCAAAGCCTCTACAGCCCAAGAACCGACGCCGCCAATACCTACGACCATAACGTGCGAGCCACGAATATGTTTGGCACCTGCAGCACCGTAAAGACGATCTAAACCACCAAACCGACGTGCGGCATCAAAATCAACAGTCTCAGTAGTCAAGGAAGTCGTTTAGAAAAATTATTTAAGCGTGCGCAAACGCTCAACACCCGCAAAAGCAGCTTCAGACTTTGGATATGTTTTCATCAAATCTTCAAGCGTCTTCTTAGCATTTTTGGAATCTTTCATCTCAAGCTGGCAATTGGCAATTGACAGCATCGCTTCAGGCGCACGCACATGGTCTGGATTTTTTGAGATCATGCTACGAAAGTTGATGATTGCTTCTTTGTAATCACGATTCGAGTATTGTGCATTTCCAAGCCAGTACAACGCAGAAGCACCGTAGCCACTACTGGGGTAGCGCTGGATAAAGTCAAACAATGCTTTTTGTGACTTGACGAAATCACCCGCTCTGAACAACGCAAACGCTGCTTCAAAATCGCGCTTCTCAGCTGGGTCTGCCATGAACTCACGGCCGTCCAACGTTATTTTTATGGGCTCTAGTTTCGTTAATTTTTGCTCAACCGCTTGTGAACGTTGCTCGGCTGCTTGCAATTTTTGCTCTGACGACTGCAACATGTCTTTTTGGCGAATTTGCATCTCTGCTAAATTTTTTGCCAACAGTTCATTGTCACCTCTGAGCTGAGAAATATCGCCTTTTTGCCTGTCAATTTGATTTTGAAGCTCCAGCATGCTTTTACGCAACTGTGCAATTTCATCGGCACTGCGCTGCTGCGCAGCACTTAAAGTGTTGTTGACCGTTGCATTCAAGCTAGAGATTTGCTGGCGTAAGTCCAGAATAGCTTTGCGTGCCTCGTCATCATCAAAAATACCCGCATGCGCGGCTAGCGACATCAGCAAACAGCTAGCAACGGCAACGGACCGAGTTGCCGGGCGAAGGTTTGAAAAAAAACTCATGAAATTCCTGGGTTACTGTTGTCTTGTCTAGCGGTAGCTAATTTCGGCACGGCGGTTTTTAGCCGCAGCAGTCTCATCACCGCCCAAATCAGCTGGTTTTTCTTTGCCAAAGCTCACTGCTTCAATTTGGCTTTCATTCAGGCCAGACAATGCCATTGCGCGGCGCACAGCCTCGGCACGCTTTTGACCCAAAGCTAAGTTGTATTCACGACCGCCAGATGCGTCGGTATGACCTTCAACTGAAATTTTTGTGGTTTTACGGCTTGATAGAAACTGCACATGCGCGTTGATGACGCTTGCATATTCAGGCTTGACCAAATAGCTGTCAAAGTCAAAGTAAATGATCTTGCCTACATTCGCTGGGCCGCCATTTGCGCCACCACTCGTGTTACCTAAATCAACCGTAGTCACGCCACCGTTGTTGCCTTGTCCATTGTTGGCACCACCAGAGCCGCCACCGGTTGTTGAGATGCCAGTTTTGTCTTCAACAGGCACATCTAACTTAACGCCACTAGAGCATCCTGCCAAAGTAACTGCGAGTACAACAACTAGTGTTGTTGCCGAGAAAAAAGATTTGAGTTGTTGCTTCATATTTGTCCTTCAAAAAAATTGTTATTTCTAAAAATTGTTATTTCTATCACTACTTTGCGATCTATGATGCGTCAATTACCCATCGGTGCCCAAGCTGGCTCTCGAATATCACCACCCACACCGCCTAATTTTGCTTTAACACGCCCATCAACGGTGGTGGTCATCAAGGCTTCTCTGCCTTGAAATTTCGTCGCATAGACAATCAATTTACTGTTAGCAGCAAAGCTAGGTTTTTCATCGGCATTGGTGTCTGTAATAGCATTGGCTGCACCAGTAGCTAAATCCATGGCAAACAATTTATAGCCGCCACCCGCACGTGAAATGTAAGCCAGCCATTTGCCATCTGGGCTCAATGTAGGGGAAATGTTGTAATTTCCTGAAAAAGTCACGCGTGTTGAACTGCCGCCAGATGCACTCATTTTGTAGATTTGCGGCGCGCCGCCACGGTCGCTCACAAAATAAATGCTTTTGCCATCTGCCGAATACGTCGCCTCAGTTTCAATGCCTTCAGAGCGCGATAAACGCGTAGGCTCACCACCTGAGGTGCTCAACGCATACACTTGCGCATTGCCATCCCGTGTCAAAGTCACCGCCAATGTACGACCATCTGGCGACCAGCTTGGCGCGCTGTTTGAACCCTTGAAACTAGCCAGTAAACGGCGCTTGCCGGAGGCTACTTCATGCACCCAAATTTCGGGCTTACGCGACTCAAACGACACGTAGGCAAGTTGTGAGCCATTGGGAGACCATGACGGAGAAATGATAGGCTCGCCACTGGCTAAAGCCGTGATAGCGTTTTCGCCATCAGCATCAGCCACCCAAAGCGTATGTCGTGTGCCTGATTTGGTGATGTAAGCAATCTTCGTAGAAAAAATGCCCTTTTCGCCGGTTAATTTCTCGTAAATATAGTCAGACACCTTGTGCGCTGCCAAACGCAAATTGGGTGCGGTAACCACATGGCTTGCTCCGCCTAAGTTTGAGCCCTTAACCACATCCCACAAACGAAACCGCACATCAAAGCGACCATCCGCCAAGCGCGTTACGCTGCCAGCAGCCATGGCATCAACCGCTTTTTGACGAAAAGCAGACATGTCTGGTTGGGTGTTTTCATCCAAAACAGCTGCGCCTGCATCCATATTGCGAAACTGTCCACTTCGCTCTAAATCTGAAATCACAATGGCGCTGATTTTTTGAGCAGAAGTCGCTTCGCCTATGAAAGAAGCAATAGAAATCGGGACTTGCGTTAAACCCACGCCTGAAACATCAACCCGAAATTGAGCATTTGCCGGCGACAAAGACAACAAAGCCACTAAAAAAAAGAATAAACCAGAAAATTTAAAGCTAAGGTGAGTTGAATAAGTCGTCATTTATTTTTTAAATTTAAACAATACAAAGTGAAGTATTTACCAAACGCAGACTGCGCCTGCATGGTGCACACAGCAAACCCCAAAGCACCATCTAAAAAACCTAATCTCAAAAAATATGTCCTTACAAATGCCACCACACCAGACATCGCCGCCCGCAGCATGCTGGTCTTTTTCCCCTCTAAATGCCGCTGCTTGGCCCACGCTTGGCTGTATTGGTCGAGCTTTCGCCAATAGCTTGCAGGTGTGGGATAGCTGTAATGCAACATAGGAGTTGTTAGTTTGCCACAAGTTCCCTTGGATTGAACCAATCGCTCATGTACCAAATCGTTACTAAATCTTGCACTGCCGCGTTTGAACAAACGCAGCACATGGTCGGGTGTCCAACCGCAATGGCGAATCCACTGACCACAAAATTGTGTCAAACGCGGCACTTCATAAGCATCATGTTGACTGATATTTTTGTTACCTTTGCTATCATTTTTAATATCAAAATTGATAGCAAACTTGAGTTGCGCAGCCAATTCAGGTGTAACGCGCTCATCCGCATCAATCGAAAACACCCAATCACATGTTGCCAAATCAAGCGCTCGGTTTTTTTGCGCACCAAAACCTGGCCAATCGGTCGTTTGCACCACGTGTGCCCCCACTGACCGTGCCAATTCAACCGTGTTGTCAGTGCTGCCACTGTCCACAACGACGATTTGGTCGGCAAAACTCACACTCGCCAAGCAATCTAAAATATTGTTTGCTTCGTTATTGGCGATCAAAATGACCGATAAAGTCGTTTTTTTATGCATGCCTAATGATAAATTGCTTTTGTTTCTGTATTTGCGCCCACAGATCTAGCCGACTTATAACCAGCAAACAAAATGCCCAGCCCAATACAAAAGAAATGCCCCGTCGCGCTGTCAAATAAGGTTGAGTTAAAAAAACATCCCACCGTGAAAGCGACCAGTAGCGATTGAGCGGCAATCCGTTCATGACTTGCCAAAGATCGGCTCCCAACAAAACAGCGTCCCAACCATGCCAGAAACAACGCCAAACCGACAAAGCCAAGCTGAGACGCCATCAACAAATACTCTTGGTGCGGATTGCCGCCTGAAGCCGCGATTTTCGGTGTATTTGGCGTGCTGACAACATATTTTCGGTACTCATCCGCCCAAGTGCCCATGCCCGTACCCAGAATCGGGTTGTTTTTGGCAATATCTAAGCTTGTTCGCCAAAACCCAAGCCGCAAGCCAGACGACGATATGGTCTCTGTCGTTTGCTCAACCCGTGAGTCAGCCACAACTTCAGCGACACGTGTTTGCACCTTGGTACTAAATAGTCCCACACTGACCGCAGCAATAAGCAAAACCGCCATCGCCAGCCATTTTTTCGTACTTTTCAGCTGTGTCAAAATGAAGAAAATCAGCAAGGCAGTCAACGTCACATAAGTTGTCCGCCCCTGCTGCGCCAGCACCACAAAAGCCACGGTCAGAAGTGCAACCAAAGCGCCCATACTTTTATCAACCCAAGCCCTGCCCTGCATCATCCAAGCCAAGCCTACAGTCAACGCCGGTATCAACACGAAACCCAAGGTGATGTACGAGTACGTAGACAGCGGCAGCGCAGGATGCACGCCCATATGACCGTCGCCAATCGGGTCTGGCAAGATATGAATCAGAGCGTACAACATCAGCACAATGGCGGTGCCCAGCCAAGCTTTGATTGCAGCATCACGCCATTTGGGATCCGCAAACAAAAACACCATCAGCGGCACATAAATCAGTTTTCGGTATTTCCAAATGCCTGCAAACGTTTGCTGCATTGACGCATGTGACCACAGCAAACTTAGTAACATCCAAGCTAAAAGTAACAAAGCACCTGAAACAGCTGGATTTTTAAGATCAGTTTGCCAGTTTTGACCCGGTTTACAGCCTGAGAAGAACCAAGAAAGTAATGCCAGAGTTGCAAAAATATTGGTCAACGGCAGCGAGAGCATCGTCCCGACCAAGGCTGCGATGCCAAAAACTCTTGCTAGTAACAAGGCGTTAATTTTTGGCGGCGTGCTTCGCAGCTTTGCAAAAGAGAGTGGCTGTTCCGTCATGCAGCGATAATACAGGCACTTTATGCCCCTTTTGCCTACACAGCATCCGCGCCAGTGACAAATTCGACCACCTCTTCAGTTTCTGTGAATAAATCCTTACGTCAGCGTTTTGCGCGGCTGCTTCCCTTCTTTGGACAACCCAAAAGCGCATGGATCATCGCATTTTTCGCGGTTGCCATCGCGGCCTGCACCGAACCCATGATTCCTGCAGCACTAAAACCCCTGCTTGATCGAGGGTTCACAAAAGGCAGCTTGCAAGTATGGATTATTCCCGTCACCTTGATCGCCTTGTTTGGTGTCCGCGGTATTGCCGGCTTTGTGGCTGAATTGGCCGTCACAAAAGTCACGTCCAAAGGCTTGATGAAGCTGCGTCAAGCCATGTTCGCCAAGGTTTTGGATGCTAAATTCGTTCTTTTTGCTGAACAAAACTCCAGCGAACTAGCCAACACGGTCGTTTACGAGGTCAACAACGGCTCAAGCTTGCTTGTCAATTCCTTGATGGCCTTGGTGCGCGACACCGTCACCATGATCGCGCTGGTTGGCTACCTGCTTTACCTCAACTGGCAGCTGACGACGATTGTCGCCGTCATGCTGCCTGCGGTCGCCTTCATCATGGCGAAGCTGTCGAAAAAGCTCTACGGCTTGTCAAAAGCCAGCCAAAAAGCGACCGACGATTTGGCTTATGTGGTCGAAGAAAACGTTTTGGCGCACCGCGACATTCGCCTGCATGCCGCCCAGCCCGCGCAAGCTGAGCGTTTCACCGACATCAGCGACACCTTGCGTCGTTTGTCGATGAAAACCACCGCCGCATCTGCAGCCATGAAGCCGCTGACGCAGATGATTGCAGCTATTGCCTTGTCAGCTATCATCTCTGTAGCACTCTTGCAAAGTGCAGATAGTGGCACCAGCGTGGGCGAGTTCACCGCTTTCGTCACCGCCATGCTGTTATTGGTCGCACCCATTAAGCATTTGTCTGAAATCGCCAACCCTATCACCCGTGGTTTGGCGTCTTTAGAGCGTGGGTTTGACTTGCTGGATATGTCTGAAAGCGAACAATCAGGCACGTTCAGCAAAGCGCGGGCAGATGGGCATATTGAGTTTTTGGATACCAGTGTCAAATACAAAGAAGGCGCAGGCTTTGCGGTTGAAAACCTCTCCCTCACCATAGACCACGGCGAAACCATTGCACTGGTGGGTTCATCCGGCTCTGGCAAAACCACTTTGGTTAATTTATTACCTCGGTTTTTGGAGCCTTACTCTGGCAACATCAGTTTAGATAATCAATTATTAAAAGATTGGGATTTAAATTCACTGCGAAATCAATTTTCATTAGTTAGCCAACACGTCGTGATGCTTAACGATACTATTGCTAATAATGTGGCTTTAGGTGTCAATATTGGCTTAGATAATCAATCCGTAGACCGAGACAAAGTCAGCCAATGCTTAGAAGCAGCGCGCCTTGGCAGTTTCATAACCGACTTGCCACAAGGCATAGACACCACCGTAGGCCATAACGCCGTGCAACTCTCAGGCGGCCAACGCCAGCGCCTAGCCATCGCCAGAGCCTTATATAAAGATGCCCCGATATTAATATTAGACGAAGCCACATCCGCACTGGATGCAGAATCCGAGCGCGCCGTACAAGAAGCCTTGCAAATATTAATGAAAAACCGCACCACCTTGGTGATTGCCCATAGATTATCTACCGTTGAGCATGCCGACAGAATCGTGGTGATGGAATCTGGCAAGATTATTGAAATCGGCTCGCACGCCAAACTGCTGGCTGATAATGGGTTTTATGCGAAGCTGTATCGCCTAGGTTTGCATTCAACATAACATCAAAATATTGCTATATATTTTATAGCTACATAGGCAACAAATGCGCTGGCTAGAAGCATATTAACCTCTTAAATTACTGCTTTCTAATAACTTCAGCGTAAATATGCTCTTGCTCTAGCGAAATCTGACCCCAAGAAAAACCATCGGCAAACTTCAGCGCTTCAGTACTAAGCTTGCCTCTCAATTCAGCGTTGTCCACAATACTCAGCAGCAATTGCGTCAATGCTGCAACGTCTTTCGGTTCATCCAAAACCAAGGCATTTAACCCGTCCGTCAACAAACCAGCAATACCACAATACTTTTCGCCGCTCACCACCACGGGCAAGCCGTAAGACATGGCTTCCAACACAACCATGGCGAAGGTGTCTTCTCGTGTGGGGTGCGCCAAACAATCAGCTGCTTGGTACACCTGTTCGACGCCGTTAATAGCACCCAAAAAGCGCACACGCTGGCCTATGTCGAGTTTTTCAGCTTGTGCTTGGTAAAAACCAACCTCTGCAGCATTTCCCACCACAAGCAGATTAACTTGCTCTGGCAAGACTTGAAGTGCATGAAGAAGCGTTGGCAAACCCTTGATATCGTAACGATTTCCCACAAAAGCAATGGTGAAGCCATCCTCGAGCACACCCAATATTCGTTTAGCTGCCGCTTTGTCTGCCATCAACCCCGCCCGCACAACACCTGGGGTAATGACCGACAAAGCGTTACCACTGTTCGGATACGCTGCATTAAAAATACCTCGCAAACTCGGCGATGTCACGATGACGTGTCTGCGTGCTTGCTTGGCAAATCGACCACGTTCTAAAGCCAAATAAGCCAGTAAGCGCGGGCTGGTAAGCACTTTGAGCCAAGCTTTGGCTTTGTTAAGCCCTGTTTTGCCATTGAATAAGTTATGTTTGATGGGCAACACATGCACCGTCTGCACATTGCCGTGCCAGGTATTTTCATGCGAGTGAACAATGTCGAAGCCATACCCTGAAGCTTCACGCGTCTGCCACCACGTCGCCGTGGCGTACCAAAGCTGGTTGAGCCACCGAGAACGTCTAAGCGGCGCTGAAATACGGTGGTACGTGACTCCTGGCCAGTGGTGGTCAATATCTTGCGCGAAAACGTGAATCTCATGTTTCGCTGCTAGTTCTTCTACCAAGGCAACGGAATACCGCTCTGCCCCGCCCGCCTTCTTAGAGAAAATGCGGTTAAAAACGGCAATCTTCAAACTTTGCCGTCCTCGTACTTTGTTGCCACTTTCAACCAAAAGACCGGCAATGAGGTGCTACGCAGCACAGGAACGCGTGACAGTGTCAGCATATTTGTAGCGGCATACACACGGCCACGCACCGTCGTCGTCGCTGTTTCATAGTGCGCTTGCTTGGCCATCACCTCATGCCGCTTGTCAAACTTGCCATAGGGGTAGCAAAAATGATTTACCGGCATGTTCAGCAAGTTTTGCAAAGCGGGTTTGGAGTTGGCAATTTGCTTCCAAGCTGCCAATTCACTGATAGCGAGCAAATCCACATGCTCTTGCGTATGTGCACCCACCTCTTGCCCGCCCGCTTGCCACTGCAAGAGCTGTTCAGCCGTCATCAATGGGGTCTGAGCAATGCCTATGCCTTGGTCCCACACATTGGTTTGACCAAGCAAACCGTCAACGACATAGCAAGTTGAGGTAAACCCCTGCTTTTGCAGCGAAGGCAAAGCGTTCGTGAGGTTATTCAAATAACCATCATCAAACGTGATGCCAACCACTTTTCCCTGCTTTTCACCTCGTAAATAAGGCTGCAAATCCGTCATCGACAAGCCTTGATAACCCAATAGCTTTAGCAGCGCCATTTGCCGCGCAAACGCAGCAGGCGATACATACAATCCACGAAATGGAGCACCCTTTTTGGGAGCTTCAGCAATTTGGTGGTATACGAGGATCGGGATCGGGCACGCGTTTGCAGTGATATTTGCTTCGTAGAAAGCGGGCGGCAAGCCGTCCTCACCCATGGCGCACTCGCTCACAGCAACACCACATCGTATTGCTCTTGCCCCGCCGCATTCTCGCTTTGCAGCGAAATCGGCTTGGCAATAAAGTCACTCAGCTCTGCCAAATGTTGGCTTTCTTCGTCCAAAAACAGCTCAATCACCTTGGGGGCGGCGATGATGCGGAATTCGCGTGGGTTGAACTGGCGCGACTCACGCAATATCTCCCGCAAAATATCATATGCAATGCTGCGTGCCGTTTTGACAATGCCTTTGCCCGCGCACACCGCGCAGGGCTCACACAGCATGTGGGCGAGCGATTCACGGGTGCGTTTGCGCGTCATTTCTACCAAGCCTAAGCTAGAAAAATCGCTGCAAGCGGTTTTCACCCTATCGCGTGCCAAGTGCTTTTTAAACTCCGCCAATACAGCATCGCGGTGCTCAGCACGCGTCATGTCAATAAAATCAAGCACCACAATGCCGCCCAAATTACGCAAACGCAGCTGCCGCGCAATCGCACCTGCCGCTTCTAAATTGGTTTTGAAAATGGTTTCGTCAAAATTACGTGCACCCACGTAGCCGCCGGTATTCACATCGACCGTCGTCATCGCCTCGGTTTGATCCACGATCAGGTAGCCGCCCGACTTCAAATCCACCCGCGCACCCAGTGCTTTGCCGATTTCATCGTCGATATTGAACAAGTCAAAAATCGGTCGCTCACCTTTGTAGTGGTGCAATTTTTCAGCGGCAGCCGGCATGAATTCTTTACCGAATGCTATCAATTTTTCATACTGCAACTGAGAATCAAGCCGAATGGATTGCGTTTGCTCGCTCACCAAATCACGCATCACCCGCTGCAGCAGGTTCAAATCTTGATGCACGACGGATTTAGGCGGCAACCGCTTGGCTGCGTCCTGAATCCGCCCCCAAGTTTTGCGCAAATAGCTGATGTCTTCGGCCAACTCCGCATCTTCAGCCTCTTCAGCGTTCGTGCGCAAAATGTAGCCGCCCACATCATCAATGCCAGACGACAAAGGTGATGCCGCTGCGGTCGCCAAATTTTGCAACCGTTGCCGCAGCTGCTTGCGCTGCTCCAAAGGTATTTTTTGTGACACGCCAATGTGCTTGTCTTGCGGCAAAAACACCAGTAAACGACCCGACAGGCTGATCTGCGTTGACAGCCGTGCGCCCTTGGTGCCTATAGGTTCTTTGATGACTTGCACCAGCAGGGTTTGGCCTTCAAAGACTTGTTTTTCAATAGGCGGAAGCTGCAATGGTGCATCACTTGATTTGCCGTTTTCATCAGGCTCAGCATGGCGCAAATTGATGCTGCTGACCAAATCTGCCACATGTAAAAACGCGGCCCGCTCTAAGCCAATGTCTATAAACGCCGACTGCATACCAGGCAGCACCCGCGCCACTTTGCCCAAGTAAACATTACCCACAATGCCCCGCTCCAAGCTGCGCTCGACATGCATTTCCTGCACCGCGCCGCTTTCGACGACTGCCACGCGCGTTTCTTGGGGTGACCAGTTGATCAGTATTTCTTGCTGCATGCCTTAATTATGCATGCCAATTTTCCGCAGCAATTGCGTCGTTTCAAACAGCGGCAAACCCATGATGCCTGAATAGCTCCCGCTGATCCGTTCAATCATCCCCGCCGCCATGCCCTGTACCCCGTAGCTGCCCGCCTTGCCCAGTGGTTCGCCTGTGGCGACGTAGCTGGCTATCTGCGTCTTGGTCATGGTAGCAAACGTCACTTTAGATTCGCTAAGCAGGCTCACTCGCTTGCGTCCATGCACCGTATCCACAGACACAGCAACGGCCGTCAGCACTTTATGCGTCTTCCCCGACAACTCAGCCAACATCCGCGCCGCGTCCGCCGCATTCTCAGGTTTCCCATAAATCACTCGCCCCATCGCCACCGTGGTATCGGCACACAGCACAGGTGCAGCCACCAAGCCGCGTTTTTTCAGTCGTGCCACAGCGGCATCCAGCTTCAAACCCGTCACCCGCATCACGTAAGCCTTTGGCGCTTCGTTTTTAAGCGCAACTTCTAGGCTTTCAGCGTCTTCAATCGCGTTTTCAGCAGCATCTGCCACCAAGATGTGATGCGCCACGCCAATTTGATCCAACAACTGGCTACGGCGTGGGCTTTGGGAGGCTAGGTAGATGAAGGGAGAGGCTTTAGAAGTCATCATTCGCGGTGTTATTCCCTATGGTAGGGATGGTTCGCATTGATAGACCAAGCCCGATACAGCTGCTCAACCAGCAACACCCGTGCAAAGGCGTGCGGCAGAGTGAGGTCTGATAGGCGAATGCGCTCATGGGCAGCTTTTTTGAATTCGGGGTCTAGACCGTCGGGGCCGCCTATGACCAAGGCAACGTCTGCGGCTTCAAGTTGCCAGTTTTTGAGCTTACCCGCCAGCGCCATGGTGGTGAGGTTGCTACCGCGCTCGTCTAGAGCGACGATGCGGGTCCCTTTGGGGATGCATGCCTCGATACGTTCACGTTCGGCGGCGTAGATGGTTTCTAGCGTTTTGGAACTGCGTGGCTCGGTTTTGACGGTTTTGACTTCGACTTTGAGCTCGAATGGAAAGCGTTTGGCGTAGTCATCCCACGCGGTTTGCGCCCAATCCGGCATGCTTTTGCCGACAGCAACTACTATTATTTTCATAGCTACTTAAGCAATAAATACGCCGGCTAGAGCAATATTTAGCATCATTTTGATGTTAAATTGACATCTAATCGACGTTTTCGCCTTTTTTACGCCTTTTTAGCGGCCACTTTCTTCGCAGGCGCTTTTTTAGCTGCTGCTTTTTTGACCGCTGGAGCTGCTTTAGCAGTTGTCTTTGCTGCGGCTTTCTTAGCGGCTGGGGTTTTAGCGGCTATTTTCTTGGCTGCCGCAGCTTTGGTTGATTTGATCGCCGCTTCTTTCTTGATTGCCGCTTTGGACGGGAAGGCTTCTGCCACGCCGGTTTTGGCGGCGTTGGAGCGTTTAAGCGTCATTGGCTTCTCAGCTTTGTCACCTTTATCGATTTGAATCATGGCTTCTTGCGTCGCTGTGAGTTTCTTGGCGGGTGTCTTGGCCGATGTTTTTGCAGCCGTTTTAGCAGCTACTTTTTCAGAACCAAACTTCAAGCGCACTGGGATATCTCCCCACAACTCTTCCAAATGGTAGTAGCTGCGAATGGCGGGTTGCATGACGTGGACGACGGCGGAGCCACAGTCAACGATGATCCACTCGCCGTTGTCTTCGCCTTCAACACGGGGCTTGCCGAAACCGGCTTTGTTGACCGCATCGCGCACGCTCATGGCCAAAGCGCGGGTTTGGCGGTTGGACGTGCCGGAGGCTATCATCACGCGCTCAAACAATGCCGTTTGCTTCTCGGTGTCAAACACCACAATTTCTTGGGCTTTGACATCCTCAAGCGCATCGACGATGATGCGTTGGAGTTTTTGGATGTCTTTTTTGGCGGCGCTGTCTGAAGTAGTTGTGGTCATGCGAGTGTTTTTCTAATTAAATTACTGTAAATATTACTTGTAGAGACGATGCGCCTCAATGTAGGCAACGACTGAGCTGGGTAACAAATGGTTGACAGGTTTTTGGTGCAAAACCAGATCCCTAACGTCCGTAGCGCTCTCAGGCATGATTGGCAATTCGATGTGAACGGCTCGGCAGTTGAGGCTATTCAAAGTAGATATATAACTTATATTACCCGTAGTATTTGAACGATCGGCTACGCATATTATAGCGAGCTTGGCAATTTCGCCAAAATGACTCCAAGTTGGCAGTGCCACCGCCTGGTCCGCGCCCATCACCAAGTAAAGCTGCGCATCTGGATTTTCAGCTTGCAACTCGCGCAAAGTGTCCAAGGAATAGGTGGCCCCTGTGCGTAAAACCTCGCGTTGATCGACAAAAACATGGGGTATATGGCCAAACGCCTTCTCCGCCATTTCTAGCCGATGGAACCCCAAAGTCAGCTGCTGCGCTTTGTGCCAAGCATGGCCGGTGGGGATAACGTGCAAGGTATCCAAACCCAGTTGTTCAACGGCGGCTTGTGCCAAAGCCACATGTGCGTTGTGCGGCGGGTCAAACGCGCCGCCGTACATGCCGATGCGTTTTTGAATTTTATTGTTCAAAGCCAATCTTTTCTGGGCAAAAAATCAGTATAGAGCTTGGCTTCAGCCGTTCCCACTTCAATCGGCCGCTGGTAAGACCAACTCGCCAGCGGCGGCATGGACAGCAAGATCGACTCCGTACGCCCACCCGACTGCAAGCCAAAGTGCGTGCCCCTGTCCCACACGAGGTTGAATTCCACATACCGACCACGGCGATACAGCTGAAACTCGCGCTCACGCTCGGTGTAGGGCATGTCTTTGCGGCGGTTGACGATGGGCAAATACGCGTCCAGCAACGACGCGCCGACAGACTGCATCATCGCAAAACTCTGTTCAAAACCCAGCTCTGAGAAATCGTCAAAAAACACGCCACCCACGCCGCGCTGCTCTTGCCGGTGTTTCAGATAAAAATACTCGTCGCACCAGGTTTTGAACTTGGGGTATTTGTCGTCACCAAACGGCGTTAATGCGGTTTTGCAGGTTTGGTGAAAATGCACGGCGTCTTCTTCAAAGCCGTAGTACGGCGTTAAATCCATGCCGCCGCCAAACCAACAGACTGGGTCTTTCCCGGGCAAGGTTGCCGCCAACATGCGTACATTCATGTGCACGGTGGGCACATAAGGGTTACGGGGGTGGAAAACCAGCGACACACCCATGGCCTCAAACGGCGCACCGGCCAGCTCTGGCCTATGCTGCGTGGCGGATGGCGGTAATTTTGCGCCGCGCACATGCGAAAAGCCGCAACCCGCGCGCTCAAACACCTCACCACCTTCCAAAATTTGCGTGATGCCTTCGCCCTGCAAAGGCTCATCAGCCGCTTTTTTCCAGTAGTCAACGACGAAGCTTTTGCCGCTGCTGACCTCAAACGCAGCGATAGCTGATGTGATACTGGCTTGTAAGCCCAATAAATAGTCTTTAACGACTTGCGGCGATGTTAAAGGAGAAGTTGCAGTTGAAGTATGAGAAGTCATTTTTAATGCACAACAGTGTCTTGGCGCGCAATTTTAGGGTCTAGTATTTGCACAGGCGCAGCCAGCTCAGGGTACAAGCCTTGCACTCCTTGGTAAATCGTAGCTATTCGTGCCATATCTTGCTTTTCGTCACCCGTCAACATCACAAAATCTGTGGCGCTGACTTCGCGTTTTTTATAGTCTAGCTTGACAATGCACAAAGGCACCTTGGATTGATACGCTGTTTGGTAGAAACCGCTGCGCCAGCCAGGAATCAGCTTGCGCGTTCCCTCAGGCGCAAGGCCCAGCCAAAAATACTTCTGTGCTTGTTTGTGCTCTTCAAAAATTTGTACCGCCTGCCCGACCACGCCACCAGGCGCAGTTCGGTTAACGGGCACGCCGCCAATCAATCGCATCCAAGCGCCTAAAAAGGGCACTTTAAACAGCTTGTCTTTGCCCCAAAACATCACTTGCACGCCAATCGCCCACTTCACGACCACCATCAGCGGAAAGTCCCAATTGCTGGTGTGCGGGTACACCACGGCAACGCCTTGCAAGGTAGGAAAACCATCAAACTGCACTCGCCACCCCATCAACGTCAAGATGCGGCTGGCCAACCAACTGCCTTGGTATTGAAAAACATGGGGTTTGGCGAAATCGCTCAAGAGGCAGTTACGATTTATTTAATTCAAGACTTGATAGCCTTGTGCCCAATGTCTTTGCGGTATTGAACGCCTGCAAAGCCAATATCCTGCGCGACTTCGTAAGCGCGTTGCTGCGCGTTTTTGACGGTTTCAGCCAACACGGTGACGCACAACACACGGCCGCCGGATGTGACAGTGTGGCCGTCTTTGGCCGCTGTGCCAGCGTGGAAAACGACAGCGTCATCGCCAACCGACGAGTCTTTGCCCGGCAAACCAGAAATGACATCGCCCTTGCGTGGCGACATGGGGTAGCCCTCTGCCGCCATCACCACACCAAGTGCGGTGCGTCTGTCCCACTCCAGCTCAATGGTGTCCAGTTTCCCGTGGGATCCTGGCTCGGTCGCTGCCCACAGCACATCGTAAAAATCTGACTTCAAACGCATCATGATGGGTTGCGTTTCGGGGTCGCCCATGCGGCAGTTGAACTCTAGGGTTTTGATCTGGCCTTTGTTCGCGCCTTCGGTTTCAATCATCAAACCTGCATACAAAAAGCCGGTGAACGGAATGCCATCTTCTGCCATACCTTTGATGGTCGGGAAAATCACCTCGCGCATGGCACGGTTGTAGACGTCGGGTGTGACGATGGGTGCTGGCGAATACGCGCCCATGCCACCGGTGTTCGGGCCCAAATCGCCATCCTGCAAGCGCTTGTGGTCTTGCGAAGTGGCCATGACTGCCACGTTTTTGCCATCGCACATGACGATGAAACTGGCTTCTTCGCCAGTTAGAAATTGCTCGATGATGACCCGCGCACCGCCGCTGTTGTGAGTAACACCCAAGGTGTTGTCAACCAACATAAAGTCAATCGCCGCATGCGCCTCAGCGATGTCCATCGCCACGACCACGCCTTTACCTGCGGCCAAACCATCGGCCTTGACCACAATGGGCGCACCCAACCTGTCGACAAACGCGTGGGCGGCTACAGGGTCAGTAAACGTGTCGTAATCCGCCGTGGGAATGCCGTGGCGGCGCATAAAGGCTTTGGAGAAAGCTTTGGAGCTTTCCAATTGCGCGGCGGCAGCCGTGGGGCCAAAGATGCGCATGCCTTTGCTGCGGAACAAATCAACCACGCCAGCGGCTAAAGGTTGCTCAGGCCCTACCAGGGTTAACGCTATATCATTTGTAGCCGCCCAGGCAAGCAATTCGCTGGGTTCAGTGATGTTGATGTTCTCCATACGGCTGTCCAAAGCCGTACCGCCATTGCCTGGCGCGACAAAGACTTTGTGCACGCGGTTGGACTGCGCCAGCTTCCAAGCCAGCGCATGCTCACGCCCGCCACCACCGATGACCAACACATTGACTAACGCATTCTTCTTAACGACTTGATTCATAAATACCTATTTTTACTCTTCTATTTAATCTCTAAAACTCTGCTTATTCGCTTTATTTATTCCATTTATTAAGATAGCTCGGCGTTATGAAACACTTCTTGCGTATCGTCCAAATCTTCCAGCACATCCAGCAGCTTTTGCATTTTGGCGGTGTCTTCACCGGTCAACGCAACTGTGTTGTCCGCACGCATGGTGATTTCGGCCACTTCCGCTTTAAAACCTGCCGCTTCCAGCGCGTTTTTCACGGCTTCAAATTCTGGGTAGGCGGTCAAAACCTCAATCGCGCCATCGTCATCGGTGATCACGTCTTCTGCACCCGCGTCCAAAGCCGCTTCCATGAGCTTGTCTTCGTCTGTGCCCGGTGCAAAAATCAGTTGACCGCAGTGCTTGAACTGGAACGCCACCGCGCCCTCTGCGCCCATGGTGCCACCGTAGCGGCTGAAAGCGTTGCGCACGGCGGCCACGGTGCGAAAGCGGTTGTCGGTCATGCAGTCGACAATAATCGCCGCGCCGCCAATGCCGTAGCCTTCGTAGCGGATTTCGATGTAATTCACGCCTTCCAGGTTGCCGGTGGCTTTGTCAACACCGCGTTTGACGTTTTCAGCGGGCATATTGGCCGCTTTGGCTTTCTCTATAGCCAAGCGCAGACGCGGATTGGCACTCATATCGCCGCCACCCAAACGCGCCGCCACCATGATTTCGCGCATCACCCGCGTCCAGATGCGCTGACGCTTTTCGTCTTGACGCCCCTTGCGGTGCTGAATATTTGCCCATTTACTGTGACCGGCCATGTTCTGTATCTCTTTTTTCTCTGTATTCTCTGATTTTTACGTTTAAGCTATGCTTTGATTGTACTTTTTCAATATCGCTTTTCCATTCTCTTTGTATCTCTATAGAGGTGTTACATGTCCGAACCCATCCTAATCGCCCAAAAAACCAACGCCGATGGCAACATCCAGTGCTTTTTACGCCCAGACAAGGCCAATCGCCACGGTTTGATCACGGGCGCGACAGGTACGGGCAAAACCATCACCCTACAGACGATGGCAGAGGGTTTCTCAAAACTCGGCGTGCCAGTGTTCATGGCGGACGTCAAAGGCGATTTGTCCGGTATCTCGCAAGTCGGTGGTTTTGGGGAGAAACTGGCCAAAGTCATCCAAGAACGCGGCATCGCCACGCCCGATTTCCAAGCCTTCCCCACCACGCTGTGGGACGTGTTTGGCGAATCAGGCCACCCCGTTCGCGCCACCATCAGCGATTTGGGCCCGTTGTTGCTCAGCCGCATGCTGAATTTGAACGAAACGCAGGCCGGCGTGCTGCAACTGGTCTTCAAAATCGCCGATGACCAAGGCATGCTGCTGTTGGACATGAAAGACCTGCGCGCCATGTGCCAAGCCATTGGCGACAACGCGAGCGACTACACCACCTCTTACGGCAACATCAGCCCCGCCAGCATAGGCGCGATTCAGCGCGGTTTGCTGCAAACTGAGGCGCAAGGCGGCGACAAGTTCTTTGGCGAGCCCATGCTCAATATCGCCGATTTCATGCAGACGGATTCCAGCGGCAAAGGCATCATCAACGTGCTGGCGGCAGACAAACTGCTCACCTCGCCCCGCCTGTACGCCACGTTTTTGCTGTGGATGCTGAGCGAACTCTTTGAAACCCTGCCTGAAGTGGGCGATCTGGATCAGCCCAAACTGGTGTTTTTCTTCGACGAAGCCCATTTGCTCTTCGCCGATGCGCCCAAAGTGCTGCTGGAACGGATTGAACTCGTCGTGCGGCTGGTGCGTTCCAAAGGCGTGGGCGTCTATTTTGTGACGCAAAACCCGCTGGACATCCCCGACTCCGTCCTCGCCCAGCTCGGCAACCGCGTGCAGCACGCCCTGCGCGCCTACACCCCGCGCGACCAAGAGGCCGTCAAAGCAACGGCCAGCACCATGCGGCAAAACCCGAAAATCGACATTTTGACGGCCATCACCGAGCTAGAAGTCGGCGAAGCCCTGGTCAGCTTCCTAGATGAAAAAGGCCGCCCCAGCGTGACCGAGCGCGTCTACGTCCTCCCCCCCGCCTCCAAAATCGGCCCCATCACACCGGAACAACGCAAAGCCCTGCAGGCCAATTCCATCGTTGCAGGTGCGTATGAAAAAACCATAGACCGTGAATCTGCCTACGAGAAAATCAAAGACCGCGCCACCGAACGGCTTGACACCCCCGCTGGCAAAGCTGCCTCAAAAGCCGACGCTGACGATAAAGACGCAGGCATCATGGGCGGTATCAACGACGTCCTCTTCGGCAAAACCGGCCCACGCGGTGGCATTCACGACGGATTAGCCCAAACCATGGTCAAGTCCGCCGTGCGGACGATTGGCAGCTCAGTGGGCAGGCAGATTATTCGTGGGGTGTTGGGGGGGATTTTTGGGGGGAAACGTTGATTTCACTATTTATTTCATAGCAGCTTAGGTAATAAATACGCCGGCTAGAGTCATTTTTTACCACTTTTTTGACACTTTTGAACGATTTCCCATGTTTCGACCGTTAATTCCCGCTTTCGCAGCCCTCATTTGCCTGTTCGCAAGCTTAGCCACCCAAGCCGCCCCGTTCACCCCCGCCAATGACAGCGACGTGGTTGAGCGCCTGCCGCTGAGTGCAACTGACCCGTCGGCGCGGCGCTTGCAGTCCCTGCGCAAGCAGCTGGAGGCCAAGCCGGATGACGTGGCGCTGCGGATTGAAATTGCGCGGCGGTACTTTGACTTGTCTATGGCGCAGGGCGACCCGCGGTATGTGGGGTATGCGTCTGCGGCGCTCACTCCGCTGGATAAAGCCGCGCCAGCATCTAACGCCGCTTATTGGCAAATCAAAGGCATGTTGCAGCAGTACAGCCACAATTTTGACGGTGCATTGAGCAGTTTGGACAAAGCAAGCCTGGCTGACCCCAAATCGCCCGACCCTATGGCTTGGCGCTCTGCTATTCACATGGTGCAGGCCAATTACCCCAAGGCGCAGGCCGAGTGCGAGGCGTTAAAGCCGCTGACCACGCCACTTTTTGTCACCGGCTGCAGCCAATACGTATTGGCGCATTCGGGCGGGACGGCAGGGTTACAGAGTGCTTTTGACACGCTGAATGCTGCGGTTAAAGCCGACCAGAACGCAGAGGTTAAAGCCGCACCTGAACTGATGCTTTGGGAGTTGACCCGTTTGGCCGAGATGGCGATTCGATTGAAACGCTTTGACGACGCTGATGCTTACTTCAAGCGGGCTTTGAAATTGGGCGTGACGGACCAGTTTTTACTCGGTGCGTACGCCGATTTTTTGCTGCAACAAAAGAAGCCTGAAGCGGTGATTGCGCTGCTGGCGGACTGGGAGCGCTCTGACATTTTGCTGCTGCGCCTGGCCTTGGCGGGCAAAGCCGTCAACCATAAAAAAGCGGCCGATTGGGCCAGCGCCCTGCGCGACCGTTTTGTCGAAGCCGCCAAACGCGGCGACCGTCTGCATGAGCAGGAAGCCGCCCGCTTTGAGCTGGACATTGAAAACAACACGAAAAAAGCACTCACCTTGGCTGTCAACAACTACAAGCTGCAAAAAGAACCGCGTGATGCCGAAGTGCTGCTGCGCACCGCCCTGGCCGCCAACAACGCAGCAGCGGCAGAGCCAGCGCTGAATTGGCTCAAGCAAAACAAGTATGAGGACGCGCATTTAACCGAACTTGCCGCTGGCTTGGCGAAGTTGGCGGGGGTGAAGTAATGTCCAAATTCACTCAAACCATCACTTTTAAGATCAAAAAAGCACTAAAGCCGGCGTATTTACTGCCTATGGTGCTATTATTTTTGACATCATTGGCATCAACCCCTGCCCAGGCCCACAAACCCAGCGACAGCTACCTGACCATGAGCGTTCCCCCCTCATCCGGTAGCTCTGGTGGCTCAGACGTCGCAGTGCGCTGGGACA
>JANPIC010000098.1:0-35942 GCA_031424795.1 Polaromonas sp. | reverse complement strand
CACCGTTCGCGGTGCCTGCCCGCACGACTGCCCCGATACATGCGCTTTGCTGACCACCGTGGTGGACGGCATTGCCGTCAAAGTGCAGGGCAATCCTGCACATGCGCACACCGATGGCGTGTTGTGCACCAAGGTGTCGCGCTACACCGAGCGCACTTATCACTCCGAGCGCATTCTGACGCCGCTGAAGCGTGTCGGCCCCAAGGGTCTGGGTCGTTTTGAACCCGTGTCCTGGGATGCTGCGTTGACTGATATCGCTACAAAACTCAAGTCGATTGCAGCGCACAACCCGCAAGCCATCGTCCCCTACAGCTACGCAGGCACCATGGGTTTGGTGCAGGGCGAGGCCATGGCGGCGCGGTTTTTCAACAAGCTGGGTGCTTCCAAACTGCACCGCTCGATTTGTTCTATGGCCGGTGGCGAGGGCTTGGCGTACACCTTGGGTGGCAAAGTCGGCATGAAGGTCGAGTTTTTTGCGCAGTCCAAGCTCATCATCATCTGGGGCAGCAACTCCATCGGCAGCAACCTGCACTTTTGGCGCTATGCCCAGACCGCCAAACGCGAGGGTGCCAAACTCATCTGCATCGACCCACGTAAAACAGAAACCGCTGACAAATGCCATGAACACATCGCTTTGCTACCGGGCACCGATGCTGCGCTGGCTCTAGCCATCATGCATGAGTTGATCACCAACGATTGGCTGGATCATGATTACATCGACAAACACACGGTCGGCTGGCAGGCGTTGAAAGCACGTGCGCTGCTCTGGACGCCAGAACGCGCCGCCAAGGTTTGTGGCATCCCCGTTGAACAAATCAAGTCTTTGGCGTTTGATTATGGTCAGTGCTACGTCAACCAAACACCCGCAGCCATCCGCCTGAACTACGGCATGCAGCGCGTGCGCGGTGGTGGCAATGCGGTGCGTGCCGTTGCTTGCTTGCCAGCGTTGATTGGCGCTTGGAAGCACCCCGCAGGTGGCTTGTTGCTGTCCAGTTCGGGCATGTTTCCGGTGGACAAGGCGGCTTTGCAACGACCAGATCTTGAAATCACAAGCACCCGTACCATCAACATGGTGACCATCGGCGACGATTTGCAAAAACCAAGTTCCGCCGAATTCGGTCCCAAAATCGAAGCATTGATCGTCTACAACAGCAACCCTGTGGCGGTCGCGCCCGATTCCAGCCAGGTCGTCAAAGGTTTCGCCAGAGAAGATCTGTTTACCGTGGTACTGGAGCATTTTCAAACCGATACCGCCGACTACGCCGACTACATCCTGCCCGCCACCACGCAGCTGGAGCACTGGGACATCCACACCACCTACGGTCATACCGACGTGATGTTGAACCGCCCTGCCATCGCACCCCTGGGCGCGTCCAAAACCAACACCCAGATTTTCCGCGAACTTGCTGCCCGCATGGGCTATACCGATGCGTGCTTTGCTGACGATGACAAAGCCCTGTGCAAGCAAGCGTTTGGCAGCAAAGTAAGTTTTGACACCTTGCTGGATAAAGGTTTTTCGACGCTAACCATAGCTGATGCGCCTTTCGCCAACGGCAACTTTCCCACATCGTCGGGCAAGTGCGAATTTTTCAGCGACAGCTTGGCTAAACAGGGCTTGGATGGTTTGCCGGATCATTTGAATAACTATGAACTAGCGGGTTCATCCGCCACCTACCCGCTGGCCATGATTTCACCGCCGGCACGCAATTTTCTCAACTCCACCTTCGTCAATGTCACCAGTTTGCGCGATATTGAAGCCGAGCCGGTGCTGGAGATTCACACTGACGATGCGCACAGCCGTGGCATCGCTTCTGGTGATGTGGTCAATGTGTTCAATCAGCGCGGCAGCTACCAGTGCAAAGCGGTGGTGTCCAAACGCGCGCGCCCAGGCGTGGTCAATGGTTTGGGGATTTGGTGGCGCAAGCTGGGGCTGAATGGCACCAACGTCAATGAAGTGACGAGTCAGCAATTGACCGATTTGGGTCAAGGCCCCGTTTTTTACGATTGCCTGGTTGAGGTAAAACGTTGCAATTAGTCGTTAAATTGTTGGCTTTTGCGTTGCTGTTGTGTCTAAGCAGCTGTGCTGATTTGGGCTATTACTGGCAGTCTGTCGAAGGCCATGTCTCGCTCATGAAAGCTGCTCGCCCTATTGATGATTGGCTAGCTGACGCTCAAACACCTGAGAAACTCAAAGCCAAATTGGCATTGACCAAAAAAATACGTGCTTTTGCCGCAGAAGAGTTGAAACTCCCCGACAACCCCAGCTACAAGCGCTATGCCGATTTAAAACGCAAAGCCGTGGTGTGGAACGTGGTTGCTGCGCCTGCGTTGTCCCTGAAACTCAAAACTTGGTGTTTTCCCGTGGCAGGCTGTGTGGGTTACCGTGGCTATTTTTCGGAAGCCGAAGCCAAACTGGAAGCAGAAGAACTCAAAAAATTAGATTTTGACGTCAGCGTTTATGGCGTACCTGCTTATTCCACACTGGGCTGGAGTAACTGGGCGGGGGGCGACCCGCTGCTCAGTACCTTCATTGGCTACCCTGAAGGCGAACTAGCACGCATCGTGTTTCACGAGTTGGCGCATCAGGTGGTTTATGTGGCAGATGACACCTCGTTTAACGAGTCTTTCGCCACAGCGGTGGAACGCTTAGGCGGCGCGCGCTGGCTGGCAAAGTATGGTTCTGAAGCTGTTAAAGCCGAGTATGAAGTTTATGACGGGCGGCGCAAACAATTCAAAGCGTTGACCAAAGCGACCAGACTTCAACTGTCTGAAATATATGGTGAAAATAAGACTCTAGCCGGCGATAAATATGCTTATGCAGCTATTGAAAATATAGCAAATATTAAAAATAAAATTATTGAGAATTTCAAAACTCAATACGAGTTACTCAAGGCCAGCTGGCATGGCTATGCAGGCTACGACAACTGGGTCAAACAAGCCAATAATGCCGCCTTTGGCGCTTTGGCTGCGTATGAGGATGGTGTGCCACAATTTGAAGCGCTGTTTGAGCAGCAAGGTGGCGACTGGAACAAGTTTTACGCAGCCGTGACAAACCTAGCAGCATTGCCGAAAGAAGCACGGCAGGCAGCATTGAAAAAGATCAACTAGAACCCATAAAGAGTAAGGCTTAACTTTTAAAAGCATTTGTAAAGGCAACTATGGCAGACATTCACATCCACCGCAAACACGCCTTAGGTTTGGCCAAAGCGCGCGACATTGCTTTCAAATGGGCAGAAGACGTCGAGGATAAACTCGACATGGCTTGCACTTACGAAGAAGGTAAAACAGAAGACTGTGTGAGCTTCACACGCTCTGGCGTCAAGGGCACACTGGTGGTGACCAAAGACGGCTTTGAGTTGAAAGCGAAACTTGGTTTTTTAGTGGGCGCTTTTAAAGACAAAATTGAGGCGGAAATCAGTAAAAATTTAGATGCCTTGTTGGCTAAGCCAGCCAAGAAAACAGCACCCAAAAAGTAGCGGCGCAATCACCGCTGATTTCCCGTTGAGAAAGGTATCAGCTCAAAGACTCAACCAAGTCAATGTACTGCTGCTTGGCTGCGTCGCTGTCTGTACCTTTCATGCCGTTCCATGCGTCCCACTTGGCGCGGCCCACCATGTCGCTGAAGCCTGGTTTTTTGTCGGCGTTGTCGCCCGTGCTTGCTTGTTTGTACAAGGCATAAAGCTTAAGCATGGTCGCGTTGTCCGGGCGCTCGCTCAGGTTTTTAGAGTTGGCAACGGCGGCTTCAAATTTAGCGGTGAGATCTGACATGTAAACTCCTGAGGAATAAGCAGAATTGGGGTAAGTGCCCACTATCTTAAACTGCAATTTAAATTGAAAATAGAGCGATATCACTAGTGTTTGCTATTTGGAGTCATCATGGTTACTCGGATTTCTAAGCCTCTAACTTCCCGGGGCACATCACCAACGGCCAAATCAACGCTACAAACAGCAGTCAAAGAGACGGCTCAGTTGGCCGCTAAAAAAGTACAAAAAGATATGCGTCGCGCGGTCGCAGGCACCTTAGGCATGAGCGGTGAGCGGATGAGCAAGGTCGACACCGCTTGGCTGCGCATGGATTCCGCCAGTAACTTGATGATGATTGTCGGTGTGTGGACGCTCAAGCCGCAGGTCTCGTACGACGCTTTGTGTGAGCGCGTTGAAAACAGCCTGCTCAAATTCCGCCGCTTCAAGCAGCGCGTGGTGGAGGATTCGGCGGGCGCGACGTGGGTGGATGACAAGTCGTTTGACATCAGCAAACACATCGTTGTTGAAAAGCTCCCCAAGGTTGCCAAAGGTCAAGAGCAAGCTGCGTTGCAAGATTGTGTTGCCGCATTGGCCATGCAGCCGTTAGATCCGCGGCGTCCACTGTGGCAATTGCATTTGATTGAAGATTACGATGGTGGCAGCGTGTTGATCGTTCGCATCCACCATTGCATCGCCGATGGCATCGCTTTGATTGCCGTCAGCATGTCCATGGTCGACGGCGGCCCCAAGCCACCTGAGCGCAAAGCCAAGGTTGAAAAGCGCGGCGGCTTCATGGGAGGTATTGAGGGCGCTGAAGATTGGATAGCAGGCACCTTGATCAAATCACTCACCCAGCTCGCTGTTAAAACATTGGGAAAAACAGGTGATGGCTTTAGCAATGCCTTAGACATGCTGGCCGACCCTAGGCAAGGTATGACCAGCACAGCGAGCAATACCGTCAGCATGGCCAAAATCGCCTACCAGCTCGCCAGTGACGCCGCTGCGCTGGTGCTGATGCCGGATGACTCGCCTACCCGCCTCAAAGGCACACCCGGCACAACCAAAAAAGTAGCCTGGTGCCAGCCCATTCCGCTGGATGAAGTCAAAGCCGTTGGTAAAGCGCTGAATTGTTCTTTGAACGATGTACTGCTCAGCTGCGTCGCTGGCGCGATTGGCGAGTATTTGCGTGCCTTGGGCGACAACACCACAGGCCAAGAAATCCGCGCCATGGTTCCCGTCAATTTGCGCCCTTTGGATCAAGCCCACAAGCTGGGCAATAACTTTGGCTTAGCGCCTTTGGTGCTGCCCATCGGCGTAGAAAACCCCATCGAACGCGTCTACGAAGTGCGCCGTCGCATGGGTGCGCTCAAAGGCAGCATGCAGCCGCTGTTGGCGTTTGGCATGCTCGCAGTAGCCGGTACGTTGGTCAAACCCGCTCAGGAAGCGCTGCTCAACCTGTTCTCGAAGAAAACCACAGCCGTGATGACCAATGTGCCCGGCCCGAAAGAAAAGCTGAAATTCTGCGGTTCAACCCTTGAGCAAAGCCTGTTTTGGGTGCCCCAAAGCGGCAGCGTTGGCCTAGGCGTCTCCATCTTGAGCTACGGCGGTGGTGTCCAATTCGGCATCATCAGCGACGCCACCCTCTGCCCAGATCCGCAAAAGATCATCGACGAGTTTGAACCCGAATTTGCGAAGCTGAGTATTGTGACGCTGATGTTGCCTTGGGGAGAGTAAACCGGGTATTTTTGCTATATTTTAAATAGCAGTTTAAGCAATAAATACGCCGGCTAGAGGCTAAAAATAGTCTTAAAATACCGCATTTGACGGATAGACGTGGTTTTCTCTTCGAAATGGGTGCGGTTGAGTCAAAGCCGCTTAGGTAAAATCATGGGTTGCTTCTACCTTGCTTTGCGCCCATAAAACCCCATGTCTTTCCTCTCCGAAACCCGCCGCCGCCGCACGTTTGCCATCATTTCTCACCCTGATGCGGGTAAAACCACGCTGACTGAGAAGCTTTTGCTGTTCTCGGGTGCGATTCAGATTGCTGGCTCGGTCAAGGCGCGTAAGGCCACGCGTCATGCAACTTCTGACTGGATGGAGATTGAAAAGCAGCGGGGTATTTCGGTGGCCTCAAGCGTGATGCAGATGCTGTACCGCGACCATGTGATCAATTTGCTGGACACACCCGGTCACAAAGACTTTTCGGAAGACACCTACCGTGTTTTGACGGCGGTGGATTCTGCGCTGATGGTGATTGATGCGGCCAACGGCGTTGAGGCACAAACCCGCAGGTTGATAGAGGTTTGCCGCCAGCGCGACACGCCCATCATTACCTTCGTCAACAAAATGGACCGCGAAGTGCGCGAGCCGCTGGATATTTTGGATGAGATCGAGCGCGAGCTGGGTATGCCCTGCGTGCCCATGACCTGGCCGGTGGGGCAGGGCAAGTCGTTTGGCGGGATTGTGAATTTACGCACCCAGACGATGACGGTGTTTGAGAGCGGCAGTGAGCGTTTGCCGCAAGATTTTGACGCTATGCCGCTGAGTGATACCGCCGCTTTGCTGGCACGCTTTGGCAGCGAATGGGCAGCAGCGGCAGAAAGCATGGAGCTGGCTACGGGCGCGTCTCCTGCTTGGGATATGGACGCCTTCTTGGCAGGCAAGCAGACGCCGGTGTTTTTCGGCTCGGGTGTGAATAACTTTGGTGTGATGGAGGTGCTGGACGCCTTGGTCGATCTCGCCCCCAGCCCGAAAAGCCGCACCAGCAGCACCTTGGTGAACCGCCAGCCGGTCGTCAAAGTCATGCAACCTGAGGACACGCCTTTCAGCGGTGTGGTGTTCAAGGTGCAGGCGAATATGGACGCGAACCACCGCGACCGCATCGCCTTTGTGCGTATGGCCTCGGGCAAGTACACGCCGGGCATGAAGCTCAAGGTCATGCGTACCAGCAAAGAGCTGCGCCCTACATCGGTTGTGACGTTCATGTCACAACGCCGCGAAGCGGTGGAAGAGGCCTACGCGGGGGACATCGTGGGTTTCACCACCCACGGCGGCGTGCAGCTGGGTGACACGATTACGGATGGCTCCATCAACCTGCAATACACCGGCCTGCCGTTTTTTGCGCCTGAAATGTTCATGACGGTGGTGTTGCGCAACCCGCTACGGACCAAACAGCTGCAGCAAGGCTTGGCGCAACTGGGTGAAGAGGGCGCGATTCAGGTTTTCCGTCCTGAAATGGGTGGCAATATGCTGCTGGGTGCGATTGGGCAACTGCAGTTTGAAGTGGTGCAGCACCGCTTGAAAGGCGAATACGACGCTGATATTCGCCTGGAAGGCAGCCAGTACACCGGCGCGCGCTGGATTACCGCCGATACGCCGAAAGAGTTGCAAGAATTCGTCAACGCCTACCCACAACGCATGGCGCAGGATGCGGCCAACACGCTGGCTTATCTGACCACTTCGCAATACGACGTGCGTTTGGCGCAAGAGCGCTTCCCGAAGATCCATTTCCATCCGCTGCGCGAGCACGCGGGCTTGGCGCTACAAAACGCGGGCTAAAAATACAGCATGCTCCCTCTGTCGCAATGGCCTCTCGAAGCCCGCCGCAACATCATCGGCGTCTTCACCGACATTGACGACACATTGACCACGCACGGCCGCATCACGCCCGACGCCTTGCAGGCTTTGGCGGATTTGAAGGCAGCGGGACTGCATGTCATCCCCATCACCGGTCGACCGGTCGGTTGGGCAGAGCCTTTGGCCGCCCGTTTGCCGGTCGATGCCATCGTGGTTGAAAATGGTGCGGTAGCGCTGAAAATGGTCGATTCAGCGGCGGGCACAGCTGATTTTGCACAAAATACCCCTCAAATTGACATCCAGCCGGCGTATTTGTTGCCTAAGGTGCTATCAAAACTATATCGGCAAGACGCAGCCACACGGGCCGACAACTTGGCTCGTATGGCACACATCGCTCAGCAGGTGTTGGCGCAGGTGCCCACTGCCGTGTTGTCGCGTGACCACGCGGGGCGAGAGACTGATTTGGCGTTTGATTACAAAGAATTTGAAGACTTGTCGCCAGAAACCGTACAAGCTATCCTCGCAGTTCTCAAGCAGGCGGGTATGCAAACCACGGTCAGCAGCATCCACATCCATGGCTGCTTTGGGCATTTTGACAAATGGACGGGCGCTCAATGGATTGTTCAGCAACTATTTCAGCGAGATTTGGCTTCAGAAATCGACCAATGGGTGTTTGTGGGCGATTCAGGTAACGACCAAGCGATGTTTCAGCATTTTAAGTATTCGGTCGGTGTGGCGAATATTCGACGATTTGAAAGCCAACTGACGCATTTGCCAACTTACATCACGCCATCAGAGCGTGGGGCAGGGTTTGCTGAAGTAGCTAAAGCTTTACGTCATTCAAAGTAAATAGAATCAAGGTAAATAACTTTAAGTAGTTGAATAATAAGGAATTTATGTTACTTCCATCCGATCTTTCAGCTGTTGGTCAAGGTATTCAGCTGGCTATTGCGCCCGTCTTTTTGCTCAACGCTGTTGCCGCCATGATAGGCGCCGTCGCAGGTCGTTTGGCGCGGATTATTGACCGTGCCAGACAAGTAGAGGTATGGATGGAGGATTTGCCAGATGCGCCAAAAATGCAACGTTGGAAAGACGAGTTGCGGCTGCTGCGTCAGCGCAGTACCTTGGTGAACTGGTGCATCGCACTGTTGATTTTGTGCGCTATTTTGATCGGTTCAACCATTGTTTTATTGTTCTTCGGCGAAACCTTAGAGGTCAATTTCGCCCGCACCGCTATTGTTGTTTTTATCGCTGGCGTGGTGTCGTTTTTGCTCGCACTGCTGTTCTTTTTCGCTGAAACCTTGCTGTCGGCGAAGATTCTTAAAATTCCTCAAAAATTGAACGGCTAAAAAGATTCAAAAAAGAATCAAAAAGAATTCACAGAACTCAAGTGAAAACTAGCTTAGCCATTCTTAATTTCGAAGACGCAGCAGCGATCACGGCTTAACTTGGTTGCCGATAACACCACCTACAGCCGCACCGCCAATCGTCCCAATCGCACTGCCATTGGTTAGGATGGAGCCGCCAATGGCGCCAATACCCGCGCCGACAGCCGTATTTTGATCGCGTGCAGACATGCCCGCGCAGCCGCCTAGCGCAGCAAGCAAAGCAATTACGGCGACATTGAGAGTTAATTTGTTGATCGTTTTCATAAGATTCCTCTTTCTTGAATAAATTTTACAGAGTTGTTCAATTTAGCAAATCATGTGTAAAAACACTGTGATTTACTGATTCAACATGTAAAGAATATTGCTGTGAAGGCCTGCTGTCTGTTGGTTGGCGTACATAGTGTTGCTTTTCTTTTATATGACTGTAGGTTCTATCCGACAAGAGCAAACGGTAACTTCTGATACCTTGCTGTGTCGGTTGTGCGCATCATGAAGGCTCTTACCACGATACGAGTGACTCATGAAACCACTAACCCATAGCCTTCACGACCCACGCCACAATCACTTGCTGGCAGTCTTCCCAAACGGAGAATGGCAGAGCTGGCAGTCTTTGCTTGAGCCGGTAGAGCTTAAAGTCGGCCAAGTGCTGTTTGAGCCAAGCAGAGCACCAGCGCATGTGTATTTCCCGACCTCTGCTGTTGTTTCCTTGGTTTACATGACGCAAGATGGTGAAACTGCTGAAATTGCCGTGGTTGGCAATGAAGGCGTTGTTGGTGTCTCCATCTTCATGGGTGGTGATGTGACACCGCATGAAGCGATTGTGCAAAGCGCTGGTATGGCTTATCGTCTCAGCGCGAGTGCGGTGAAAAATGCCATGGAATTTAGCAACCCGATCATGAAACTGATGCTGAACTACACACATGCCATGTTCTCACAAGTGTCGCAAACCGCAGTTTGCAACCGTTACCATTCGATCGACCAACAGCTTAGCCGCCGGTTGCTGCAAGGTTTAGACAGAGCAACATCCAATGAATTGTTGATGACTCAAGAAGCGATGGCAAGTTTGCTGGGGGTACGCCGTGAAGGTGTGACGGCTGCTGCGCTCAAACTGCAGCACGAGGGCGCTATTCAATACAGCCGTGGCCATATTGTTGTGCATGACAGGCAGCGGCTGGAACGCCACGCTTGCGAATGTTATGCCTTTTCGAAAAAGGCGTATTTCAAATTACTGCCTTTGCCATTGGCAGCATAAATTTAACGGCATCAATCAGCCCTGCATGAGGTTGGCAAAGCGTCTGCCATGACGTGAGTGTTCCGCCAAGACTTTCATCAACACCACCAGTGCGGGGCCTAAAAACAGCCCCCAAATACCCCAAAGTGCGCCCCAAAATACCAGGCCTATGAAGACGGCGGCTGAATTCATTTTCGCTGCACGTCCTTGCAGCCATGCCGTGCCAAACGTGCCGATTAGCGTGGACAATATGATCAAAAATATGGCCATGCCGGCAGCCATACCCATGGTTTCATGCACCAAAAAAGTCTCTGCTGCACCCAGGGCCGTAAGTACTGCCATACCTAAGTAGGGCACAAGGTGCAAAACACCTGCCGCAACGCCCCAACCCGCAGCATCTGGCAAGTCCGCCAGTTTGAATGCGATCCACACACAGATGCCAATCAAAACATTGGTCACCAGTAGAACCGCGCAATACATGCGGATTTGCCGAGCTGATTCAAGCATCGCATGCCTTGCATGCTCATGTGCCTGCGGTGTATAGCTCCATAGATTTAAGAACTTTTCAGTCAAAGGCTTGCCACCCGTCAGCACAAAAAAAGCAATGAAGAGAATAACGCTTAGGTTAGCGGTGAATCCGAGCAGAACGGTTGAGCCGTTCATTGCTGTTTCGCGCAAAGCTACCGTCGCACCCGTGGTGATGTTGTTGTTTGGTTGCGGTGTTTGCGCTTGGCTCGAAGGTGTGACGGCAGCAGCGCGACGACCAGAGCGCATCGGTTTGCCTGCAACCAATCTGTCGGCTGCATTGTCCAGTTCGTGCAAAGCGACACGTGCACGGCTCAAAACGCTATCAACACCAGGCTCAGTTTCAGCCACTTGCTGCGCCACCATGCTGATCATCTCAGGCGCACGTTCGATAACGCGAACAAATTGTCCGCCAAAAGCCATGACCCCTAAAGCAAGTACGCCAATCACAATCAGCAGTGTCAAGGTGGTGGCGACCACCACACTGCGTAACCAATGGGTCAGGCGTATCGTCAATGGCATGACTAAGATAGCCAACATCAAACCAGCGGCCAAAGGAATGAGAAAGCGCTGTCCCCACCACAGCGCGGCTATCACCGCCAAGGTGGCAATAACAGTGGTAGCTGCACTTGAACGGCTATAGGGTGCAGTCTGATCGGTTGAATTTTTGGGTGTTGTCATGGGTTATTTTTTAGTGCGCAATAGTCTCAATTGCCTTGATGCAACGATAACCAACAAGCTTGTCACCTACTGTTCGGCGCCGCACACAGTTGGATATTTTTTATACATCTTCGCTATGTTCGCTAACGCACGGTCAAGTCAGCATGACTTCCCTATTCTGGAACCACGCCACACATATCGCCATTCACCAATTGCAATGTTTCTGGCTCAACGTGAATAGCAACGTGCTGTTCACACTGTTTTTTTAAATTTAAAAGGATTCAATATGAACAAGTATTTAGTAGCTTCCGCCCTGCTGGCTGTGTTGGGTTTGACCGCCTGTGACAGACCAACGGTCATCATGCCTACGACGCCAGTCGCAGTGCCTGGGCCAGCCGGTCCACAAGGTGCAACTGGCAGCCAAGGCGCTGAGGGCAACAAAGGAAACACGGGGAATACAGGCGCTATGGGTAACCAGGGTAACCAGGGCAACGATGGCAACAAAGGTGATACCGGAAAAACTGGCGCAGGTGGCGGAACGGCGATTATTGTTGTGCCAGCTGAAGCACCACCGGCAAAATAAATTTTTTATCGGTCGCTACACATCAACCATTAGGAGAAACTCATGAGCTTAGGAACCATACTGTTGATTATTTTGATCTTGATATTGGTGGGCGCTCTTCCGAGCTGGCCGCACAGCAAGAGCTGGGGCTATGGACCTAGCGGTGGTATCGGGCTGATTGTGCTCATCATCGTGGTGCTGCTGGTGATGGGGCGGCTTTGAAGCATTATTTGCATAGAGGTCTCACACATGCGTTGTCTCGAGGCGGCGCCGTTGGTGTGAGTGTCCTTTTTGCATTGCTTAGCGCTTGTAGCGACTTGGCTAAGTTGCCAGTTGAGGCGGGCTACGGCCCTTTACCAACTCTGCCATCCCCGGCTCAATCGATTATTCCAACCGTCAATATTGCACCAGCCAAAGGTTGGAATGTGGGTGACATACCTGTAGCTGCATTGGGGACGCGTGTTGCTGCATTTGCAGTCGGTCTTGAACATCCAAGGTGGCTCTATGTGCTGCCGAACGGCGATGTCTTGGTGGCCGAATCTAACGCGCCAGCTAAAGCTCAATCCGCTAAAGGTATCCGTGCTTGGGTCATGGGCTTGGTGATGAAGATGGCTGGGGCAGGTGTGGCCAGTCCGAACCGTATCACTTTACTGCGCGATACGAATGGTGACGGCGTGGCTGATTTTCAATCAGTTTTTCTTGACGGACTGAATTCACCATTTGGCATGACGCTGGTGGATAACGAGCTATACGTTGCGAATACAGACGCTGTTTTGCGCTTTCCCTACAGCACGGGCGATACCCAGATCAAAACAGCGGGCAGAAAATTATTGGATTTGCCTGCAGGCCCGATTAACCACCATTGGACAAAAAACATCGTTGCCAGCCCTGACGCCAGCAAACTATATGTTACCGTTGGCTCCAATAGCAATGTCGCCGAAAATGGCATGGAAGCAGAGTTTGAGCGTGCCGCAATTTGGGAAATCGATATCAAAACAGGCCAACATCATATTTTTGCATCTGGCTTGCGTAACCCGAATGGCCTAGCTTGGGAGCCCGTCACTGGCGCCTTGTGGACGGTAGTGAATGAACGTGACGAGCTTGGCAGTGATTTGGTGCCAGACTATATGACCTCTGTCCGCAAAGACGGTTTTTATGGCTGGCCATATAGCTATTACGGCCAACATGTTGATCAGCGCGTTCAACCACAGCAACCCGCTTTGGTGGCAAAAGCAATTCTTCCAGATTACGCGTTAGGCGCACACACGGCGTCGCTGGGGTTGACGTTTTCAGACGGTGTCAAGCTACCTGTTAATTTGAGTAAAGGCATGTTTATTGGGCAACATGGCTCTTGGAATCGGCGACCGCATAGTGGCTATAAAGTGATTTTTGTACCTTTTGAAAACGGTAAACCTAATGGGCGACCAATTGATGTTTTGACAGGGTTTTTGAGTGAAGACAACAAAGCCAAAGGGCGACCGGTTGGCGTCGTGATTGATAAAGAAGGGGCACTTTTAGTAGCAGATGATGTTGGAAATGTCGTTTGGCGGGTAACTGCTGAATAAATATCATTTGTAAAACGGTATTGGCATGTGCTGAAAATTGGCGTGGGATAATACACGTGTGAAGCTCGCTAGGCCGTCGCTGGTGCAATTTGGGAAACCAAGCACTGGAGGAACGTCCGGACTGCATAGGACAGCGTAGCAGCTAACGGCTGCCCACTGAAAGTCGCCACGCAAGTGTCGATACAAGGTGAGGATCAGAGCAACAGAGACGAGTCGTTATGGGGAAACTCATAGCGGGTGAAACGGGCAATCTCTACGCGCAGCAATACCAAATAGGCCATCTTTGAGGCGGTTCGCTGAGATGGCGGGTAGGTAGCACCGAGCCTTGGGGTGACCCAGGGCCAAGATGAATGACGGTCACGACGCAACTTTCGGGTTGCGTTGCACAAAATCCGGCGTATCGGCGAGCTTCACATTTTTTCATCGTATTACAAATACTAGCGATTTAAGTGACGCAATAGTCCATCACTATGCGGGTGATTGACGCTAGCTATTAGACCCCGCCCTCTATTGGCGCTAAGCTATCACGGTCTTTGACAAATTCTTGTCAAAGGATTGGTTTTGTTGCGTCATCAAATTGCAACATGCCACCTATTTTTCTTACCCATTAGGAGATTTCCATGGCAGCACTCAAAGGCTCAAAAACGGAAGACAACCTGAAAGCCGCCTTCGCTGGCGAGTCACAGGCGAACCGTCGCTATTTGTATTTCGCAAACAAGGCCGACATTGAAGGCCAGCCAGACGTGGCAGCGTTGTTTCGCTCCACCGCTGAAGGGGAAACCGGCCATGCGCACGGTCACTTGGAGTGGCTGGAGCAATGTGGCGACCCAGCCACCGGCATGCCTTTTGGCGCGACCCGTGACAACTTGAAGTCTGCTGTCGCTGGCGAAACCCATGAGTACACCGATATGTACCCAGGCATGGCTAAAACAGCGCGCACCGAAGGCCACGATGAAGTGGCTGACTGGTTTGAAACTTTGGCTAAAGCTGAGCGTTCACACGCCAACCGCTACGCCAAAGCGCTTGCAGAACTCGTTGATTGATCGTTGATTCGTCATTGAATTTTGTGTGTTGGGCGTTCTTGGCAATGCCCAATGCAGAGTATTTAAAGTAAAAAACTTCAGAGGCATATATGGCAACAGAAGGCAACTTAGCCGCCCCGACGCGCCACGCGATTGACTGGCAAAATCCCGAGTATTACAACGAAGAAGCGACCTTTCACGAACTGGAGCGCATTTTTGACATTTGCCATGGTTGCCGTCGTTGCGTCAGCTTGTGCGGTTCGTTCCCGACACTGTTTGACTTGGTGGATGAGTCCAAAACCATGGAAGTCGATGGCGTGGACAAAAAAGACTACTGGAAAGTGGTTGACCAGTGCTACATGTGCGACCTGTGCTACCTGACCAAATGCCCCTACGTGCCTCCGCATGAGTTCAACCTAGACTTTCCGCACACCATGCTGCGCGCCAAGGCTATCAAGTTCAAAAAAGGCGACGTGGGCATGGGGGAGCGCTTTTTGTCATCTACCGATGTAACCGGCTCATTTGCAGGCATTCCTATCGTGTCGCAGGTGGTGAATGCGGTGAACCACACCAAACCCGCTCGTGCTGTGATGGAAAAAGCGCTTGGGGTGGATAAAGATGCCTGGTTGCCAGACTTTGCCAGCAAAAAATTCCGCTCAGGTGCGGCAACATCATCAGATTTCCCTGTCAAAGACGGCGAGAAGACACCCGGCAAGGTCGCGGTTTATGCGACCTGTTACATCAACTACAACGAACCCGGCATTGGCCACGATTTGCTCAAAATCCTGGACCACAACGAAGTGCCCTACGTCATCGTTGACAAAGAATCTTGCTGCGGTATGCCCAAGCTGGAGCTGGGCGACCTCGATTCCGTCAAAAACAGCAAAGACGCCAACATTCCCGTGCTGGCCAGGTACGCCAAAGACGGTTTCGCGATTTTGAGCGCCGTGCCCAGTTGCACCTTGATGTTCAAACAAGAAATTCCACTGATGTTCCCTGGCGATGCCGATGTTGCTTTGGTCAAAGAGGCGATGTGGGATCCGTTTGAATATCTGATGGCACGAAAACGGGATGGGCTGCTGAAGGTCGATTTCCCCCATGAACTTGGCAAAATCAGCTACCAAATTCCCTGCCATGGCCGTGTCCAACAAATCGGCAAAAAAACCGAAGAAATGCTCAAAATGGTACCCGGCACCAGCGTTCACACCCATGAGCGATGCTCAGGTCATGCTGGCACTTTTGGTGTCAAAAAGGCCACGCACCAGCAGGCCATGAAAATCGGCAAACCGTTGTTCAAAGCCATGGCCAGTCATAAAGATGGCGGCTTGCCCGATGTGATCAGTTCTGACTGCCCGCTGGGCGGGCACCATATTGCGCAAGGTTTTGACGTTAACGAACTGGGCGCTGTGCCACAGAAACACCCGCTCACCTTGATTCGTGAAGCATACGGATTGAAATAAAAGAATTTAATTTGAGAAATACCATGCAATTGACTGGCCACATCACCCCTGAAAACCTCATGACGCTTGAGGCCTATACGAAATACCGCAAGGCGAATCGCGAGCAGATCATGGCGCACCGCCAGCTGCGCTCCGTGCATTTGGGCGAGCATATTAATTTGCAGTTTGAGTCTGAAACCACGGTGCGCTACCAAATTCAAGAAATGCTGCGCATTGAGAAAGTCTTTGAAGAAGAGGGTATCCTTCAAGAAATCGAGGCTTACGCACCCCTAGTTCCAGATGGCGGTAACTGGAAAGCCACCATGATGATTGAGTACCCTGATGAAAACGAACGCCGTCGTGAACTCAAGCGTCTGATCGGTGTGGAAGACCGTATGTTTGTGGAGGTGGAAGGCCATACTCGCGTATACGCCATTGCAGACGAAGACTTGGACCGCGAGACGGATGAGAAGACGTCAGCTGTTCATTTTGTGCGTTTTGAGCTGGCTACCGCTATGCGTGCCGCTGTGCTGGCCGGTGCTGGCGTTAAACTGGGCTGCGACCACACCAACTACCCAGCGCACACGCAAATAGAGCCAGAGGCATTGGCGTCTTTGGCGTCTGATTTGAAGTTGTAAAGAAGAAAAAAGCCTGATTTCGTGTATAAATCAGGCTCTAGCCGGCGCATTTATTACCTAAAGTGCTATATTAATAATAGCATTTAGGTTAGATGATTTTAACGAACACGCGGCACAATCACGTTGTAGTAGTAGTTTGCATCAACAATAGTTCCAGGCGGTGGTGTGTAGTTGGATGTTGGACCACCGCAATACGTGGGTGCCGAATAAGCGTTGTGTATGGGGCGTAAACCAAAATCGTAGGTGCCGTAGAAATCGATCAAGTCACGTGCAGCTTGCTGACCTTGAGCTGAGGAAGCGTCTAAGAAAATATCCTCTATACAAACTGTGCCGTTACCATAGTTGAGGTTATCAACGGACAAAAATGCATGAGGTTGACCTGGCGTAACGATGACTTCTGTATCACCACCGCCCCCACAGGCGCTCAAAACCGCAATACTAGACACGATAAGGGCGAGTTTTAGAGATTTTTTCATACAATTCCTTTGTAGAGTCTTTGAGAAGTTACAGCGTATTCATAGTCTTCAAAATAGAAGACTTATGCATACCGTAACTTACTTAACGCGCATTACGTTGAAAAGTTACGTAAATTCTGCTTAGAAATTGTCTGAATTTGTTACCAGCAGCGCTAGGCTTTCACGCAATCTGCAAAATAGTGTTTTTTGCCATCTTCCCCATCTTCTGCTACCAAGCCATGAATATCGGTTTCAAAACCTGGGCACTGCGCATTGAATTCACGAGAAAACTTGAGGTAATCCACAATTTTCTTGTTAAACACCTCGCCTGGAATCAAGAGCGGAATTCCCGGTGGGTAAGGCGTCACTAATCCTACGGTGATGCGGCCTTCTAGTTCGTCAATCGCCACGCGCTCAGTCTTACGCTGCGCAATGTGGGCATAGGCGTCGCTGGGTTTCATCGCTGGCTTCAAGTCGCTGAGGTACATATCGGTCGTTAAACGCGCAATGTCGTACTTGGCATACAAGGTGTGCAAGTGGTGGCACAAGTCCGCCAATCCCATTTTTTCGTATTTGCGGTGCTTTTGGCAGAACTCTGGCAAGATACGCCACATCGGTTGGTTTTTGTCGTAGTCGTCCTTGAACTGCTGCAGCGCTGTCAACATGCTGTTCCAGCGGCCTTTGGTGATGCCGATGGTGAACAAAATGAAGAAGCTATAGAGCCCTGTTTTTTCAACCACGACGCCGTGCTCAGCCAAAAACTTGGTCACGATGCTGGCGGGGATGCCGGTTTTAGCAAATTTGCCGTTCAAATCCATGCCAGGGGTAACAATGGTGGCTTTGATAGGGTCCAGCATGTTGAATCCCGTCGCCATCTTGCCGAAACCGTGCCAGTTGACGCCCGCTTTGGCCGATTTTGACTCGCCTTTGATGATCCAATCACTCGCGCGGCCCATGCCTTCTTCGGCAAATTTCTCTGGCCCCCACACTTTGAACCACCAGTCTTTGCCATACTCTTCGTCAATTTTGCGCATCGCACGTCGGAAGTCCAGCGCTTCTACAATACTTTCTTCTACCAAGGCTGTGCCGCCTGGCGGCTCCATCATGGCTGCAGCCACGTCGCAACTGGCGATGATGCTGTACTGTGGCGAGGTCGAGGTGTGCATCAAATACGCTTCGTTGAACAAATGCCTGTCCAACTTAATGGTTTGCGAATCTTGCACCAGTACGTGGCTGGCTTGGCTGATCCCGGCCAGCAGTTTGTGGATGGACTGCGTGGCGTACACCACGGCTGATTTCGGACGAATGCGGTTTTTACCCATCGAATGATAGGTGCCATAAAACGGGTGAAACGCAGCATGTGGCAGCCAAGCTTCGTCAAAATGCAGGTTTTCTACGTACCCATCAAGCATGCCTTTGATGGTTTCGGTGTTGTACAGTACGCCGTCGTAGGTGCTTTGTGTAACCGTCATCACGCGTGGCTTGATGTTTTTAACATCTGCACCCTTTAGTAATGGGTTGGCTTTGATCTTTGCCTGAATCGATTTGACTTCAAACTCTTCCTTGGGAATCGGTCCAATGATGCCAAAGTGGTTACGCGTTGGCTTCAAAAACACCGGAATCGCACCCGTCATGATGATGCTGTGCAAGATAGATTTATGGCAATTGCGGTCCACCACCACCACATCGTTGGGCGCAACCGTGTGGTGCCAAACCATTTTGTTGCTGGTGGATGTGCCGTTGGTCACAAAAAAGCAGTGATCAGCGTTGAAGATTCGAGCTGCATTGCGCTCGCTTTCGCCAATTGCGCCATTGTGGTCGAGCAGTTGCCCGAGTTCTTCGACTGCATTGCACACGTCAGCACGCAGCATGTTTTCACCGTAAAACTGGTGGTACATCTGCCCTACAGGGCTTTTCAAGAAAGCCACGCCACCTGAGTGCCCTGGGCAATGCCAGCTGTAGGAGCCGTCTTCGGCGTAATCGAGCAGGGCTTTGAAGAAGGGCGGTTGCACGCCTTCTAGGTAGCTTTTCGCTTCACGGATGATATGACGTGCCACAAACTCCGGCGTGTCTTCAAACATGTGGATAAAACCATGCAGCTCACGCAAAACATCGTTGGGAATGTGGCGTGATGTTTTTGTCTCGCCGTACACATAAATAGGTACTTCTAAATTCTTACGACGCACTTCTTCGATGAAATGGCGCAAATTCAACACAGCGGGGTCTAAATCAGGCCCAGGTGTGAATTCATCGTCATCGACCGACAAAATAAACGCACTGGCACGGCTTTGCTGCTGCGCAAATTGGCTCAAATCGCCATAACTGGTGACGCCAAGCACCTCAAAACCTTCGCTTTCAATGGCTTGTGCCAAGGCGCGAATGCCCAGACCGGAGGTGTTTTCAGAGCGAAAATCTTCATCAATAATGATGATGGGGAAGCGAAATTTCATGGCGGTGCGTCTAATTGGCGTTAAAAGTTAAAAATCACAACAAATCACAGAACAGGCAGGAAGTGTAAGGAAATATTGAGTCACATCGTGCATCTGGGCGGTTATGAGGGCATGATTCAGTCAAAATGTGGTGCAAGTTACACAAAAAGGGGATTTATGGCTGATTCAAGTATCTGGTGGCTGCTGACGGGTGCGGCAGTCGCTATAGAGCTGGTAACGGGTACATTTTATTTGCTGATGTTCGCCGTCGGCTTGGCTGCGGCTGCAATTGCTGCGCATTTGGGGATGAGCATAACCGCGCAGTTGGTAATCGCCGCTGTGATTGGCGGCGGTGCGGTCATTGTCTGGCATTTGTTGCGCGGTAAAAAAATGATAGGCAAGAAGGCAGAGTTCAACAGCGACGTCAACATGGACATAGGACAAACCGTGCATGTAGATACTTGGCAAGAAGATGGCACAGCCAACATCAAATACCGTGGTGCGAATTGGACAGCACAATTGCAGGACGGTAGCGGTTCAGGCGCGGGAACCTACAGTGTGGAGCAAGTCATTGGCAGCCGCTTGATACTTAAAAAAATATAAAACTGTCTTGTTGCTGAAAATCAACCGAAATAATCTACCAAAATAAATTCAAAAGGAAAATGTCATGGAAATCGCAATTGTTTTATTGGTCATTGCCGCTATTTTTATTGTTCGTACCCTGAAAATCGTGCCGCAACAACACGCTTGGGTGGTCGAGCGATTGGGGAAATACCACGCCACGCTCACGCCCGGTTTGAATTTTTTGGTGCCTTTTGTCGATAGGGTCGCCTACAAGCATGTGTTGAAAGAAATCCCGTTAGACATCGCCAGTCAAGTGTGTATCACCAAAGACAACACGCAATTGCAGGTGGACGGCGTGTTGTATTTTCAAGTGACTGACGCGATGCGTGCAAGTTATGGCTCAAGCAATTATGTAGTTGCCATTTCGCAGCTTGCGCAAACGTCGTTGCGTAGCGTGATTGGTAAATTAGAACTAGACAAAACCTTTGAAGAACGCGACATCATCAACGCGCAAGTGGTCGCAGCGATTGACGAAGCGGCGCTGAACTGGGGGGTGAAAGTGCTGCGCTATGAAATCAAAGATTTGACGCCGCCGAAGGAAATTCTGCACGCCATGCAAGCGCAAATCACAGCAGAGCGTGGCAAGCGTGCCTTGATTGCTGCGTCTGAAGGCCGTCGCCAAGAGCAAATCAATATTGCGACTGGTGAGCGCGAGGCTTTCATTGCCCGCTCAGAAGGCGAAAAAGCCGCCGTGATCAACAAGGCGCAGGGCGAGGCAGCGGCTATTTCTGCGGTGGCTGATGCGAATGCCCACGCGATTCAAGTGGTCGCTAATGCGATTCGACTACCCGGCGGCGCTGAGGCGGTGCAACTCAAGGTCGCTGAAAGAGCGCTGGATGCTTATGGCAATGTCGCCAACGATTCAGCCACCACCCTGATCGTGCCCAGCGACATGAGCCAAGTCGCCACCTTGATCGCTTCAGCCATGAAAATGGTGCAAACAACCAAAGCTTAATTCCTGGCAGTAGAAAAAATTTCCATAAAGAGTAGTTATGAAAATCATTGACTCCATCACCACCCAAGCTGCTGGCATAGCAGCTATCCGCAAACAGATTCACGCCAACCCTGAGCTGTGCTTTGCCGAAGTGCAAACGGCTGATTTGGTCGCCACCAAGTTGACGGAATGGGGTATTCCTATACACCGTGGCATGGGCACGACAGGCGTGGTGGGCATTATCAAAAACGGAACGTCTGATCGCGCTATTGGCTTGCGTGCAGACATGGACGCCTTGCCCATGCAAGAGTACAACACCTTTGAACACGCCAGTAAAAACGCCGGCAAGATGCATGCTTGCGGACACGACGGCCATACGGCGATGCTGTTGGCAGCAGCACAGCATCTAGCCAAAAATCGCAATTTTGACGGCACGGTGTATTTGATTTTCCAGCCTGCTGAAGAAGGCGGTGGTGGCGCACGCGAGATGATCAAAGACGGCTTGTTTGAAAAATTCCCTATGGAAACCGTCTACGGTATGCACAACTGGCCGGGCATGCAGGTCGGTAAATTTGCGGTGAGTGCTGGGCCGGTGATGGCGTCCAGCAATGAATTCAAAATTGTCATTCACGGCAAAGGTGGCCACGCTGCGCTGCCGCACGACGGTATTGACCCCGTTTTGGCGGCTTGCCAAATGGTGCAAGCGTTTCAAACCATCATCAGCCGCAACAAAAAACCGATTGAAGCTGGCGTGATTTCTGTCACCATGATTCACGCGGGTGAAGCGACCAATGTGATTCCGGACAGCGTTGAAATTCAAGGCACGGTGCGTACCTTTACTTTGGAATTGCTAGATTTGATCGAAAAACGCATGCGTGAGGTTGCCGAGCACACCAGCGCTGCATTCGGTGCGACTTGTGATTTTGAGTTTGACCGGAATTACCCGCCGACGATCAACTCAGAACCAGAAGCTAACTTTGCTGCCCAAGTGATGCGCGACATCGTGGGCGACGCCAATGTGCTGAAACAAGAGCCAACGATGGGTGCGGAAGACTTCTCGTACATGTTGCTGGCAAAACCAGGCGCGTACTGCTTCATCGCCAATGGCGAAGGCGATCACCGCGCCATCGGTCATGGCGGCGGGCCTTGCATGTTGCATAACCCAAGTTACGACTTCAATGACGATTTGATACCGCTGGGCGCGACGTTTTGGGTGCGTTTGGCGGAAGAGTCTTTAAAAGCTGGCTCGGTAGGGTTGAAGGGATTGGCGAAATGATCGGATTGGTAGATGCGTTTTCTACGAGTTACGCCCAAGCGCGTGTTAAGTTTTTAGAAGGTGCAGCCACGGCGAGTTTACAAATTGAATCGTTCAACCAAACCGCGACTGGTAAAGAGGGTGAGGTGCTGGCTTTAGACGCCGTGCTGCAAGCGCCACAGCGTCTTGCAACAGCCAAAGCGAAGGGACATCACGTGGCGGACAAGCTACTGATTGTGAGTTCCGCTGCCAATGGCGCGCATCACTTCTGCGGCTCTGCGGTGCAGGTTTTCGCCTTGCATGATGCCGAATGGATGAATAAAGCGAACGACGCGGGCGTGGCTGTGCTGTATTTGCATGGCTTGGCTTATGTGAATCAGCCATTCGCGCCATCGCTGGCGTTGATTTTGAAAAAGTATTTAACCGGCGTTAAAAAGCTGGCTTGGCTGGATGCCTCGGGTACAGTCGAGCTTAAAACCGGGGTCAATCAAGCTTTAGAGGTGGCAACTTCGACTGTAAAGTACCAATTTTCTAGCGTCAAAGGCGTCGCCCAGAGTGAGCCAGCATGGCAGGGACAAACCATCAGCCTAGCGCGGCAGGCAATGTTTCAAGCAGTTGACGCATTAAACAAAGATTAAATTAAAAATCACATAAGAATCGTATGAATGAAACAGTGAAGATGCCGCTAGACGTGGTGATCATGGCGGCGGGCAAGGGGACGCGGATGAAGAGCGCACTGCCCAAGGTGCTGCACCGTTTGGGTGGCAAGCCGCTTTTAGAGCATGTGATCGATGCTGCAGCGCAATTGAACGCCAGAAGCGCCGTGGTGATTACGGGGCATGAGTTTAAAGTGGTTCAAAATGCTATTGATTTAATAGCTATTAAGGCAATAAATACGCCGGCTAAAGCCATATTTAATGCCTATAAATCGATAAATTCAGTACTTCAAGAGCCGCAGCTGGGTACGGGCCATGCGGTGCTGCAAACCGTGCCAGTTTTGCCAGATGATGGCATGGTGTTGGTGCTCAGTGGCGATGTGCCGTTGACGCAAGTTGACACCTTGCAAGACCTGATAGCGAAGTCTGGTGGCGACAAGTTAGCGTTGTTGACGATTGATTTTGAGAATCCTACGGGCTATGGTCGCGTGGTTCGCAGCAATGATTCTGTGCAAGCCATCGTCGAGCAAAAAGACGCGAACGAAGCACAAAAGCTGATCAAAGAGGTCTATAGCGGCATCATGGCCGTACCGGCTAAATTGTTAAAGGGCTGGCTGGCACGTTTGGACAATAAAAATGCCCAGGGCGAGTACTACTTGACGGATATTGTGAAATTCGCCGTCGCTGACGGTTTGACGGTCGTAGCCCACAAAATTGACGATGCGGCGCAAGTGGCCGGTGTGAATAGCCCTGTGCAATTGGCTGAGCTGGAGCGCGTTTACCAATTGCGCCAAGCAAAAATATTCATGGAGCAAGGCGTGCGCTTGGCTGACCCAGCGCGTTTTGACCTGCGCGGCAGCTTAACGTGTGGTCAAGATGTTGAAATTGACATCAACTGCATTTTTGCAGGTCAAGTCTCCTTGGGTTCTGGCGTGAGAGTGGGCGCTCACTGCGTTATTTCTAATGCTGTTATTGGTGATGGTGCTGTGATTCACCCGTTTACCCATATTGAAGGTGAAAAACTTGGGGTTTCAGTCGGGGCGGGTGCGTTGATTGGTCCGTTTGCACGGCTGCGACCAGGCGCGGAATTGGGCAAAGAAGTGCATATCGGCAACTTTGTCGAGGTCAAAAACGCCACTCTGGCCGATGGTGCCAAAGCCAACCATTTGGCGTATTTGGGCGACGCGACCGTGGGCGAACGGGTTAATTTCGGCGCTGGCAGCATCACCGCCAACTACGATGGCGCGAACAAACACCGCACGGTGATTGAACCCGATGTTCATGTGGGTAGCAACTGCGTGCTGGTCGCGCCGGTGACTATAGGTTCTGGTGGCACGGTTGGCGGTGGCTCAACGATTACCAAAAGCACGCCTGCTGGTGCGCTCAGCGTGGCGCGGGGCAAGCAAGTCAGCATTGCTAACTGGCAGCGACCTAAAAAGATCGCTAAATGAAAATTGCTAAATAAGGCAGATGCAGAGTCATGGCGTCGATTCGGTCTTTGGCAGATTTAAGCCAAGTCAAGCAAACTTTGGCGGAGCAGCAGGCTAAGCATGCCGCAGACGAGGCCGCTAAACAAGCGGCAGCAGCTTTAAAACTGGCCAACAAAAACCTGTTTTCCAGCAGTATAGGTGTCGTGCAGCCGTTACAAAACAAGCCTAAAGTGCTAGCAAAAAAAAAGCAGCCTGAGCCCAACCCCGTGCAACAAAAGCGAGACAATGCGGCGGTGTTGCGCGAGTCTTTGAGTGACGAGTTTGATGTTGAATCGCTCTTGGATATTGACGATTCCCTGAGTTTTCGCCGTCCTGGCATTGGCACAGATGTGACTAAGAAGTTGCGTCAAGGCATTTGGAGCATCCAGCGGCAGGTCGATTTACACAATATGCGGACAGACGAAGCCAGAGAAACGCTGGGCGCTTTTATCCGAGAAGCGCACAAGCACGGTATCCGCTGCGTGCGCGTGGTGCATGGCAAAGGGCTGGGATCACCAGGCAAAGAGCCGGTTTTGAAGGGTAAAGTCAAAAGTTGGTTGATTCAAAAGCAAGAAGTCTTGGCTTTTGTTCAGGCAAAACCCGCCGAAGGTGGTGCAGGTGCTCTGGTGGTGCTGTTAAAGCCGCAGTTGAAACCGCAGTTTTCAGCACAATAACCAAGGTTAATAAGATTTACAATCGAGGGTTGGCATTTCAGCCGTCCAATCTTGTACAACCCAATAAATTCTCAGGAGTCACTATGTTTATTTCTTCAGCTTTTGCTCAGACCGCGCCAGCCGCAGCCGCAGCCGGTACCGACATGCAATCATCCTTAATGAGCATGTTGCCATTGGTGCTGATGTTTGTGGTGCTGTATTTTGTGATGATTCGTCCACAGATGAAAAAGCAAAAAGAGCACCGTACCATGATTGATGCATTGGCCAAAGGCGACGAAATCGCTACAGCGGGCGGTTTGCTCGGTAAAGTGACCAAATTGGGCGAAGGTTATTTGAGCTTGGAAATCGCCAATGGCGTAGAAGTGCAGTTGCAGCGCAGCGCTGTGGTGCAAGTCTTGCCAAAAGGCAGTATCAAATAAGCGACCTGCTGATACTCTTTCGTTTTTAAATTTATCCGTTAAAAAAGCGCAATCATGAATCGTTACCCGGTTTGGAAATATGCGGTCATCTTGATCGTTCTTTTGGTGTCCGTGCTTTTCACGCTGCCGAACTTTTTTGGTGAAGCGCCTGCTGTGCAGGTCTCTAGTGCTAAATCCAGCATCAAAGTAGACAGTACCACGCAGCTCAAAATTGAAGAAGCTCTGAAAACGGCAGGGCTAACACCGGATGGCATCATCTTTGACGGCAAATCTGTCAAAGCGCTTTTTAAAGACACGGATGCACAGTTAAAAGCGAAAGACGCGATTCAAAAAAGCTTGGTGCCAGATGCAGGCGCACCCAATTATGTGGTGGCGCTGAACTTGGTTCGCCGTTCTCCGGCTTGGCTCAATGCCATTGGCGCAGCACCTATGTATTTGGGTTTGGATTTGCGTGGTGGCGTGCATTTCATGTTGCAGGTAGACATGGCAGCGGCGTTGACCAAAAAGACCGAGTCGCTAACGGGTGATATTCGTTCTGCACTGCGTGAGAAAAATGCACGCCACGGTGGTGTGTCGCGCAATGGTTCAAACATTGAAATCAGATTTCGTGACCAAGAAACATTAGCAGCGGCTAAAGTCGTTATGGCTGATCAATTCCCAGAATTGGCCGCCAGCGATGCGCCTGAAGGCACGGAGTACAAGTTAACCGCAAGCATCAAACCTGAAGCGGCTTTGAAAATTCAAGATCAAGCACTGAAACAAAATATCGTGACGCTGCACAACCGCATCAACGAGCTCGGTGTGGCCGAGCCGGTGATTCAGCAGCAAGGCTTGGACCGCATTGTGGTGCAACTGCCAGGTGTACAAGACACGGCTAAAGCCAAAGATATTTTGGGTCGCACAGCTACGCTTGAGTTGCGCATGGTGGATGAATCGGCTGAAGGGCAAGCAGCGGAAACCAATTCCGGTTCGGTTCCTTTTGGCTCTGAGCGGTTCTTAGAACGCAATGGACGCCCGGTGATTGTTAAAAAACAAGTCATTCTGACGGGTGAAAACTTAACGGATGCACAAGCCGGCATCGATGGTCAAACCCAAGGTGCCACGGTCAACTTGAGCTTGGATGCCAAAGGCTCACGCATTTTTGCTGACATCACGCGCGAAAATATCAACAAGCGTATGGCGATTATTTTGTTTGAAAAGGGTAAAGGTGAAGTTGTCACGGCACCCGTCATCCGCTCTGAAATCAATGGCGGTCGCGTTCAAATTTCTGGCAGTATGAACACGTCAGAAGCCAACGACACCGCGCTGCTGCTTCGTGCTGGCTCGTTGGCTGCGCCTATGGAAATCATCGAAGAAAGTTCGATTGGTCCTAGTTTAGGTAAAGACAATATTGACAAAGGCTTCAACAGTGTGACGTGGGGCTTTTTGGTCATCATTGCCTTCATGTGTGTTTATTACATGATGTTTGGCGTGTTTTCATCACTCGCGCTAGGTGTCAACTTGTTGATGCTGGTCGCTGTACTTTCCATGTTGCAAGCTACTTTGACTTTGCCCGGCATTGCTGCGATGGCTTTGGCACTGGGTATGGCGATCGACTCGAATGTGTTGATCAATGAACGTGTGCGAGAAGAGCTGCGTAACGGTGCATCGCCACAAGCTGCTATCGCGACAGGTTTTGACCGTGCTTGGGCAACGATTTTGGACTCGAACATCACCACCTTGATCGCTGGCGTGGCCTTGCTGGCTTTCGGCTCTGGTCCGGTGCGCGGCTTTGCGGTTGTGCATTGCATTGGTATTTTGACCAGCATGTTTTCTGCCGTGTTCTTCTCGCGCGGGTTGGTTAATTTGTGGTACGGGCGGCAAAAGAAGCTCAAATCTGTGTCGATTGGCACGATTTGGACGCCTGACAGCGCGGACACCACACCATCAACCCATACCAAATAAGGAGACGAATCATGGAGTTTTTTAAGATTCGCAAAGACATCCCGTTCATGCGTCATGCATTGATTTTCAATGCCATTTCGTTGATAACCTTTGTACTTGCGGTATTTTTCCTCTTTTCTCGTGGTTTGCATTTGTCAGTAGAGTTCACTGGCGGCACGGTGATGGAAGTTAGCTATTCGCAACCGGCTGATCTGGAAAAATTACGCACCAAAGTCTCAAGCTTGGGTTTTACCGATGTGCAAGTGCAAAACTTCGGTACAGCACGCGATGTGATGATTCGCTTGCCTGCGCAAAAAGGCGTTAGTTCCGCTCAGCAAAGTGACAAGGTCATGGCCGCATTAAAAGCTGATACTGCGGATGTTAATTTGCGCCGTACCAACTTTGTCGGCCCGCAAGTCGGTGATGAGCTGGTGGTCGATGGCCTCAAAGCACTTGGCTTTGTGGTGTTGGGCATCATGATTTATTTGGCGATTCGCTTTGAGTGGAAATACGCCGTAGCCGCCATCATCGCGAATTTGCATGATGTGATTATTATTTTGGGCTTTTTTGCCTTCTTTCAGTGGGAGTTTTCACTCTCTGTGCTGGCCGCCGTGCTGGCGGTTCTGGGCTATTCTGTGAACGAATCGGTGGTTATTTTTGACCGAATTCGTGAGAATTTCAAGCGTTACCGCAAGATGACAACCATGGAAATCATTGATAACGCCATCACCTCGACCATCAGCCGTACCATCATCACACACGGTAGTACGCAGATTATGGTGTTGTCGATGTTGTTGTTTGGTGGCCAAACGCTGTTTTACTTTGCGTTGGCGTTGACCATTGGTATTTTGTTTGGTATTTACTCGTCAGTATTCGTTGCCGCTGCTATCGCCATGTGGTTGGGTATCAAACGGGAAGATTTGGTCAAAGTAGCGCCTGTTAAAAAAGCGGGCGATCCTGGCGACGAGAACGACGGTGCTGTGGTTTAACCCACAACCACCCGCTGGTTAACCTGCAACTACCCGCTGGTAGAGGCCACCTGGCAATCGGGCGACTTGTCCATCGAGTTCCAATTCCATCAAACGTACTTGCAAGGTAGCAGCATCCCAGCCGGTGCGGGCTACCAGAGCGTCTAAGCTGACGGGGTCGTAACCCAGTGACTTCACCAAATCATCGGGTTCGACATGCTCAGCACGTTCAGTATCAGTTACGTCGTTGGGTTTAAGTAGCTTCGACGGTGGCACCAAAGGCGGCGTTAGCTGCAATCGCAGTTCTTCCAAAACATCTTGTGCAGATTCCACCAGCTTTGCCCCTTGCTTCAGCAAAGCATGGCAACCCCTTGATTGCGTAGAGTGAATCGAACCTGGAATCGCAAAGACATCTTTTCCTTGCTCGTTGGCCAAACGTGCGGTGATGAGTGAGCCAGATTTAACAGCCGCTTCAACTACCAATGTGCCCAAGCTGAGGGCTGAAATAATGCGGTTTCGCTTTGGAAAGTTAGCTGGCAGCGGCGGTGTGCCCAGTGGAAACTCGCTGACCATGAGTCCGTGCTCAACAATGCGGTGAGCTAATGCCAAATGTTTGCTCGGGTACACGCGGTCTAAACCTGTACCAATCACGGCAATGGTGCATCCAATATCGTTATTTTGACGTCCTTCCAGTGCCCCTTCATGTGCAGCACCATCAATACCTAGTGCCAAGCCAGAAACAACCACCAAACCCGCTTGTGTGAACGATTGTGCAAACGCATGCGCAGTCGCTAAACCTTGCGGCGTGGGGTTGCGGCTGCCTACCATGGCAATGCCATCTTTAGCGTGTTTGTAAGGTGATTTACCCTGCATATCACCGCGTGCAGAGTTGTCTTGGTGATCAAGCTGCCATATCAAATCAACATGGCCTTGCAGGTACAGCACCAAAGGCGGATCTTCAATATTCAACAGCGAGCTGGGATAACGCGAGTCTGCCAACGTTAAAAAAACACGGTTGTTTTGTCCCGTGACGGGGTCTAACGTACCGGCTTCAAGCCAATCCCAAGTCGTTTTGAGTTGTGCTTCAAAGTTCTCTGGGATAATTTGCAAGGCTTGCGCCATCGCAGCGCTGACGACTTGTCTCTGTGCAAGCTGCGGTTGTGCAAATATCGCTTGCGGCAAGCCAAATGCCGTTAACAGCTTGCGGGCATGCTGGTTGCCCACGCCAGACGTCATGCACAGCCTTAGCCATGCAGCAAGTTCTTCTCGATTCAACAATTTGGCAATTTAAACGTGGATCAACGCGGGTTAATCAACCAATCGCCCACACGTACCGCTTGCGTGGCGTTTAACACCAAGGCGTAAGACACACGCTCAAAAGGGCGGAACACCATCAGCAAACCATTGCGCTCATCCGGCAATTTGATATCTTGGAAGCCAGTTCCCGTTTTGTCCACAACACGCTGGCCATTGGTTTGAATAGCCAACACATGGCCACGCTCCATACCATCTTTGGTACCACGGTTGATAACCACGACTTGGTTTTGTGCCACGTTGGCGACGGCACTGCCATAGACAGACACAATGCGTGCTTCGACTGCTGTTGCTGGTGCGCGTGGTGTGTAAGTCAATAACTCTAACGGTGGCTCAGGCAACAAGCGGTCACCGGTGCGAATTTCTTCTTTAGAGCGAACAATATCTAGTGTCGCTGGAATAATTTCAGTCGCTGCAACTTCGCCAACTTTCACTTCTGAACCACGAACAGCAGCCACGGACTCACCGCGAATCAATTTCGCCCGACCCACGTATTGGGCTTCGTAGCCCAAAATCTCTCCTGTTCCGGGGTCTTTGAGCGCGGTAGCGTTGCGGAAAACCCTGAAATCACGCGGTTTGCCGGCGTCAATACTGAGTGTTGCACCATCTGCGCTGCGTGCATAGGCGCGGTCGCCTTCGCTCAGTAAAACGCGGCCTTCTTGGGTGGCCACAAAGCGCGGCGCAGCTTGCAAGGTGGCTTCTTCAACGATGATGGGCTCGGTTAAAAACGGTTCGATCAGGTTGTTTTGCAAAGTAGGAATGGAAGCATCTGGCAAATTGCTGCTGCGTATACGGGGTGACAATTTGACGGTTTCTAGACTTTCAGCACTGCCTCCACCACGTTTACTGCTTAAGCGCGCACGGCCGTTTGACTTGTCCAAATACAAAGTTTGGCCGGGGTAGATCAAATGCGGGTTTTTGATTTCTGCCATGTTCATGCCCCACAGCTCTGGCCAGCGCCATGGGCTTTTGAGGAAGAGTTTTGAAATCGCCCACAGCGTGTCGCCACGCTTCACCGTGTAGCTGTCTGGCGCGTTGGCTGCTAGTTCGCTCAATGCAATGCCGTCACTGGCAACTTGTGATGCTGTTCTTTGCTGTGAGGGGCTCACAGCCAACGCAGCAGCCAACGCAGCCGAGATCGGCAAAGCCGCAAAGAGCATGCTGGCTAGCAAAGCAGGCGCAAGGCTAAGTGCTTGAGAAGTATGTGTTTTGTTCATAAGTAACATCTAGTCATTTTCAGCGAATTCGGATAATTCTCTAACTAAATCGCCATAAATCACATCAATTAGACAGGAATAGTAAAATAATTGTTGTCTTTTCCCCTCTACCTCTGACCAGAGCGCTGGTTTTTTGAGGGGCGTGCTCTCATATTTAACCTTTAGTTTAGTTTTTCGTACCCTTTTTCGCACTTTACTCCGCCCGCAATTTTTATCAATTTCTATGCTGCTACCCATACTTTGCTTTCCAGACCCACGCCTGAACATCGTCGCCAAACCAGTGGCCGAGGTCGATCAACGCATCTCCACCCTGATTGCCGACATGCTGGAAACCATGTACGACGCCAAAGGCATTGGCCTGGCCGCGACACAGGTCAACGTGCATGAGCGCTTGGTGGTGATTGACGTGTCTGATGAGCGCGACCAGCCCTTGGTGCTTATCAACCCTGAAATCACTTGGTACAGCCCTGAAAAGCACATTGGCGAAGAGGGCTGCCTGTCTGTGCCTGAAATTTATGACAAAGTTGAACGCGCCGTGGCCGTCAAAGTGTCGTACTTAGACGCCAAAGGCAAGCCGCAGCAGCTGGAGGCAGACGACATGTTGGCCGTGTGCATTCAGCACGAGCTGGACCACTTGTTGGGCAAGGTGTTTGTGGAATATTTGTCAAAACTCAAATTCAACCGCATCAAAACCAAAATGCTCAAAGCCAAGCGTGAAGACGAAAAAGACGCTGAATATGACAAATTGAGCCGTCCACGGCTCTAAAAACATCGCTAAAAAACTCAAACATAAGTTCAATGAAACTCATTTTCGCTGGTACGCCAGAATTTGCCAGTGTCGCTATGAAAGCCTTGGTTGAGGCGGGGCACGAGCTTGTTTTGGTGCTGACCCAGCCTGACCGCCCCGCCGGGCGCGGCATGAAGCTGCAGGCATCCGCTGTCAAGCAATTCGCCGTTGACCACCACATTCCCGTCGCCCAGCCACGCAGTTTGCGTTTGGATGGCAAATTTGCTGAAGAAGCGATTCTTGGCAAAGCCGCGATAGACAAAGCGATAGCAGACGGTGCACAAGCGATGATAGTCGCGGCTTACGGGCTGATCTTGCCGCAGTGGGCGCTCACTTCGCCAAAGCTTGGTTGCTTGAATATCCATGCTTCTTTGCTCCCTCGTTGGCGCGGTGCGGCACCGATTCATCGTGCGATTGAAGCGGGCGATGCGACGACCGGTGTCACCATCATGCAAATGGACGTGGGGCTGGACACGGGCGACATGCTCTTGCGCGACGAGTTGCCGATTTTGGACGCAGATACCACCGGTTCTTTGCACGACAAATTGGCCGATATGGGGGGCGCGTTGATCGTCAAAGCGCTTGCTTCGCTGGCTGATGTGAAAGCGGTGAAGCAACCCGAAGATGGCATCACCTACGCCCACAAAATCGAAAAAACCGAAGCGCAGATCGACTGGTCACAAAGCGCCGAAGTCATCACCCGCCGCATCCGCGCGTTCAACCCCTTCCCGGGCGCGGTAACAACTTTGAACGGCGAGCAAATCAAGGTGTGGGGCGCTGAAATCGGCGATCAAAACCTCCTACAAGTCGGCAAAAGCTATAAAACAGGTCAAATAGTGACTCTAGCCGGCGTATTTATTGCTTGTATAGCTATAAATAAAATAGCAGATTCGGATAATGAAGGACCAATTTACAGCGTCGTCCATTTGACCGAATTACAGCGCCCAGGTGGCAAACGACTCAAAGTAGCTGACTTCGTGCGCGGCTTTGATGTGCAAGTCGGCATGTGCTTTGGTGATGTTGCTTGAACCAAGCTTTAAACCATGTTCCTAAGCCGCCGAAACTACACCCACCCTGAGTATTGGCAGGGCGCCAAAGACTGCATTCCCATGCTGCCCGGCATGGTGGCGTGGGGGCTGACGATGGGCGTCTCCATGGTCAACAGCGGGATGAGTGTGGTCGAATCTGTCGCGATGACGCTGCTGGTTTTCGCCGGCAGCTCGCAGCTGGCGGCCATCCCACTCATCGCCGTGGGTGCGCCCATGTGGGTGATTTTGCTGACTGGTTTGTGTGTCAACCTGCGTTTTGTCGTGTTCAGCGCGCATTTGCGGCCGTATTTGATGCATTTACCCCGATGGAAGCGCTTGATGAGCGGCTATTTGACGGCAGATTTAAGCTATGTCCAGTTTGTCAGTAAATTTTCAAAGCCGGGCACCACGCCAGAGCAGCAGCAAGAGCAAGACGCTTTTTTAGCGGGCAATTGCGGTTTGACTTGGGTCGCTTGGATGGGCGCCAGCCTGCTGGGCATTGCACTGGCGCACCAAGTTCCCGTGCATTGGGGGCTGGGTTTTGCGGGCATCTTGTCGTTGCTGGGTATTTTGTGTTCTTTGGCAACCAGCAAGTTGCGCATTGTTGCCGCCGCAGTGTCTAGCTTCGTTGCCGTAGTGGCTTATGCCTTACCACTCAAAATGAACATTGTTGTCGCCATTTCCGCCGCTGTCGCTGTGTGTTTGTTGCTTGATAAAACGCAGCGGACTATGCAAGCCAAGCAACCTAAGCAAGCAAACTAAGCCACCTTAGCAAATATGACCGCTAATATTTCTGACGCTTGGACGCTCATCACCATTGCCGGCTTGGCGCTGGTGACAGTCATCACGCGTTGTTTTTTCTTGTATTCCAGCAAATCGTGGCAGTTGCCCAACTGGGTGAGCCGTGGCTTGCATTACGCCCCCATTGCCGCCTTGTCTGCTGTTATCTTGCCTGAAATTTTGATCAGCCAAGGGCAGTTGCTAAGCTCTTGGCATGATGCTAAATTGATAGCCGGCTTGGTTGGCGCAGCCGTTTATTTTTGGCGCAAAAGCGTGCTGCTCACCATGAGCTCGGGCATGCTGGTGTATTTGCCGCTACATTTGGGCTTAGGTTGGTAGATCAGTTGACGTTTTCGTAACCCTTTGGTAACTTACAAACACACCTTTCAGTTCGATTTGTAACTAAAATCAATCAAGATACATAAAATTTGAGTTACTAAATTACATCGTCAAGCGGTTTGACCATGTGCCCAAGACATAACAACGGAGATATCTTCATGTCGTCACGCAGAGCTACCAAAATCGTCGCCACCTTAGGCCCCGCATCCAGCGACCCCGCTGTTTTAGAGCAAATGATTCGCGCTGGCGTCAACGTCATGCGTTTGAACTTCAGCCACGGCTCGGCCCAAGACCATTGCGACCGCGCAAAAATGGTACGTGAAGCAGCAGCCCGCGCTGGCACCGTGGTCGGCATCATGGCTGACTTGCAAGGTCCAAAAATCCGCATCAGCCGCTTTGTGAACAACAAAATCGTGCTGGAAGTCGGCGCTAAATTCACCCTAGACGCTGCCCGCACCGAGCTGGGCGACCAAGACGCTGTGGGTTTGGATTACAAAAACCTGCCCAACGAAGTCAAAGCAGACGATGTGCTGTTGTTGAACGACGGTTTGATCGTGCTCACCGTGGACAAAGTTGTCGGCCAAGCGGTGCACACCACCGTCAAAATGGGCGGTGATTTGTCCAACAACAAAGGCATCAACAAACAAGGCGGTGGCTTGACCGCGCCTGCGTTGACCGCCAAAGACATGGACGACATCAAGACCGCCATGAGCTTCCAGGCCGATTATTTGGCTGTCAGCTTCCCTAAAAATGGCTCAGACATGGAGCTGGCACGCCAATTGGCGAACGTTGCCGGTGAACCGTTTGGGCACAAACCGCACTTGATCGCCAAAATCGAGCGCGCCGAAGCGATTCCAAAGTTGGAAGAAATCATCATCGCCAGCGACAGCATCATGGTCGCCCGTGGTGACTTGGCGGTTGAAGTCGGCAACGCCGCTGTGCCTGCGCTGCAAAAACGCATGATCAAGCTGGCCTTGAAGCATGACAAAACAACGATCACAGCCACACAAATGATGGAGTCCATGATCTCCAACGCCGTGCCGACACGCGCTGAGGTGAGCGATGTGGCGAATGCGGTCTTGGACGGCACAGACGCCGTGATGCTCTCCGCCGAAACGGCAGCTGGCAAATACCCGGTCGAAACCGTCATCGAAATGGCCAACATCTGCGCCGCCGCCGAAAGCGCCGAAGACTTGAAATTGGACGCTGACTTTGCCGACATGAAGCTGGATCGCATCGACCAATCCATCGCCATGGGCGCGTTGTTCACAGCGCATCACCTTGGCGCCAAAGCCATCGTGGCGATGACAGAAAGCGGCAGCGCCGCCCTGTGGATGAGCCGTCATCGCATCCATATCCCCATCTACGCGCTGACCGCCCGTATCGCCACGCAGCGCAAAATGACGCTCTACCGCAACGTCCAGCCCTTGTTGATGGACACCGTCAGCGACCGCGACACCGCCCTGGCGCAAGCCGAAGCGCACCTCAAAGCCCGTGGCATCGTGCAAAAAGGCGACGTTTACGCCATCACCTGCGGCGAGCCTATGGGCACGCCAGGCGGCACAAACATGCTGAAAATCTGCCGCGTTGGTTGATTTTTAGTGCATTCGCGCGTTTTCAGCCTTCAAATGGGCTGAAAACCTGCAAAAACAGATAAAAATAGTGCTCTAGCCGGTGTATTTATTGCCTTAGTAGCTATTAAAAATATAGCAAAAACAAACACATATTGCAGACGCTATTCAGACGTCAATTCAGGCGATAACTCAGGCGATAATCTAGGCTATGACTTCTACTTCTTCGCCAGCTTCTTCAGTTCACACCTCGAATATCGCCTCCTTAACCCTGCTCGCCAGAGGCAAAGTCCGCGACAACTACGCCGTAGGCAGCGACCGCATTTTGATGGTCGCCAGCGACAGACTGAGCGCGTTTGACGTCATCATGGGCGAGCCGATTCCGGGCAAAGGCGCTTTGTTGACGCAAATGGCGCTGTTTTGGTTTGAAAAGTTGGGTAAAAATGGCGCGAATCTGTGCCCGAATCACTTGACGGGCGAATCCCCCGAAAGCGCCGTGACTGTGGCCGAAGTGCCCTACGTCACAGGCCGCTCCATGCTGGTGAAGCGCCTGAAACCTATCCCCGTGGAAGCCGTGGTGCGCGGCTATTTGGCTGGCAGCGGCTGGGCGGAATACCAAGTGTCGCAATCAGTCTGCGGCGTCAAGCTGCCGGCTGGCTTGCAAAACGCCTCCAAACTCCCCGAACCCATCTTCACCCCCGCCGCCAAAGCGATTGTGGGGGAGCATGACGAAAACATCACTTTCGAGCA
>JANPIC010000097.1:0-4703 GCA_031424795.1 Polaromonas sp. | reverse complement strand
ATGATGTTGGTGATGCCGCGCGCATTCAAGCCTTTGATGATGTTGGAACCAATGAAGCCCGCCGCACCAGTCACTACAACAGAATGTGTCTTATCAATCATTCAAACAATTCCTTAAATGACACGGTGGCCGTGCCAAATTTACCCACCACGATGCCACCGGCTTTGTTGGCGTAGGGCATGGCCTCACGCAAGGTTAAACCAGCCGCCATCATGGTTGCCAATGTGGCGATGACGGTATCGCCAGCCCCTGTCACATCAAACACCTCTAGGGCGTGGGTCGGCACGTGCAATGCGCCTTGGGCATCAAACAAAGACATGCCTTCTTCACTGCGGGTGACCAATACGGCATCCAATTTGAGCTGAGTGCGTAAATTTTGTGCTTTCACAGCAAGTTCAGCATCGTCTTTCCAAGCGCCTACAGCAGCTTGCATTTCGCTTTTATTCGGCGTGATGACGGTGGCGCCTGCATAGCGCGCATAGTCAGAGCCTTTGGGGTCAACCAGCACGGTTTTACCTGTCGCACGCGCTAAAGCAATCATGTCAACCACGTGTGCTAAGCCGCCTTTGGCGTAGTCAGAAAACAAGACGACATCGTGCGTTGTGATATGTTTTGCGAATGTGGATGTTTGCGATGCCAACACATCCGTTTTTGGCGTGTTCTCAAAGTCAACGCGCAAGAGCTGTTGCTGCCTGCCAATGATGCGTAATTTAACGGTGGTTTTTAAGTCCGCATCGCGCCCAAAGTATGGCGTTATACCGGTCGTGGCGACCAAAGCTTCAAGTTTATGACTCGCTTCATCTTCACCCACAACGGTGAGCAAAGACGCCTGCGCACCCATGGTGACAACGTTGTAAGCCACATTGGCTGCTGCGCCAATGCGTTCTTCTTCTCGGGTGACACGAACCACGGGGACTGGCGCTTCTGGAGAAATGCGATCAACAGAGCCATACCAATAGCGGTCGAGCATGACATCTCCGACCACCAATACCTTGGCTTTAGCAATAGCTTCTTTAGAAATTGTCTTAAAAATCATCTTAGGAAGGAATGTGTACAAAATAAGAGGTTTTACAGTTCTTCAATACGCTTGGCGGGGTAGCTGTCCCAAGTTTGGCAACCTGGACAGTTCCAATAGTGTTGCACTGCATCAAAGCCACAGGATGCGCAGCGGTAGCGACGCAGCGGCGTTACGGCATGGTCAAGTGCACGTTGCACTTGCGGGTGAAATTGCTCATGCTCCAGTTTTTCACCTGAAATCCACTGCGCTGCAGCGATCAAGGAAGGCTCGTTTTCTAAATGCTTAACGTACCAATCACGTGCTGAGTTGCCAGAAAGTGTCAGTGCATCGAGTTGCACAATCGCATCAAGCACATCTAAGGAGGGATCTTTTTTGTAGCTGGTCTGCAGCAATACCAAAGCTTGCTCGGTGCGCTGGCATTCTTTGGCTAAAACCGCGAACTGCTTTGCCACCAAAGGGATAATCAAGCTGTCTTGCACAATCAAAGCACTCAACATTTGATAAGCGGCCAAGGTTTCGCCCATGGCTTTCAACACATTGGCTAAGTCAATATGTGGGCGCGGTGCCTGAGGTGCCGCTGCGATGGCTTGGTCTAGCAATATTTTGGCGCTATCGAACTTACCCAACTTAACTTTGACAGAGGCTTGCTCGCACAAATAATGCGCTTGCCGGCTGCTAAAACTACCGTGCCCAGCTGATTGCAATTTTTCGGCAATCTCAGAAGCATGTTCCCAATCACGCGAACGCTCATAAATGGCGAGCAAGGACAGAAGCGATTGCGCCTCATAAGGGGTATTGTTTAATTTGCGCAAAGCATCTTCGGCGCGGTCAAGTAAACCGGCTTTTAAAAAGTCTAAGGCGAGGGCATGCTGGGCGCGCTCACTTTCAGACTGGCTCAAATCGCCACGCGACAACAAATGTTCATGGACGCGAACAGCACGGTCATACTCACCCCGTCGGCGAAACAAGTTACCCAATGCAAAATGCAGCTCTGAGGTGTCTGGATCACTCTGAACAGCTTCTACAAAGGCGTCAATTGCTTTGTCTTGCTGCTCGTTCAATAAAAAATTTAGACCTTTGAAATAGGCCTTAGGCGCTTGGCGGTTTTCCATGCGCAGTTGGCGTAAATCAAAGCTTGACGCCATCCAGCCTAGCACGAAGGCCAATGGCAATCCCAGCAAAATCCAACTCAAATCAAAATTCATACGGTTTTATACAGTCTCAGACAATAGTGTTCGTTTTCTTTGCTTTCAAAGCAACGCGTCTGTGTTGCCACCAACGCGGCACCATGCCGAGAATGCCAACCATCAAGCCACAAGCAAACACGGCTAAAACGACGATGACCAGCGATGTTTTCCACTCAGTGCCGAAAAAGAAATGAACAGTTATTTCTTGTTGGTTATTGAGTGCAAACGCAAATAGCGTAAAAAAAATGGCTGCTTTAAGTACCCACTTAAGCAACCACGTCAGTTTATTCATGTTGATGAGTTCAAATCAAAAAAATCTGTTGTAGATTAAATGCCGATCAATGTCAAAGCTCGTATGCTTACAGCGCTTGTTTTGTTTGTGCGTCAACCGCTTCGCGCAAGGCTTTGCCAGTTTTGAAATGCGGTACACGTTTTTCTGGAATGGCGACACTTTCGCCCGAGCGAGGGTTGCGGCCAATGCGAGGTGCACGGTAGCTGACTGAGAAGCTGCCAAAGCCACGAACTTCAATGCGGTGGCCACGGACTAGGGCATTGCTCATGGCATCAACCAAAGCTTTCACGGCGGACTCTGCATCTTTGTGCGTTAGCTGGCCAAATCGGGCTGCTAGTTCTTCTACCAAATCAGAACGTGTCATGTCGCTCTACACCAAAATTTTTAGTTTACACAATAAAAAACACCACGCAAAATGGGAAGCTTCTCTTTAGAGAAATCATTCCGATCAAGCGTGGCGTTTTGCAGGACTCTAGAAAAAGTCTAAAAGACCAATTACTCTTTGTCGCTACCGTTGTCTAACTTAGCGCGCAACAATGCACCCAAGCTGGTCGTACCGGCGTTTTCACGCGCAGACGATTGGCTCAGGGCTGCCATGGCTTCGCCTTGGTCAGCAGCATCTTTGGCCTTGATGGACAACTGGATGTTACGTGTTTTTCGGTCGATATTGACCACAACGGCTGTAACTTCGTCGCCTTCTTTGAGCACGTTGCGTGCGTCTTCAACGCGGTCGCGGCTGATTTCTGAAGCACGCAAGTAGCCCAGGATGTCTTCGCCGAGATCGATTTCAGCGCCTTTGGCGTCAACAGTCTTGACCTTACCGGTAACCACTTGGCCTTTGTCGTTGATAGACGCAAAGGTGGTGAACGGGTCGGAGTCGAGCTGCTTGATACCCAAAGAGATACGCTCGCGGTCGACATCAATAGCCAAGACCAAAGCTTCCACTTCTTGGCCCTTTTTGTAGTTGCGCACAGCGGCTTCGCCTGGCTCGTTCCATGACAGATCGGAGAGGTGAACCAAGCCGTCGATGCCAGCTGCCAAACCAACGAACACACCGAAGTCTGTGATGGATTTGATCGGGCCTTTGACGCGGTCGCCACGCTTGGTGTTTTGCGCGAAATCTTGCCATGGGTTGGCTTTGCATTGCTTCATGCCCAGGGAGATACGGCGTTTGTCTTCGTCGATTTCCAAGACCATGACTTCAACTTCGTCACCCAAAGTGACTAGCTTAGAAGGAGCAATGTTTTTGTTTGTCCAGTCCATTTCAGAGACGTGCACCAAACCTTCGATGCCTGGCTCCAACTCAACAAATGCGCCGTAATCGGCGATGTTTGTGATCTTGCCGAACAGGCGTGTGTCTTGTGGGTAGCGACGGTTGACGCCCATCCAAGGATCATCACCCATTTGCTTGAGACCCAGGGAAACGCGATTTTTCTCTGTATCAAACTTGAGAATTTTGGCTGTAATTTCTTGACCCGCTGTGACCACTTCTGATGGGTGGCGAACACGGCGCCATGCCATGTCGGTGATGTGCAACAAGCCATCGATACCACCCAAGTCAACGAATGCACCGTATTCAGTGATGTTTTTAACCACACCGTGAACAACTGCGCCTTCTTTCAATGTTTCCATCATCTTGGCGCGTTCGGCACCTTGAGAGACTTCCAACACCGCGCGGTGGCTCAGCACCACGTTGTTGCGCTTGCGGTCAAGCTTGATAACTTTGAACTGCAAAGTTTTGTTCTCGTACGGAGACAAATCTTTGATAGGGCGAGATTCGATCAATGAACCTGGCAAGAAAGCGCGGATGCCATTGACCAAAACAGTCAAGCCACCTTTGACTTTACCGCTGGTAACACCGGTCACGAATTCGCCGGATTCCAGAGATTTCTCCAGGCTCATCCATGATGCGAGACGCTTGGCGGTGTCACGGCTGACGATGGTGTCGCCGTAGCCGTTTTCCATTTGAACAATGGCGACGGAGACGAATTCGCCAACTTGGCATTCGACTTCACCATTGTCACTTTTGAATTCTGAGAGGGGAACGTAGGCTTCTGATTTCAGGCCGGCGTTAACAACAACGAAGCTGTGCTCAATACGAATCACTTCAGCGGTGACGACTTCACCAATGCGTGTTTCGGAGCTTTTCTGGGATTCTTCAAAGAGGGCTGCAAAAGATTCTGACATTTATTTTCCTATGCCATCA
>JANPIC010000096.1:0-9148 GCA_031424795.1 Polaromonas sp. | reverse complement strand
AAGCAGCATCTCATCGACCCCGAGATCTGCATACGCTGCAACACCTGCGAAGCGATTTGCCCGGTGCAGGCCATCACGCATGATTCGCGGAACTACGTGGTTGACGCCGCCAAGTGCAATCTGTGCATGGACTGCATCTCGCCGTGTCCCACGGGTTCGATTGACAACTGGCGCATGATGCCGCGCAGCGCGGCTTATTCGCCAGAAGTCCAATTGACTTGGGATGATTTGCCCATAGAGCTGAGCGCCGAACAACTCGCCGAACAGTTTGGCGTTGAATCGACTCCTGAAAACATCGAAGTAGCCATGGCAACGGCAAACTCGTCACCTGCTGTTGTCGATACCGCTTTCCAAACCAATACGAGTACTGCGGTTAATGTCAGCTACGGCGCAACCATGCCACCGTGGTCGGCTGCCCATGCTTATACCAACCTGTATGGCCCTAAATCGCCCGTCACCGCCACGGTTGTCGGCAATGTAAGGGTGACAGAAGTTGGGAAAACCAGTGGTGCCGATTACGACACCCACCATATCGTGCTTGATTTTGGCAACATGCCATTTCCCGTGCTTGAGGGCCAATCCATCGGTATATTGCCCGCTGGCGTGGATGGGCAAGGCAAACCACATCACGCCCGCCAATACTCCATCGCCAGCCCACGCAATGGTGAGCGGCCAGGTTACAACAACCTGTCCCTGACCATCAAACGCGTGCTGGAAGACCACCAAGGCACGCCAGTTCGTGGTGTCGGCTCCAATTACATGTGCGATTTGAATGTGGGCGACAGTGTGCAAGTTATCGGTCCGTTCGGCAGCAGCTTTTTGATGCCCAACCACCCTAAATCCAACATCGTGATGATCTGCACCGGCACCGGCAGTGCTCCCATGCGCGCCATGACCGAGTGGCGGCGTCGTCTGCGTCAATCTGGTAAATTTGACGGCGGCAAACTGTTGCTGTTCTTCGGCGCACGTACCAAAGAGGAATTGCCGTATTTCGGCCCGCTGCAAAGCTTGCCCAAAGATTTCATCGACAACAACTTCGCCTTCTCCCGCACACCCGGTCAACCCAAGCGCTATGTGCAAGACCTGATGCGTGAGCGTGCCGCCGACTTGGCACCGCTGCTGGCCGATGCCAACACCTGCTTCTATGTCTGCGGCCTGAAAAGCATGGAAGAGGGCGTGCTGTCCGCTATGCGTCATATTGCCGAAGAGGCGGGCTTGTCTTGGGATACAGTGGGTGCAGCGCTCAAAAAAGAAGGTCGCCTACATTTGGAAACGTACTAATATGACCCACGCCTACATCATCGACGCCATCCGCACCCCCTTTGGTCGCTACGGAGGCGCTCTTTCCTCGGTTCGTACCGACGATCTGGGTGCCATCCCCATCCGCGCCCTCATGGCCCGCAACCCCAGCGTAGCTTGGGCGGCCATCACCGACGTGATTTATGGCAATGCGAACCAAGCGGGTGAAGACAACCGCAATGTGGCGCACATGTCGTCTTTGTTGGCCGGTTTGCCGGTTGACGTGCCTGGCGCGACCATCAACCGCCTGTGCGGCTCCGGTCTGGACGCCATAGGCACCGCCGCCCGTGCTATCAAATCCGGCGAAGCGAGCATGATGATAGCGGGCGGCGTGGAGAGCATGAGCCGCGCCCCGTTCGTCATGCCCAAAGCTGAATCAGCGTTCAGCCGTACCAACACGGTGTACGACACCACGATTGGCTGGCGCTTCGTCAACAAAGCGATGAAAGCGCAGTACGGCGTCGATTCCATGCCCGAAACGGCAGAAAATGTCGCTGCAGACTTCAATATTGAGCGCTTAGCCCAAGACCAAATGGCGCTGCGCTCTCAGCTAAACGCCATTGCCGCGCAAAAGCGTGGGTTTTTTGATGCGGAAATCACACCCGTGGCTATCCCGCAGAAAAAAGGCGATCCGCTCATCGTCAGCCAAGACGAACATCCACGAGAAACCACGCTGGACGTGTTGGCCAGGCTCAAACCCATCGTCAAGCCTGAAGGTTCAGTGACAGCAGGCAATGCCTCTGGCGTGAATGACGGCGCTTGTGCTTTGTTGCTTGCGGATGAGGAATCGGTCAAAAAGTACGGATTAAAGCCCCGCGCCCGCGTGGTGGGCATGGCCACGGCTGGTGTGGCACCCCGCATCATGGGTTTCGGCCCCGCGCCTGCGACCCGCAAAGTGCTGGCTTTGACAGGTTTAACACTTGAGCAGATGGATGTCATCGAACTCAACGAAGCCTTCGCCGCCCAAGGCTTGGCTGTTTTGCGTGATTTGGGCCTTGCGGACGACGACGTCCGCGTCAACCCCAACGGTGGAGCGATTGCACTGGGTCATCCGCTGGGGGCGAGCGGGGCGCGATTGGTGACGACAGCATTGAATCAGCTTGAAGTCATCAAAGGCAAATACGCCCTGTGCACGATGTGCATTGGTGTGGGGCAGGGCATTGCGCTGATTATTGAACGCGTTTAGGGGTATAAATACGCTACTAGCCGGCGTATTTATTGCCTAAGTAGCTATCAATAATATAGTGTTGCTTTCTCAATTACATAAACTAATTGGAATCTGACCCTAATTAAATTCAGGGTAAACACTGTGAATTTCCTGTTGTTTATGATTGCGTAATTTCCTGTAATTACGTAGAATTATTCAAAATTTCACGTAATACACCATGCGACTCGTCCCCAATTCCTTACACATGCAGGTCGCCAGTACCTTGCGGGAGCAGATTTTCTCTGGCGAATTGGCTGCGGGAGCGTTTTTAGATGAGCTGTCGCTGTGCGACAAGCTCAGCATCTCCCGCACGCCACTGCGCGAGGCACTCAAAGTGTTGGCTTTTGAGGGTTTGGTGCGACACGAGCCGCGTCAGGGCTGCTTTGTGAGCCAAGTAACTGAGAAGGACTTGGACGATATCTTCCCCGTGATTGCCTTGCTGGAAGGACGTTGCGCTTTTGAAGCTGCCAAAAACGCCACCGATGCCGACTTGGCTGCGCTGGAGACCTTGCACAAACGCCTGATCGGTCATGCCGAAGCCAAACGAATCGCCGACTATTACCAGACCAACTACACCATCCACGAAGCCATCATCACCCTGGCCAACAACCGCTGGCTGGCGCAGGTGATTGGTGATTTGCGCAAAATCTTGAAGCTGGCGCGTCTGCAGTCTTTGCACGCGCCGCGCCGTTTGGAACAAAGCCTGAGTGAGCATTTGGCTGTGTTTGCGGCTTTGAAAGCGCGCGACCCCGAAGGCGCAGAAGCCGCCATGCGTACCCATTTGACGCGGCAGCGCGTTGCGTTGCGCGATTTGGCCGAGCGTCGCGAAAGCTTGAGTAGCAAATTAGATGATGTGATTAACCCCAAACAAGAGGCAGCATGAACACGACGACCGAATGGCTCAGCCGTAATGTGACGAAGTTGCAAGACGTACTTCTGCCAAATGTTTCCAATGTGTCACGGCGCACGCTGGAAGAGTTAAAAGCCATCATTGACTCCAGCGTCAGCGAGGTTGAAGGCGGGCGTCGTGCCAAACGCGTGGCCGCTTGGTACGCCAAAGCGTCCATTGAGCAACGGCGTGAATGTTGGCTGCTGATGAGTGAGCATTTCATGGCCAATCCTGCGGTCGCCAAATCTGCACAAGCCAAGTACGCTGCGGCTGTAGGCACGCCAGAAGAGGCCGTGGCTGAAGTGCGTTTGCGCAAAAGCACGGTCTCGCCACGCCGCCGCTTGTTGCAGCGGTTTAGCGTTTTTCCTGAAGGCATACAATTTTTGGTGAATATGCGGGCTGAACTTTTGCCTTTACTCAAATCAGACAAACGCTTGCTGGCGTTGGATGCTGAGATGGAGTACATGTTTTCCACCTGGTTTGACGTGGGCTTTTTGGAGCTGCGCCGCATCAGCTGGGATTCTCCGGCTTCGTTGATTGAAAAGCTCATCAAATACGAAGCCGTGCACGACATCAAAAGCTGGGCGGATGTGAAAAACAGGCTGGACAGCGACCGCCGCTGCTACGGCTTTTTCCATCCGCGCATGCCCAATGAACCGCTTATTTTTGTGGAAGTTGCGCTGCTGAATGACATCGCCAGCAGCATTTTGCCGTTGTTGGACGAATCGGCCGACGCGGAAGATTTGAACAAATCAACCACAGCGATTTTTTACTCTATCAGCAACACGCAGGCTGGTTTGCGCGGTGTGAGCTTTGGCGACTCCTTGATTAAAAACGTCGTAGAAACGCTGAAAATGGAGTTTCCCAAGCTCAAAACCTTCGCCACACTCTCGCCGATTCCAGGTTTCAGGGCATGGTTGTCCAAAAATGCAGCGAATATGCTTGAGCAATTGGATGACAAAGCATTGACGAAATTAGGAAAAGCGGTCGGTTTTCAGCCGCCAACCGCAGAGCATTTCATGTTTGCGCTCGACAAAATTATGGAGCTTGACGCTAAATCGCCGATTGCCCAGATTCTTCAAGGCTGCGCTGCCCACTATTTGGGGCGAGAAATGCGGGATGGCGAACCGGTCGACCCCGTTGCCCGCTTTCACCTGGGCAATGGTGCGCGCATTGAGCGGCTGAATTGGGCAGGTGACCCGTCTGTCAAAGGGCTGAAACAGTCTTACGGCTTGATGGTCAATTACCTGTATGACCTCAAACGCCTAGACAAACACCGCAATATGCTGGCACAGGGGAAAATACCTGTGTCTGGTGACATAGAAGCTTTGTATATTTGAATAAAAAAATGAAGGAGCGAGACAAGTGATAAAAGAAAAAAAAGCGAAAACACTGGCACGATATTCGAGTCAACTGATGTCAATGCTGGCGGTATTGTTGATCGGATTGGGCGCTGCGCAGGCACGCGTCACCCGTATCGTGATCGATGAAACCAAGCCTCTGGCCGCTGACGCTTCGGGCGGCATGGCCTACGAACAGATCGCCGGGCGCGCTTTTGGCGAGCTGGATGCCTCGCTGGCGCAAAACGCCATCATCAACGACATTGCCCTGGCCAAAGATGCCGACGGCAAGGTGCGTTACGTGAGCACTTTTGTGTTGACCAAGCCTGTCAACCGCGCGCAGGCCAGTGGCCTGTTGTGGCATGAAGTCCCCAACCGTGGCGTACGCCGCCCCAATGTGGTTCAAGAGCGCGCCATGGGCGATATTGATTTGACCAGCGCCTGGCAGGGGGACAACTCGGGTGCGACCACCGTACGCAGCACGGCCGGTGTGGAGCTTCCGCATTGGCTGAAGTTGCCCGTGGCGCGTGGGCTGGACGGTAAGCCAGTGACTGGCGACGTGTTTGGCCGTATCGTCAACCGCGCAGGGCCTGCTTCGCAACCCCTGATCGTGCAGACCAACCCGGTGCCCTACAAACCAGTGAGTCTGGACACCCGCGAATCACGGCTGGTATCCCGCGTGGCTGAATCCACCCGCGGTGAGGTGATTGGCGAAAGTGCAATCCCCGCCACTGATTGGGCATGGGCCAAGTGCGATGCCGCCAACCCCTTCCCCGGCGTGCCAGACGCGACGCAGATTTGCCTGAAAAACGGCTTTGATGGCAACAAGTTGTACCAGGTGGTTTTCAAGGCACAAGATCCCTATGTGCTGGGCGTGGGTTTTGCGGCCTGGCGTGATGTGGGGGCTTTTTTCAAGACCGCCAAGGCGGATGATATGGGTACAGCCAACCCCGTCGCCGGCGTTGTGACCCACAGTATCGGCCGCGGTGTGTCCCAGTCTGGCAATTTTCTTCGCGGCTGGCTGCACTTGGGCTTTAACCAGGCAGAGTCGGGTGGCGCCGTGCATGATGGCCTGTGGCCCATCATCGCCGGTCGTCGTATCGCTTTGAACTTCCGTTGGGCGCAACCCGATGGCGTGCTGGAGCTCTACCAAGCGGGCAGCGAGGGCCCGCAGTGGTGGTCACGCAACGCAGACCCGGTGCGCGGCGGGCCAGCCGCAGGTATTTTGGACCGCTGCGAAGCCACACGCACCTGCCCCAAAATCGTGGAACACTTTGGTTCAGCAGAAGTCTGGGCCTTGAAGCTCACCCCCGAGTGGGTGGGCACCGATGGCAAGGCCGATTTGCCGCTGCCCGCCAACGTGCGCCGCTACTACATTGCCAGCAGCAACCATGGCGGTGGGGCAGGTGGTTTTGACACCAGCTTGCCGGGCGCGGGCTTGCCAGACATGGGTGCCATCTGCCCGGGCAACAATTACGGACGTGGTCTGCTGCCTGCCAACCCCGTGCCACACACCCAGACGGTCAATGCGCTGCGCGTGCATTTCCGCAATTGGGTCATGCGCGGCACCGAGCCACCGGCTAGTCGCTATCCAACGCTGGCTTCTGGCAACCTGGCCTTGGCCAACAAGGCGGCGCTGGGGTTCCCGACGCTACCGGGGTTGCGATCAACCGTACCTGAGCCTGATTTCATCATGCCAGTGATCGACTACGACTGGGGGCCGCAATTCAACCCCACCGACGGTTCCGGCATCGCATCCAATGCTCCTCCGCCGATCCGGCAGGTGTTGCCGATGTTTGCACCCCGCGTCAATGCAGATGGCAATGAGCTGGGTGGCGTTCCTGTGGTGCTGCTCGATGCGCCGCTGGGCACCTATCTGGGCTGGAACATCACCGCTGGCGGCTTCCATCAAGGCCAGATTTGTGACTATGTGGGCGGCATGCTGCCTTTTGCCAAAACAGCAGAAGTGCGCAAAGCCAACAACGACCCACGCCTGTCACTGCAAGAGCGCTATAGTAACCACGAAGGCTATGTGACTGCTGTTCGCAAAGCGGCAGACAAAGCTTTGGCAGATGGCTTTTTGCTCCCCGAAGATGCCCAGGCACTCATCAAAGCCGCAGATGTGAGCCAGGTTCTGCGTTAGTTTTTACGATACTTTTCTAGATCAACTTATAAACAGACAACAGGAGACATTCATGAATCAAGTCCAATCCCTCATCAAACGCCGCTCACTGCTGCAAGCCGCCGTTGCTGCTGCACTGCCTATCGGTGCAGCTAGCAGCTTTGCGCAATCCGCATGGCCGACCAAGCCCGTCACGCTGGTTGTGCCTTTCCCGGCGGGCGGTGGCACAGACGCTTTTGCGCGGCCACTGTCGGGGCAGTTCTCCAAACTTGTGGGCAAACAGCTGGTGATTGACAACCGGGGCGGAGCAGGGGGTACGCTGGGTGCCAGTATCGCCGCCAAAGCCCAGCCAGACGGCTACACCCTGTTCATGGGCGCAGTGCACCATGCCATCGCGCCCAGCATGTACCCCAAGCTGGACTACGACATTGAAAAAGATTTCATCCCACTGATGCTCTTGGCCAACGTCCCTCAGGTGCTGGTGGTCAACCCGAAAAAATTCCCGGGTGACTACAAAGCCTTCATGGCCGCTGTTAAAGCGAAGCCGGGCACGTTCAACTACGGCTCGGCTGGCGGCGGCACCTCGCACCATTTGGCGGGCGAGCTGTTCAAGCAGCAAAGCAAGACCTTCATCACCCATATTCCGTACCGTGGCGCTGGCCCCGCCTTGCAGGACTTGATGGCCGGCAATGTGGACATGATGTTTGACGGTCTGGGTTCATCGGCCAACCACATCAAGGGTGGCCGCATCAAAGCGCTGATGGTGTCGGGCTTGAAGCGCAACCCGGCTTTCCCCGATGTGCCCTGCGCGGGCGAGTTGGGTTTGCCAGACTACACCGTGACCACCTGGTACGGCCTGTGGGCACCCAAAGGCACACCGGCCGATGTGCAGGCACGGATTGTGGAAGAATTCAAAAAAGCGGGCAACACCGATGAAGCCAAGCTGGCCTGGGCCAACAACGGCGCGGAGTTTGGCACACAAACCCCCGCGCAGTTCGGCGCGTTTGTCAGCGCAGAGGTGAAGCGCTGGGCAGCCGTGGTGAAAAACTCTGGCGCTAAGTTGGATTGATGAGTTCAAGTGGCGCAATAGAAGCCGTAACCGTTCGCCCTGAGCTTGTCGAAGGGTCACACAGAGGTATGCAGCAAGCTCAACCTGAACGTAATATCGGTGAAGTTCGGTTGCGATATGAGGGCGAGGGCGATCGCTTAGCCATCGTCACGCTGTCCAACCCCGCCAAACTCAACGCCATGTCGCGCCACATGTGGCGGCAATTACGCTCTGTTTTTGATAGCATTTCAGTGAATAAATACGCCGGCTGTGTGCTTATTTTAGGTGCACAGCGCGGTGATTTGAAGGCTTTCAGCGCCGGTGGCGATATTTCTGAATACCCCAGTTTTCGCTTTGACGAAGCCAGCTTGCGCGAGTTTCACGAAACCGACGTCTGGGGCGGTTTGCAAGCCATGCTGGCCTGTGACGTGCCCATCGTCGCGCAGATTGATGGTGCGTGTATGGGCGCGGGGCTGGAAATGGCGAGTTGCTGCGACATCCGTATCGCAGGCACGTCTGCCAAATTTGGTGCACCGATTGCCAAGCTGGGTTTCCCCATGGCTCCGAAAGAGGCCGAAGTTGTGATCCGCGCCGTCGGCGAGCTGACCGCTCGTGAGCTGCTGCTAGAAGCCACAGTGTTGGATGCGCCCACCATGCTGCAGCGCGGGTTTTTGAACCGGGTTGTTGCAGATGCCGATGTTTCCAGCTCCGCCATGCAGTCCGTCAACCGCATCTTGGCGCTCGCGCCGCAGGCTGCTAGGCTGAACAAACAGACGTTTAGAGGTTTGAACAGCCAAAATCCCTACGCTTACGCTGAAAGTGCAGAGCATCAAGAGGGCATCAGCGCTTTTATTGCCAAACGAAAACCTATTTGGATCAAAGAATAAATCCCCAAATCACCATGAACCACAATCTCTTTACCGCCCTCAGAGCCGCATTTCCCAAAGACCTAGACGCCATCGCCGTCGAATCTGTCATTTCTGCCGAAAACAGTTTGAACTACAGCTGGCGCGACATCGACCGCGCCACCGCCATGATGGCTAACTTGTTGGCATCCTTGGATTTACCTAAGGGCGCACGGGTGGCCGTGCAGGTGGAAAAATCCGTCGAAGCCATGGTGCTGTATTTGGCGACTTTGCGCGCCGGCTACGTGTTTTTGCCGCTCAACACCGCCTACCAAAGCGCTGAAATTGAATACTTCATCGGCAACGCCGAGCCATCCGTCGTCGTCTGCAGCCCCGCC
>JANPIC010000095.1:0-8590 GCA_031424795.1 Polaromonas sp. | reverse complement strand
GCGCTTCGGGGTATGAGGGGCGTTCAGGCGCGTTGGGGAAGGAAAACAGCTCCACTTGGCCACCGTCTGGCAGCGCCATGTCCAGCTTGTAAGACTGGCGCGTTTCTCTGTAATTTTCTGCGATGACTTTTAAGCCAAGATATTCAGTGTAAAAGCGCTTAGAGACTTCGTAGTTTGCGCAGATGATGGCGGCATGGTGAATACGTTTTAACATGATTGCATTTTATTTGCACTTATTTTGATAGCAGATTAGTAAATAAAAACGCCGGCTAGAGCCATATTTAATAGTATAGTTTAAGCTATTTGTCATCAAACCGTCACATGAGCTTTTTACAATTTGTGACATGATAAAACCAAAAATCGAACTCCTTCCCGCACATCGCCGTGCTGTGCTGCAACGCATCCTTGCGGTCAGCGCCGCGACCATGCTGCCGGCCATCGCAGTGCGAGCGCAGCCGGCTCGCCCTTGGGTGATTGCACAAATCGTCGACACCACAGCGCAGCAGCAAGATGTGTCTAAAGATTATTTGATCGGCTCCCGCGCCGCTTGGCAAGAAATCAATGCCAAGGGCGGTTTGCAGGGCAGGCCGGTGAAGCATTTGTCCATTGAAGCCGATGGCACAGCGACGAGCTTGAAAGCGGCTTTGGACAGTGCGCAAAGCATCACCACTTGCATCGCCTTATCAGGCACAGCGGGCGACCGCACAGCGCAGGCGCTGACGAGTTTACTGCGGGCTGAGCGTTCGAACCTAGCCCATGTCGCCCCGTGGCTGCAAAACGCCAGCAGCGAGCTGGACGACACCACTTTCGCCATCTTTGCCGACCGGCAAGCGCAGATTTCACACATCGTGAAATCCTTGTCTGTGGTGGGCACCAAAGATTTGGGCGTGATTTATGCCTCACCGCAAGAATTTACCCTGTACCGCGCCGACGTAGAGCGCGCAGCCCAGCGCATGAGCATGCAAATCAGCACCTCGCAGCCTGCACACGACCTCAAAAGCGTGGGGCAGAAGTTAGCAGCCACTTCGCCGGCGGTGCAATTGTTTATTGGTGGTACGCCTGAGTTGGCACAGTTCACAGCGGGCTTGGAGCAGCAATCGCGCCAGCGCTATGTGCTGGCCTTGGCGGACGTGAACCTGCAAACCATGAAAGAAATGGGTGCCGCCCGCCAGACACCCGTGTTTGCCGCGCAAACCGTGCCCATGGTGAACAGCAGCCTGCCCGTGGTGCGCGCCTACCGCGCGGCCATGAGCAAATTTTTTGACGAACCCGCCAACCCTCTGAGCTTGGCTGGCTACATCGCCGCACGCTACACTTTTGAGGTGTTGAACAGAGTAGCTAACAATGGAAGTGGCCTGAACCGCCAAACCGCCTTGGCCGCTTTTCAGAAGCGCGAGTCTGTCGATGTGGGTGGCTTTGTCGTGAATTACAACGCCGCAGGGCGCGGCAGCCAGTTTGTGACGCAGAGCATGCTGAGCAGAGATGGCCATATGGTGGGCTAGGTTTTAAAAACCCGCTGCCGCAAAACCACCATCTCCGCTGTGATGCCGATGCTGGGGATACCCAGGTTACTGCCAAGACTTTTGTCGATGTCACAAATTAAAACAAGTATCCATCCACGTGGCTGAATCCAGGGTTAGGTTGCGCCCGTATACCTAGTGGCATATCGCCAAGCCATCCTAACTAGGAGTTTATTATGCGAATTAAAAAACTGGGCTTAGGCCTGCTAGCAGCAGCTGCTGCTTGCACTGCAGGCATAAGTATCGCGTCCAGCCACCGCGAAGCACCCTTTATCACGACCAGTCCCAAAGTTGACGGAACAGATTTTTATATGTTTCGCAGTTATGAAGGCATCGCTGCGAACGGCACGGGAGGGCGTAGCGACTACGTGACCCTGATCGCCAACTACCAGCCCTTGCAAGCTCCGTACGGGGGGCCCAACTACTTTTCAATGGATGGCAATGCGCTCTACGAGATTCACATTGATAACAATGGCAATGGTGCCGAAGACCTGTCTTTTCAGTTTCGTTTCAACAACAAGCTCAACAGTGTAGCGCTACCGATTGGTACTGGCGCGGCTCAAAAGACAGTCGCCATACCGCTCATTCAAGCTGGTACAGTGTCCAATTTATCAGATGCCAATTTGAATTTGAACGAGACCTACACGGTCAACGTCATGTGGGGTGACCGCCGCAAAGGTACCGCATTCCCTGTGACCAAAACCAGTGGGGGTAGCGCCACCTTTGAGAAACCGGTGGACTATATTGGCGTGAAGACCTTGGGCAACAGCGCCGCCTACGCGGCATATGCAGGCAAACACATCCATAACATCACCATCCCTGGCTGTCCTGCTGGTAAAAATACCGGCCGGGTTTTTGTCGGCCAACGACAAGAAGGTTTTGCCGTGAATCTTGGACCCATTTTCGACTTGGTGAATGCCACCGCAGCACAGGTCACGAACCCCGCCTTGATCAACGCCTTTGCCGCAAATTCTATTCAAAACTCCAATGTCACCTCTATTTCCATGGAAGTGCACAAAGACTGTTTGACAGCTGGCTCAGACCCGGTAATTGGCGGTTGGACAAGCGCCAGTCTGCGGCAGGGCCGGGTTTTGACTGACAAGCCAGACTCGGGCTACCAAACGACTGAAAAAGCGGGTGGTGCATGGACTCAGGTGTCCCGTTTGGGCAACCCACTGGTCAACGAAGTGGTGATTGGTCTGAAGGACAAGGACAAGTTCAATGGTTCTAAGCCTATGGATGATGGTCAATTTTTAAACTATGTCACCAACCCTACTTTGCCCGCGTTGCTCGGTTTAGTCCTGACGGGTGACCTTGCCGGTCTGGCGCCTACCAATATTCCGCGGACAGATTTGGCCACGGTATTTTTGACAGGCATCACGGGAGTTAACAAACCCGCTCAAGTGACGCCCTCAGAAATGCTGCGCCTAAATACAGCTATTGCGCCGGTTCAGTTTGCCGACCAAAATCGCTTGGGTGTGGCGGGCGAGGTACTGCGTGTTGGGGGTCTGGCGAACTTGGGCAATGCGAAAGACTTGGCGGGCTTCCCCAACGGCCGTCGTCCTAAGGATGACGTCGTAGACATCGCTTTGGTTGCCATGTTGGGTGGCTTGTGCGTCATTAACGGTGACAACGACGGCTTAAAACTCAACAGCATTCCTGGTGTCAATGGCGTAACGTCTGCTTGCAAGCCGTCCAGCGTGCCCTTGGGTGCGACAGCCGCGAACGTGCATGATGGCGTAGATCAAGCCGTGGTGCCTTTTCTCACCAGCTTCCCCTACCTCAACACGCCGAATGCAGGCTCCCAGTAATTCTTGAACCGAAGGAGAAATCTCAATGAAAAATTTTCTTCCAAACCACACGCTTCTAGCGCTGAGCGCAGCCAGCGTGCTGCTGATCGCTTGCGGCGATAGCGGTTCTTTGCCATCGTCCAACAACGGGCAGTTGTCGGATAATCCAACCGTTGCCAGTGCTACTGAGATTCCCTTGTCTGCCACCACCAGTGCGGCAAGCGCATTCAGCTTTGTCAACATGATGGCGAGTAGCCAAAATGACAGTGCTGAACCACTGGTAGGTGGAGCAGCAGTGTTAGCTACCAGTGAGACTGAGGAGCCTGAGCCCAAGGTGTAACTGAAGCTGAATCGCCATCTGGGGGGCGATACGGAGCATCCGTGTCGCCCCTAATTCATATATTTTGGGGTGAATAATGTGCCGTCTCAACCAATTACCACTGCTACTTTTACTTGCTGTAGTTGTGACGGCCCAAGCCGCTGGCCGCGACTTGACTCCCACCTCTGACAACCAAGTGATAGAGACCCTGCCTGCACGCGTACGCAGCAGCATAGCCAACTCGCCTGAAGCGGCTGCTGTAGCGGCTCGTCAGGCCATCACCTTGGCAAGGCAAACGGCAGACACACGTTATTTAGGTCGGGCGCAAGCAACACTAGCACCTTGGTGGGGCAAAACAGATGCACCCGTCGAGCTTGCCGTGCTACAAGCCACCGTGTTGCAAAGTCGCCATGAATTTGACGCTGCTCGCGTGGTGTTGAGTCACGTGCTAAAACGCGAGCCGCGCCACGCGCAAGGCTGGCTGACCCTGGCTACGCTAGAGCGGTTATCCGGTAATTATCCCGCTGCCGCGCAGGCCTGCGAGCAAGTGGGTCGCGCGGGTGCTGACCTATATGCACAAGCATGCAAGTTTGAAACCGTTTCGCTGCAAGGCAGCCAAGACCAAGCTAGTCGCGGACTGCGAGACCTACGGCGGCAAACAACTGATGCATCAACACAGGCCTGGTTGATGTCCTTGCAGGCTGAAAACGATGAGCGCGCCGGTCGCGATCTGCTGGCATTGTCTGGCTACCAGGCAAGCCTGGCACTTGCGCAAGACGGTTATACGGCATTAGCTGCCGCTGATTTGTTATTGAGAATCCAGCGACCGCGAGAAGCAAAGGACCTGCTCACAGGACAACCCAACAGCGATGCCGTGTTGATAAGGCGCGCTCAAGCTGCCAAGTTGTTGCAAGACCCGAGTTGGAAAGCGATGGCAAAAGAAGTGCGAGAAAGATTTGCCGCACTGGCGCTAAGAGGCGATACACCTGCTACCCATGCACGCGAGCAGGCCTTGGCCCACTTATGGTTGGACGCCGACGGTACCCGGGCTTTACAAACAGCCAAGCTGAATTTGACGCTCCAAAAAGAACCATTTGACTGGTGGCTGGCCATGGCCAGCGCAAGTCTGGCTGGTCAAGACGCTGAAATGAAACACCTGCGCGCTCAGGTGGCCGCGATTGGACTGAGCGATGCGCGGCTATCAACAGGGCAAACAAAATGAGTTCAACGACATTTCATCCCACCCATTTTGGGCGCACACTTGTGCTGGCACTTGGCTTGTCCATGGGTGCCGGCTCTGCGGCTTGGGCGCATAAAGCCAGCGATGCCTATTTGGAGTTCATCGAAAGCGCCCCCTTCAGCGACACCCTATCGGTCGACAAATCTGCAGAAAAACCCGTGAATGTTAAATTTTCTATCGCCCTGCGGGACTTGGATGCCGCTATAGACACGCTAGACACGAACAACGATCGAAGCCTTGTCTGGGGTGAAATTCGCCAAAACCTGCCTATCATGCAATCATGGGTAAGCGATGGTATGCGTATTGATTGCAACCGCCGCAGCTTGAATTTAACCTGGGTCTTTGAATCGTTGGAAGAAAGATCGGATGGTGTCTATGTTCGCCTTGGTACCTCGGTCAGTTGCCCAAACACGGGCGCCATCAGCGTTGACTACCAGTTAATGAAAACACTTGATTCGACACACAGGTTGTTGATAGGAGGCACGCTGCTGGGGCAGCCGCTTGCAGCGGTGCTGTCACCGCAAATTAAGCACAGTCTCATCATCCGAGAGGATAGCAACAACCGTGCCGAGGGTACAGCTCAAAGTGGTTTGTCGGCTTTCGCGCAATTTTTTCCGGTGGGTATTCACCATATTGCCACTGGGTATGATCATTTGGCTTTTTTGTTATCTTTGCTACTGCCCATCGTGCTGCTGCGGCGTTACAAAGCCGCCTCTGATCATCTAGCCACACGCCCCGGATTAGCAGCTTTACTGCGCACTGTAACGGGCTTCACCTTGGGGCATTCGATCACGTTGGTGCTGGCCACCTTGGGCTGGATCGGGTCGCCTGCATGGGTAGAGCCTGCCATTGCCGTTAGCATTGGCATCTCTGCCTGGCTGAACCTCTATCCGGTGCGCTGGGTGCGTAGCGACGCGATAGCCCTTGGCTTTGGCTTGATTCATGGCCTGGGATTTTCCAGCGCCATTCGCGAAGCCAACGTCAGTGCGTCTTTGCTGCCATGGGCCTTGGCAGGCTTTAACCTTGGCGTGGAGGCTGGCCAGCTGGTCGGGATAGTCCTGTGGTGCGGCCTGCAACTGGCATTAGCCCGCAGCCAGTGGTACGATCGGGTTGTGGTGCGCGGCGGCTCATGGGCGTTGCTGCTGCTAGCTGGTTTCTGGACCATCCAGCGTGCTGCAGTCATTTAGCCTCTTCAGGTGAATCGAGCCGCAACCTGCTGCCCAAATATCACCACCAACAACGCCGCCACCACCAAAGCAATCCCACCCCATTGCCAGCTGGTGATCTGCTCCCCCAAAACCACCATCCCTGCCGTGATGCCGACGACGGGGACGCCCAAGCTGAAGGGTGCAACGCGGTTGGCAGGGTGGCGTTTGAGTAGGCCAGTCCACAGGGCGTAGGCGATGATGGTCGCCACCCAGCCCAGAAACGCGACGGACAGCCAGCTGCTCCAAGGTGCGGCCAGCCAGCGCCAGCGGGTGGACTCAGCATCGAAAAGCAGGGTTAAACCGATGAATGGCAAGATGGGAACAATGCTGCTCCAGACCAAAAACGCCACGGCATCGAAGCTGGCATCCTTTTTTAGCGATTGTTGCGCTTTACGAACCACAATATTCGACGTCGCCCACATAGAAGCTCCTAAAACGCAAAATATGAGGCCAGATAAGGTGGTAGTCGACGTATTTGTTGCCTGAGGCGCTATGTAATTAATAGCAAAACAAATTAAACCCATGGCGGCTAAAAATAAGCCTATTTGTAAGCTGCGGCTGGGTTTTTCACCCAATAGAAAAAAGCTGATCAGCGCGGTGAAGAAAACCTGAGTCTGCATCAACACCGAAGCCAACGCCGCCGTCATGCCCAATTTCAAGCCCACAAACAGAAAGCCAAACTGCCCCACACCCTGAAATAGGCCGTAATACAGCAACCATTTCACGTCCAAATTTGGCCGTTTGATGAACAAAATCAGTGGGAAAACCGCAAACACATAGCGAGCTGCGCCCATTTGAAAGGGGGTGAAGTCGTGCAGGGCGAACTTCATGAAAATGAAATTCAAGCCCCAAATGACGACGACGGCTAGGGCGGAGAGGTAATCACGGCTGGTGAAATGCGTTGTTTGGTGGGGCATGCCTTGATTGTCTGCGATGCCAGATACTTTTTTATGGCAAGGACTTTATGGGTAGGAAAACACCGTTTCTGCCAGCGCCACATCCCAGGGCGTCGCGCGGGTGTGCATGCGGCTGTGCCACTTGCTGTCGTCCACCGCATACGGCGTTTCAAAATGCGGCAGCATTTCTATCATTTCTTTGGCGGCCGGGATGAAGAAGCCAACCAAACGCAGCATCCCCCGGCCCGCGCTTGTCAGTTTGAAGGGTTTGTGCAGCAGCGCGGCGGTTTGCGCAGCCGCTTCACGCGCCGTGCACGTGATGCTGTTTGGTACATGCCAAACCTCGCCCCAGCCCATGCCATCCACCCCCAATTCCACCAAGGCATTGCCAAAATCTGGCACATAGGTGAAGGTGTGCGGCATGTCGGGGTTGCCAAACCACTGCACGGTTTTACCGGCGATCAGCTGTGGAAAGAAACGGTTGCCCAGCATGGCGTTGTCCACGCTAGGGCCAAAAAAGTCAGACGCGCGGGCGATGGCGGTTTTGACTTTGCCGTCGCGGTGCGCTTGCAGCACCAGCTCGGCGATGCGGGCGCGAACCACGCCTTTGCGAGTGGCGGGTTGCAACAGGGTGGTCTCTAGCAAGGGCGTGTTGGGCGACTCCTGGTACATATAGAGGTTGTCGGCAAACACCATCGCGCTGCCCGTGGCAGCGCAGGCTTGCAGCACGTTGGTCATCATCGCGTCAAACTCCTGCGCCCAACGGTGGTAGGCGGGCATGGCGCACATGTAGACGACGGCGGAGCCTGTGAAGGCTTGGGTGAGTTGCGTCACATCGGTGATGTCGGCGGCAAGCACTTCCAAGCCTGCTTGTTTGGGAAACGTACCCGAGCGATGCACGACACGCACCGGCAGGCCGCGAGCCAGCAGAGCGGTGACAGCGGCTTTGGCGACGGGACCTGCGCCTAGAACAGTGTGGGTGGTGTTCGGGATGTTCATCTTGGGTGGTTTTGAAGTAGTGATGCTGGGATTGTCAAAGTTTCCCAGTTAATACACAATTGGCTATCTCGGTACACCAGCTATGCATAGTTGAATATCTTAAAACGTGTGAATTTACCCAAAATCAGCCCATGACACCGCAATTCGACTGGCATTTGATCCGCTCCTTCCTTGCCGCGCTGGATGCGGGCAGTTTGTTGGGCGCGGCCAAGGTGCTCAAGAACAGCCAGCCCACGGTGGGGCGGCATGTGGCGGAGTTGGAATCGCAGCTCGGCGTGGTGCTGTTTGAGCGCACGGGGCGCGGGCTGCAACCCACGGCGGTGGCGCTGAGCTTGGCGGAGTCGGCGCGTGCCATGGAATCGGGCGCGCTGCAGCTGAGCCGGCGACTCTCCAGCGCGCAGGCGCAGGTGCAGGGCACGGTGCGCATCACCGCCAGCCAGCCCGTGGCGAACTATTTGCTGCCGCCAATTTTGTCGTGCATGCGCGAGGCGCTGCCGGAGATCCAGATTGAATTGGTCTCCAGCAACACCGTCAGCAACCTGCTGCGCCGCGAGGCGGACATCGCTGTGCGCATGGTGCAGCCGGAGCAAGGCACGCTGACCGCTAAAAAGCTGGGGA
>JANPIC010000094.1:0-18706 GCA_031424795.1 Polaromonas sp. | reverse complement strand
AAATGGTCATGCCAGGCGACAACGTGTCGATCACCGTCAAGTTGATCAACCCGATTGCGATGGAAGAAGGCTTGCGCTTCGCGATTCGTGAAGGCGGCAAGACCGTCGGCGCGGGTGTCGTGGCTAAGATTATTGCTTAATTTGCCATTCTGAAATCGAAAGATTTGTAGGGGTATAGCTCAATTGGCAGAGCGTCGGTCTCCAAAACCGAAGGTTGTAAGTTCGATTCTTACTGCCCCTGCCACCTGAAATGGGTGGCGAGTTGAGAAAATTAAGTGAACCAAGAAAGCCCATTTAGATCAAATGGGCTTAGTCGTCTCAGGAAGTGAAGCGTTTGCATCGTTTTTTGAGGCTAAATATTGAAAAGATTGCAGAGCAAACATGGCTAGTCCACAAGTTGAAACCGTCGGAACCGGCGCTGAAAAAATAAAGCTCGCACTGGCTGCGGGCTTGGTGCTGGCTGCGATTGTTGCGTTTTACATGCTGGCAAAACAAGGTCAATTGGCGCAATGGGGTGCATTGTTGGCTTGTTTGGTGGCGGCTGGGGCTGTATTTTTCACCGCAGAAACGGGCAAGCAGTTGATTGCTTTTGGCCGCGACTCTGTGCGCGAAGTCAAAAAAGTAGCTTGGCCCGCCCGCAAAGAGGCTGTCCAAATGACGGCTTATGTGTTTGGCTTTGTGTTGATCATGGCGATTTTCTTGTGGGCAACCGACAAAACGCTTGAATGGCTGATCTTCGATTTGATTTTGGGCTGGAAAAAATAATGATTGAAGAAACTATGGTTCCTGATGACGCGGTTGATATGACGCCAGCGGTTGAGGCATCGGCTTCTCCTGTTGAGACTTCCGTTGCGGTCAATCCTGACTTACGTTGGTATGTCGTTCATGCTTATTCGGGGATGGAAAAAACCGTCGAACGCAATATCATTGAGCGCATCGCGCAATCAGCGGCGCCTTCGAAATTTGGTCGTATTTTGGTGCCTACTGAGGAAGTGGTTGAAATCAAAAACGGTCAAAAGAAAACGACTGAGCGTAAATTTTTCCCCGGCTATGTGTTTGTCGAGATGGTCATGGATGATGACACATGGCATTTGATCAAGCACACCAACAAGGTGACTGGCTTCATCGGCGGCGGTAAAAACCGTCCGTCTCCAATTTCTGAAGCTGAAGTTCAGAAAATTGTTAACCAAATGCAAACCGGTACTGAAAAGCCGCGTCACAAGGTTGAATTTGAGGTGGGTGAATTTGTGCGCGTTAAGGACGGCCCATTCACAGACTTCAATGGCTCGGTTGAAGAGGTTAACTACGAAAAAAGCAAAGTGCGTGTGGCCGTGACCATTTTTGGTCGCTCTACACCTGTCGAGTTGGAATTTAGCCAAATCGAGAAAACGTAAGTTTGAATTTAAGGTTTTGCGCTTTTTTCAACTCGGCGCAAAAAACGGTCAAAGCTTATCAAATGAGTTTTGCGGTTTAAAAGAGTTGTTAACCCCGGGGAGCTTGGTTTTATCTAGGCGTTATCACCCGTAAGGAGTATAAAAATGGCGAAAAAAATCGTCGGCTTTATCAAGCTGCAAGTTCCAGCAGGTAAAGCCAATCCATCACCACCAATTGGTCCAGCATTGGGTCAACGTGGTTTGAATATCATGGAGTTCTGCAAGGCGTTTAACGCGCAGACTCAAGGCGTCGAGCCAGGTTTGCCATTGCCTGTGGTTATCACAGCATTTGCAGACAAGAGCTTCACTTTCATCATCAAAACACCGCCAGCGACTGTTTTGATCAAGAAGGCGATCAAGTTGGACAAGGGTTCAGCTAGGCCGCATACGGACAAAGTCGGCAAAATCACACGCGCACAGCTCGAAGAAATTGCTAAAACAAAAATGAAAGACATGACCGCTGCTGATTTAGACGCAGCCGTGCGTACCATCGCTGGTACTGCGCGCTCAATGGGTGTCAACACGGAGGGCGTGAAATGACCAAGCTCACCAAGAAACAAAAGACCCAAGTGGGCAAAGTAGACGGCAACAAGCTGTACGCTTTGGCTGATGCTTTGGTGTTGGTTAAAGAGTTCGCTACTGCGAAGTTTGACGAGTCTATCGACGTTGCTGTGCAACTCGGCGTGGATTCTAAGAAGTCAGACCAAGTGGTTCGTGGCGCTGTTGTGTTGCCTAACGGCACAGGTAAAACAGTCCGCGTTGCGGTGTTCGCTCAAGGTGCTAAAGCTGAAGAGGCTAAAGCTGCTGGTGCCGACATTGTTGGCATGGACGATTTGGCGGCCATGGTCAAAGCTGGCGACATGCCGTTTGACATCGTGATTGCTGCGCCAGACGCGATGCGTGTGGTGGGTACTTTGGGTCAAATTCTCGGCCCACGTGGTTTGATGCCTAACCCTAAAGTCGGTACGGTTACACCGGATGTTGCTACAGCGGTTAAAAACGCCAAAGCTGGTCAAGTGCAGTTCCGTGTTGACAAAGGCGGCATCGTTCATTCCACCATTGGTCGTCGGTCGTTTGACAATGACAAGTTGCAAGGCAACCTGGCTGCGTTGGTGGATGCTTTGCAAAAAGCCAAACCAGCTACCAGCAAAGGTGTGTATTTGAAGAAAATCGCCGTATCTTCCACCATGGGTGTTGGTGTGCGCGTTGATTCACAAACTGTTGCTGCTGCTTAATCGCGCGGGAATGATTTTTGTAATGGTTTGAAAATTTGAGTTGCTCTGCAGAAATCTACTAAGAAATTTGACGAGTAACTTGATGTGGTGGGCTGGTGGTTGACTTGTGCAATTGCTGGGCCATCCAAGACCGTTGGTGTGTTTGGGTTTGAAAAGACGACAACACGTAAACATTTACTTTTCAGTGAATGACCAACGCAGATGGCGATCCCGCTGCATAGGAATTATCCGAAACAGTTGGTCGCTGATTTTATGGCGTGCAAATGGATTGCGCTGAATTAACAGCAAAACCAAATGCATATTAAGGAGTTAATCTTGAGTCTTAATCGCAGTGAGAAACAAGCCGTCATTGATGAAGTGAACGGCCTCGCAGCAAAAGCTCAAACGCTCGTGATCGCGGAGTACCGTGGCATTACGGTCGCTGACATGACTAAATTGCGCTCATCTGCGCGCAGCAATGGCGTTAGCCTGAGCGTGTTGAAAAACACCTTGGCTCGTCGTGCTGTTGCAGGCAGTGCTTTTGATGTTGTGGCTGACCAAATGACTGGTCCGTTGATCTATGGCTTTTCTGTTGACGCAGTAGCTGCCGCGAAAGTGGTTGCTGACTTTGCGAAAACCAATGATAAATTGGTGATTCGCGCTGGTGCGTTTGCGGGCAAAGCTTTGGACGTGAACGGCGTTAAACAATTGGCAAACATTCCTTCGAAAGAAGTGTTGTTGGCGCAATTGGTGGGCTTGTTGCAATCCCCAATCTCTCGTACAGCACGTGTGCTGGCCGCAGTAGCTGGGACAAAAGGCGACGCAGTCGCAGCTTAATCGTAAGATTAAGCGTTGACGATATTTGTAACCAATATAAATTTTGGGGCTGTTCACAGAGTGAACAATCACCCTGATAAAAGGAAATGAAAATGGCATTTGATAAAGACGCATTTTTGACCAGTCTCGACAGTATGACGGTCATGGAACTCAACGACTTGGTGAAAGCTATCGAAGAGAAATTTGGCGTAAGCGCTGCAGCTATGTCTGCTCCAGCTGCTGGCGGTGGCGGCGCAGCTGCTGTCGCTGAAGAGCAAACTGAGTTCAACGTCATGCTTCTCGAAGCTGGCGCGAACAAAGTGTCTGTGATTAAAGCAGTTCGCGAAATCACTGGTCTTGGCTTGAAAGAAGCTAAAGACTTGGTGGACGGCGCTCCTAAAGCGGTTAAAGAAGGCGTTTCTAAAGCAGACGCTGACGCAGCCAAGAAGAAGCTTGAAGAAGCTGGTGCTAAGGCCGAGCTGAAATAAGCTTTGCTTTGCATGAAGGCTGGAGTTCCTGAAAAGGGTCTCCAGCCTTTCCTGCTTAAATAGTATTTGAGAGCACACTGAAAAACAAGCTAAATAGTCTGTTTTTCAGTGTCTTCTGACCCCGACTGCAGAAGATGCCTTGGTTCGGGTTGCGTGCAATGCGCAACCGTCCGCCAATGGTTGGTAGCGGCCAACCACCAAGCCCGTTGTGTGTACATATCTTTTTAGTTATGTCATGCGACCGATCAGTTGCGTATGTCCAGGACAAACCGTCTTAAGCCCGGAGAGCACATGCCAAATACGACAAGTAATTTAACGTCAAGTTATTCATATACAGAACGCAAACGTATTCGTAAAAACTTTGGAAACCGCGAAAGCGTTTTAGAGATTCCATACTTGCTTCAAATGCAAAAAGATGCGTACACAGCATTTTTGCAAGCAGGTATCTTGCCGCAAAAACGTACCAACGAAGGTTTGCAAGCTGCCTTCACAGGCGCGTTCCCAATTGTTTCGCACAATGGCTTCGTCGAAATGAAGTTCTTGGATTACAACCTCGCCAAACCTGGTTTTGACGTGCGTGAGTGCCAAACCCGTGGTTTGACATACGGTTCAGCTGTGCGCGCTAGAGTTCAGTTGATTATTTATGATCGTGAATCTTCTACAACGCATTCAAAAGTTGTCAAAGAAGTTAAAGAGCAAGAAGTCTACATGGGCGAAGTGCCTTTGATGACAGAAAAAGGCTCCTTTGTGATCAACGGTACAGAGCGCGTGATTGTGTCTCAGTTGCACCGTTCACCTGGCGTGTTTTTTGAGCACGATAAAGGTAAGACGCACAGCTCGGGTAAGCTGTTGTTCTCGGCTCGTATCATTCCTTATCGCGGCTCATGGTTAGATTTTGAGTTTGATCCAAAAGACATTTTGTACTTCCGTGTGGATCGTCGCCGCAAAATGCCAGTGACCATTTTGCTCAAAGCCATTGGCTTGAATCCAGAGTCTATCTTGGCCAACTTCTTCGTGAATGATCAGTTCCGTTTGATGGACAGTGGCGCGCAAATGGAGTTTGTGGCAGAGCGTATCCGTGGTGAAGTAGCACGATTTGATATTACTGATAAATCTGGCAAAGTCATCGTTGCAAAAGACAAACGCGTGACGGTTCGTCATACACGTGAACTTGAGCAATCCGGTACAACGCACATCAGCGTCCCAGAAGATTATTTGTTAGGCCGTGTGGTCGCAAAGTCCATTGTTGATGCTGAGACTGGTGAAATCATTGCGAAGGCTAATGATGAGTTGACTGAAACTTTGTTGAAAAAGTTGCGTACTGCGGGCATCGAAGAGTTGCCATGTATTTACACCAACGAGTTGGATCAAGGCTCATACATTTCGCAAACTTTACGTACCGATGAAACCGTTGATGAGTTTGCAGCCCGTGTAGCTATTTATCGCATGATGCGCCCTGGTGAGCCACCAACAGAAGACGCTGTGCAGGCATTGTTCCAGCGCTTGTTCTATAACCCTGACACCTACGATTTGTCGCGTGTAGGTCGCATGAAGTTCAACGCCAAAATGGGTCGCGCTGAATCTACAGGGCCCATGGTCATGACCAATGAAGACATTTTGTCCGTTGTCAAAATTTTGGTTGATTTGCGCAATGGCCGCGGCGAAGTCGATGATATTGACCACTTGGGTAATCGTCGTGTTCGTTGCGTGGGCGAGTTGGCTGAAAACCAATACCGCACAGGTTTGGCGCGTATTGAAAAAGCTGTGAAAGAACGTTTGGGTCAAGCCGAGCAAGAGCCATTGATGCCGCATGATTTGATCAACAGCAAGCCTATTTCTGCCGCATTGAAAGAGTTTTTTGGTGCATCACAGTTGTCACAGTTCATGGATCAAACGAATCCATTGTCTGAGATCACGCACAAGCGCCGTATTTCAGCGCTTGGCCCTGGTGGTTTGACGCGTGAACGCGCGGGCTTTGAGGTTCGCGACGTGCATGTTACCCATTACGGTCGTGTTTGTCCTATCGAAACACCTGAAGGCCCAAACATTGGTTTGATCAACTCGCTTGCTTTGTATGCGCGTCTGAACGAATATGGTTTCATTGAGACGCCATATCGTCGCGTGATTGATGGCAAAGCCACCATGCAAATTGATTACCTATCAGCGATTGAAGAAGGTAAATATGTGATTGCCCAGGCCAATGCAGGCTTGGATAAAAATGGCGTATTGACTGATGAGTTGGTCTCTGCCCGTGAAACTGGCGAATCGATTTTCGTTGGCGCAGATCGTGTCCAATACATGGACGTTTCGCCAGGTCAGATCGTATCTGTTGCCGCGTCTTTGGTGCCATTCTTGGAGCATGACGATGCAAACCGTGCTTTGATGGGTGCGAATATGCAGCGTCAAGCGGTTCCTGTATTGCGTCCAGAAAAAGCATTTGTTGGTACAGGCATCGAGCGGGTTTCTGCAGTTGACTCGGGTACTGTGGTTACAGCTACGCGTGGCGGTGTTGTTGACTATGTTGACGCAACCCGTATCGTGGTGCGCGTGAACGATGCTGAAGCGCAAGCTGGTGAAGTCGGTGTTGATATTTATAATTTAATCAAGTATCAGCGATCTAACCAAAATACAAACATTCACCAACGTCCTATCGTTAAAAAAGGCGACAAGTTGACGAAGGGCGATGTGATTGCGGATGGCGCTTCCACAGATTTGGGTGAGTTGGCGTTAGGTCAAAACATGCTGATTGGTTTCATGCCATGGAATGGTTATAACTTCGAAGATTCGATTTTGATCAGCGAGCGCGTTGTAGCGGAAGACCGTTATACGTCAATTCACATTGAAGAATTGGTTGTGATGGCTCGTGATACCAAGCTTGGTGCTGAAGAGATTACGCGTGACATTCCCAATTTGTCTGAACAACAACTCAATCGCATGGATGATTCTGGCATCATTTACGTGGGGGCAGAAGTCGAACCGGGCGATACTTTGGTCGGTAAAGTGACGCCAAAAGGCGAGACAACTTTGACTCCTGAGGAGAAGTTGTTGCGTGCTATTTTCGGTGAAAAAGCCAGTGATGTGAAAGATACATCACTGCGCGTAAGCCAAGGTTCGCGCGGTACGGTTATCGATGTTCAAGTTTTCACCCGCGAAGGTATTGTTCGCGACAAGCGTGCACAACAAATTATTGATGATGAATTGAAGCGTTTCCGTCTTGATTTGAACGATCAATTGCGTATTGTTGAGGCCGATTCTTTTTCCCGCATTGAAAAATTATTGATTGGCAAAGTTGCTAACGGTGGACCGCAAAAGTTGGCCAAAGGTACAAAAATCGACAAAGCGTATTTGGACTCTGTTGAAAAATTCCATTGGTTTGATATTCGTCCAGCAGATGACGAAGTTGCGACACAATTAGAAAGCATCAAAAACTCAACGGAACAAACGCGTCACAGCTTTGACTTGGCTTTTGAAGAAAAGCGTAAAAAGCTGACCCAAGGTGACGAGTTGCCAGCTGGTGTTTTGAAAATGGTCAAGGTTTACTTGGCGGTGAAACGCCGCTTGCAGCCGGGTGACAAGATGGCTGGTCGTCACGGTAACAAAGGTGTCGTATCAAAAATCTTGCCAGTTGAAGACATGCCTTTCATGGCTGATGGCACACCATGCGACATCGTCTTGAATCCGCTGGGTGTTCCTTCGCGTATGAACGTTGGTCAGGTTTTAGAGGTGCACTTGGGCTGGGCGGCTAAAGGCATTGGACAACGTATTGGTGACATGCTGCAAGCTGAAACCAAAGTTGCAGAAATGCGTCAATTCTTTGAAACGCTTTACAACACGTCAGGTCGTCAAGAAGACTTTAGCAAGTTGAGCGATCAGCAAGTCAATGAAATGGCTGCTAATCTTTCAAATGGTGCTACCTTTGCTACGCCAGTGTTTGATGGCGCATCTGAAGATGAAATCCGCTCTATGTTGAAGTTGGCTTATCCTGACGATATTGCCAAAATTAAAGGTCTGACTGCGACTCGTACGCAAGCGCAGCTGTATGACGGCCGCACTGGCGATGCTTTTGAGCGTACGACTACCGTGGGATATATGCACTTCTTGAAATTACACCATTTGGTGGATGACAAGATGCATGCACGCTCAACGGGACCTTACAGCTTGGTGACACAACAACCATTGGGCGGTAAAGCGCAATTTGGTGGACAGCGTTTCGGTGAGATGGAGGTCTGGGCGCTGGAAGCTTATGGCGCATCTTATGTGTTGCAAGAAATGCTGACAGTGAAATCGGATGACGTGCAAGGTCGTACACGCGTGTACGAAAGCATCGTCAAGGGTGAGCACTCTATCGAGGCTGGTATGCCTGAGTCGTTCAACGTGTTGGTCAAAGAGATTCGTTCTCTTGGTATCGACATGGAATTAGAGCGCGGTTAAAACGAGCGCGTTTAAGAAGCATATTAGTTTCGAATAAATCACGGACAAGAATAAGGACTCACACATGAAATCATTACTCGATCTGTTTAAGCAGTTCACGCCAGATGAAAATTTCCATGCCATCAAAATTGGCATGGCATCGCCCGAAAAAATTCGGTCGTGGTCGTTCGGTGAAGTAAAAAAACCTGAAACGATTAACTATCGTACCTTCAAGCCTGAGCGCGATGGTTTGTTTTGCGCTAAAATTTTTGGCCCTATCAAAGATTACGAATGCTTATGCGGCAAATACAAGCGCCTCAAGCATCGTGGTGTTATTTGTGAGAAGTGCGGCGTTGAGGTCACACAAACCAAGGTGCGTCGTGAGCGTATGGGTCATATTGACCTGTCTGCGCCTTGTGCACATATTTGGTTTTTGAAGTCATTGCCATCTCGCTTGGGTATGGTTTTGGACATGACTTTGCGGGATATCGAGCGCGTCTTGTACTTTGAAGCATACGTTGTGACTGACCCAGGCATGACGCCGTTGAAAAAATACAGCATCATGTCTGAAGACGATCATGACGCGCAGCGCAAAGAGCATGGCGATGAGTTCATCGCAAAAATGGGCGCTGAAGGCATCAAAGATCTGTTGAGTGATCTCGACATCGACATGATCATTGAGAAGTTGCGTGGCGACTTGACAGGGTCTGAAGTCAAAATCAAGAAAAACGCCAAACGCCTCAAATTGATGGAGGCTTTCAAGAAGTCTGGCATCAAGCCCGAGTGGATGGTGATGGATGTGTTGCCTGTGTTGCCACCGGATTTGCGTCCTTTGGTGCCACTGGATGGCGGTCGTTTCGCAACGTCTGATTTGAACGACTTGTATCGTCGCGTGATTAACCGCAATAGCCGTTTGCGTCGCTTGCTGGAGCTCAAAGCGCCTGAAATCATTGCTCGCAATGAAAAGCGGATGTTGCAAGAGGCAGTTGACTCATTGTTGGACAACGGCCGCCGTGGTAAAGCGATGACAGGTGCTAACAAGCGAGCGCTCAAATCTTTGGCTGACATGATCAAAGGTAAGTCAGGTCGTTTTCGTCAAAACTTGTTGGGTAAACGTGTTGACTACTCAGGTCGTTCGGTGATTACGGTTGGCCCAACACTCAAGCTGCATCAGTGTGGCTTGCCGAAATTGATGGCGCTTGAACTGTTTAAGCCTTTTATTTTTGCTCAACTAGAAGCTCGTGGTATTGCGACAACTATCAAGGCTGCGAAGAAAGAAGTTGAATCAGGCACGCCAGTTGTTTGGGACATCTTGGAAGAGGTCATTAAAGAGCACCCGGTGATGCTAAACCGTGCGCCAACATTGCATCGCTTGGGTATTCAAGCATTTGAACCTATTTTGATTGAAGGTAAAGCTATTCAATTGCATCCGTTGGTTTGTTCAGCATTCAATGCTGACTTTGACGGTGACCAAATGGCGGTTCACGTGCCATTGTCTGTAGAGGCGCAAATGGAAGCGCGCACCTTGATGCTTGCTTCGAACAACATTTTGTTCCCTGCAAGTGGCGAGCCATCTATTGTTCCCTCGCAAGACGTTGTGCTTGGTTTGTACTACACCACGCGTGACCGTACCAACGGTAAAGGCGAAGGCATGTTGTTCGCTAATACCACGGAAGTCCAGCGTGCGTTTGATGCTGGCGTGGTTGAGTTAACTGCACGCATCAACGTGCGTTTGACTGAATACACAAAAGACAAAGAAACTGGCGAGTTTGTGCCGTCCACGAAATTGTGGGAAACCACAGCTGGCCGCGCATTACTCAGCGAAATATTGCCAAAGGGCTTGCCTTTTGCGAATATCAACAAAGCGTTGAAAAAGAAAGAAATTTCGAAACTTATCAATGTTTCCTTCCGTAAATGCGGTTTGAAAGAAACCGTTGTTTTTGCAGACAAGTTGCTGCAAAACGGTTTCCGTTTAGCTACCAAAGCAGGTATTTCAATCTGCGTAGATGACATGCTTGTTCCAAAAGAGAAGTACGAAATCATCAAACGCTGCGAAACTGAAGTTAAAGAAATTGGCAACCAATACACTTCCGGTCTGGTGACAGCTGGCGAGCGTTACAACAAGGTGGTCGATATCTGGGGCAAAGCGGGTGACGAAATTTCTAAAGTGATGATGGCTCAATTGGCGGTAGAGAAAACCATTGACCGTCACGGTAAAGAAGTCAATCAAGAGTCGTTCAATTCGATTTACATGATGGCCGACTCAAGTGCGCGTGGTTCTGCGGCTCAGATTCGTCAGCTCGCAGGTATGCGTGGTTTGATGGCTAAGCCAGACGGCTCGATCATTGAGACACCTATCACGGCTAACTTCCGTGAAGGTTTGAACGTGCTCCAATACTTTATTTCTACCCATGGTGCTCGAAAAGGTCTTGCAGACACGGCTTTGAAAACGGCTAACTCTGGCTACTTGACACGTCGTTTGGTTGACGTCACCCAAGACTTGGTCGTTACAGAGCAAGACTGCGGTACGCATGATGGTTCGTTGATGCGCGCTATTGTTGAGGGCGGTGAAGTGATTGAGTCATTGCGCGACCGTATTTTGGGCCGTACAGCTGCTGACGACATTCTTCATCCGGAAAATCGTGCTGTGTTAGCAACAGCTGGCACCATGCTGGATGAAGATTTGATCGACGAGTTGGAAACTGCTGGCGTTGATGAAATTAAAGTGCGTACTGCGCTGACTTGCGAAACGCGTTTTGGTATTTGTGCAACTTGCTATGGCCGCGATTTGGGCCGTGGTGGCTTGATCAACGGTGGCGAAGCTGTCGGTGTGATAGCTGCACAGTCCATTGGCGAACCGGGTACTCAGTTGACCATGCGTACTTTCCACATCGGTGGTGCGGCTTCTCGTGCCGCGATTGCATCAAGTGTTGAAGCAAAATCTAATGGTGTCATTGGCTTCAATGCCACGATGCGCTATGTCACCAATAGCAAGAAAGACTTGGTTGTCATTTCTCGCTCAGGTGAAATCGTTATTCATGACGAACATGGTCGTGAACGTGAGCGTCATAAAGTACCTTACGGCGCAACATTGGCAGTTAAGGCCGATGACAAAATCAAATCTGGCGCCATTTTGGCAAACTGGGATCCATTGACACGTCCAATCATTACTGAGTTTGCGGGCCAATCTAAGTTTGAAAACGTTGAAGAAGGTTTGACTGTTGCTAAGCAAGTCGACGAGGTAACCGGTTTGTCCACCATGGTGGTCATTGATCCGAAACGTCGTGGCGCAGCTAAAGTCGTTCGCCCTCAAGTCAAGCTGATTGACGCTACTGGCAACGAAGTGAAGATTCCTGGTACAGACCATTCAGTGACGATTGGTTTCCCGGTAGGCGCTTTGATTCAAGTGCGTGATGGTCAAGACGTAGGTCCTGGCGAAGTGTTGGCTCGTATCCCAATCGAAGGTCAAAAAACCCGCGATATTACGGGTGGCTTGCCACGTGTTGCCGAGTTATTCGAAGCACGCACACCAAAAGACAAGGGTACTTTGGCAGAAATGACAGGCACTGTGTCGTTTGGTAAGGAAACCAAAGGCAAAATTCGTATGCAAATCACGGATCCAGACGGCAAAGTTTGGGAAGACCTCGTGCCGAAAGAGAAAAACATTTTGGTGCACGAAGGTCAGGTGGTTAACAAAGGCGAAAGCATTGTGGACGGCCCTGCTGATCCACAAGATATTTTGCGCTTGTTAGGCAGCGAAGAGCTGGCTCGTTACATTGTTGACGAAGTGCAAGACGTTTACCGCTTGCAAGGCGTGAAAATCAATGACAAGCACATTGAAGTGATCGTTCGTCAAATGTTGCGTCGAGTGGTTGTTGAAAACGCAGGCGATTCAAGTTACATCAATGGCGAACAAGTTGAACGTGCGGCAATGTTGAATACCAACGATGCTTTGCGTGCAGAAGGCAAGTTGCCAGCTACGTTCTCTAACTTGTTGCTGGGTATTACCAAAGCGTCACTGTCGACAGATAGCTTCATCAGTGCGGCTTCGTTCCAAGAGACGACTCGTGTGTTGACTGAAGCCGCCATCATGGGCAAGCGCGATCCATTGCGTGGCTTGAAAGAAAACGTGATTGTTGGTCGTTTGATTCCCGCGGGTACTGGTTTGGCATATCACCAAGCACGTAAAGCGAAAGAGCAAATGGACGATGTTGAGCGTCAAGCAATTGCACAGGCCGAGGCAGAAGAACGCGATGGACTGGCAAATGGTGCGAGCGAAGAAGCAGGAGCTGAAGTTGGCACTACCGAAAACGTCGCTACTGAGTAATATCTTTAAGATATAAACCTCAGGTGTGAAGCAAAACGCCCCACGATCGTTTAACGATTTTGGGGCGTTTTTATTGTTTCTTAATGTTGATTGCCATGACGGATTAAACAATGCTTAAAACAACGCTTTGGGTAGGGTTTTTTACTATTTGCATTTGCTGGGTTATCGGCGCATATAACCGGATGGTGCGAATGCGGGCTGTAGCTTTAACTAAAGATGCCAGTGATGACGCAGTTTCTCAATACAACCTAGCCATTAAACAGTTCCCAGCATCCTTGCTGGCAGCAGTATTTGCCTTTAAACCGGTCATTCATAGTGATGACAAAACGATATGACTTTGCAAGCATCATCTGAAATAGTCAAAAACGCATCCACTCAAATTCCTTTGTGGCGACAACTGCAAAGTGCGGCTCATGTTTTGCAAGCTGTGCGCTCAGGAGAGTCGGGTACAAGTGCTTTAAAGCAGGTGGATGCTAGTTTGCGGCCAGGTGTGCAAGCGCTCAGCTTCCATGTGTGGCGCTGGCTTGGCATTGCTGAAATCATCAAAAGCTATTTGGCTAAACGCGCACCACCTCAAGACGCTGATGCTTTGTTATGCGTTGCATTAGCAATTTTGTGCGGCGAAAGCGAATCTTTGCACTACGAAGCATTTACCTTGGTTGATCAGGCGGTTGAAGCTGCCAAGCGCAACCCAAATACCAATGCCTCAAGCAGCTTTATCAACGCCTGTTTGCGGCGGTTTTTGCGTGAAAAAGAAGCATTAACTCAAAAAGCACTTGCACATCCGGTTGGCCAATGGAATCATCCGCAATGGTGGATAAAGCGGCTCAAAATTGACCATCCAAATGCTTGGCAAGAGATATTGCGATCAAACAATACGCATGCGCCCCTGTCTTTGCGGGTTAATACCAAAAAATCGACCGTAGCCAGCTATTTGGGTGACTTTAATGCTATAAATAAAGTAGCAACCAATGACATGAAACAGGTTGGAGAATTTGGTGTAAGTTTAAACAAACCCATTCCAGTTCATGACATTTTAGGTTTTTCCGACGGCACGGTTTCCGTCCAAGATGCCGCTGCTCAGCTTGCTGCGCCGTTGCTGTTGAATGGCATGAATTTAAACGCCAAATCGCGCGTTTTAGACGCTTGCGCCGCGCCTGGCGGTAAAACGGCACATTTGCTTGAAATTGCCAATTGTGAGGTCGTTGCGTTGGACATAGATGCTGCGCGTTGTGAGTTGATTCAACAAAATTTGAAGCGTGTCGGTTTAAGCGCAAAAGTCATTGTGGCTGATGCCGCCAAGCCAGATACGTGGTTTGATGCTCAAAATGACACTCCATTTGACGCCATATTGTTGGATGCCCCATGTACCGCATCGGGGATTGTTCGTCGCCATCCGGATATTCGTTGGTTGCGTCGTGAAACCGATATTGCTCAGCTCGCCGAAATTCAAAGGCATTTATTAGCTACGCTTTGGAAGCTGGTTAAACCTGGTGGCAGATTGCTCTATTGCACGTGTTCTGTTTTTAAGGCAGAAGGGCAAGACCAAGTTGCATTGTTCACTTCAAACAACAAAAATGCAAAGCTTCTTAGCTCGCCTGGGCATTTAATCCCAAAAAACAGTGCAAAAAATGGCGTCGTCGCTCACAATGAACGCAGTAATGAACTGACTAACCATGACGGATTTTTCTACGCGCTTTTTGAAAAGCAATCAACCTAAGTTCGCAAAGATGTTGTTGCGCTGTTTTGTTGCGTTTGTGCTGTTTGTCATATCTGCGACGCATGTGGTTTATGCTGCGAATTCAGATGGAGCTACACCTGCCAGCATCAGCACCCTTCAAGTTGAACGCAGCGATGGCGCTATTTTTTTAAACGCACAACTGGTATTTGATTTGCCTGCGCCGATTGAAGACGTTTTACTCAAAGGCATTCCGTTGTTTTTTGTTGCGGAGGCTGAAGTTAGGCGAGACCGTTGGTATTGGTATGACAAAAAATTAGCTGTTGCAACGCGTCAAATTCGTCTTGCCTACCAGCCATTAACACGCCGCTGGCGTTTGAATGTCTCCAACAGTTCGGGGGGTAACGGCAGTGGCCTTGGCGGTGGTCTGCCGCAATATTTCGACACTTTGGCAGAAGCCCTCTCAAAAGTGCAACGCATCAGCCGTTGGCGAATTGTTGAGTTGACAGAGCTAGATCCAGATGTGCTTCACACCGTTGAGTTGAGCTTCAAGTTAGATATTTCGCAGCTTCCTCGCCCCTTTCAAATTGGTTTGATTGGGCAAAACGATTGGAATATATCGACTTCAAAAAGTATCCGGTTTGCTTCTGAGGTCAGCAAGTGAAGAAATTGTTGATGCTTTTGGGCTTGGATCCAAGCTTGTCAAAGTCGCGTCAACTCCGTTGGCTACTTGGCATAGGTGCAGTCGCCATGGTGCTCATGGGCTTAGCGCTGTTGTTTCTGCTAACCATATCTACCAATAACCGCGCGCAATACGAAGACACATATGGTCAACTCCTGATCGTTAACACGGTTGTTGCGTCGTTTCTGCTGCTGCTGATCATTGGGTTGGCCATTCGCTTGGTTGTTCGCTTGCGGCAAGGTAAATTCGGCAGCCAACTGTTGGTCAAGTTGGCATTGATATTCGCTTTGGTGGGCTTTGCGCCTGGGGTTTTGATCTACGTTGTCTCATACCAATTCGTCGCACGTTCCATTGAAAGCTGGTTTGATGTCAAAGTAGAGGCCGCATTAGATGCTGGTTTGAGTTTAGGCCGCGTCACGATTGATGTGCTGTCTACAGAGCTCAGTAACAACACCGTTGTGGCCGCAAGACGGCTTTCAGAGATGTCGGATGTGGCAGCTTCGCTAGAGTTAGAGCGCATTCGCGAACAGTTGTCCGTGGAAGATGCTTTTTTGTGGACGTCTACCGGGCAGCTCATAGGTAGTGCGGGGGCCTCTCGCTACCAATTAAATCCTGATCGACCCACGCAGCAGCAATTGCGCACGGCAAAGCTACAACGTCAAATAGTCAGCTTGGATGGGCTTGATGAGGCCACAGCTGGTGCTGCAGCAACACCTTCGGCCGTTAAAATCAGAGTACTCGCTGCCGTGCAAGCTGGCGGTTTAGGTATTTCATCTGAGCCACGGTATCTGCAAGTGACACAGCGACTTTCCCCCACGCTGGTCGCCAATGCACTGGCTGTGACCGAGGCAAACCGTGAGTATCAAAACAGAGCCTTAGCGCGTGGCGGCTTGAAACGCATGTACATCGCCACGCTGACCTTGAGCCTATTTTTGGCAGTATTCACAGCTGTTTTGTTGGCCGTATTTTTGGGCGCACAGCTTGCCGCGCCATTGCTCTTGTTAGCCGACGGCGTGCGACAAGTTGCCGCAGGCGATTTGACACCCAAACCCATCTTAAAAAGTAAAGACGAATTAGGAGGTTTGACACGTTCGTTTGCTGATATGACACAGCAGCTCTTTGATGCGCGTGCGGCAGTGGACAGCAGTATGGCGCAAGTCAGCACCGCACGTGAAAATTTGCAGGTTATTTTGGATAACTTAACCTCTGGCGTTATTGTGTTGGATGCCAAAGGCGTTATTAAATCGTTTAACCCAAGTGCAGCTCGGATTTTGCGTGTAACTTTGAAAGAATTTGAGGGAAAACTGCTCTCAAGTATTGTTGGCTTAGAGGCATTTTCGGCAGGTGTTCAAGCGCAATTTGACGCGTACCTGAGCGAACGTAAATTGCATAATCTTGACCATTGGCAGCAATCTTATGTGCTCAATCTGCAAGCCGCTAACGACATTGGTGAACACAGCGCGACTGCAATATCGTCGCCCTATGCCACACAGCACATCATCAATCTTATTGCTCGTGGCGCAGAATTACCAGGAGATAGTCTCAATGGCAGCATTGTCAATGAATCGCTTCGTTTATTGGTTTTTGATGATATTTCTGAGATCGTTTCCTCGCAGCGTGCGCAAGCGTGGGGCGATGTGGCTAGGCGTTTGGCGCATGAAATCAAAAACCCGCTTACCCCGATACAACTTTCAGCGCAGCGTTTAGAAAAAAAGCTCACTGGCAAATTAGAAGAACCAGAGCAAGCCGTTGTTACCAAATCCGTCAAAACCATTGTTGACCAAGTTGATGCGATGAAGCGTTTGGTGAATGAGTTCAGAGACTACGCACGATTGCCAGCTGCAGAGCTGAAGCTCGTTGACCTCAACGCATTAGCGGCTGACATTTTGCAGCTATACGGCGCGGACGATGGGCAATCAGGAAAAGCCAAACATGGCGCTGCGACGATAACTCCCATACTAGATCCGCAATGCCCCCGCATCATGGGTGATGCTCAGCAGTTGCGCCAGGTCATTCATAATTTGTTACAAAATGCTGTAGATGCTACAGATTTATCACCAAGCAAACAAGTCACCATCACCACGCAATGGAACCCAGAAACGCGGCGCGTGCGACTTGTGGTGACTGACAGTGGCTCAGGCTTCCCCGAATACATCTTAAAACGTGCATTTGAACCCTATGTCACCAGCAAAAGTCACGGTACGGGGCTGGGCTTGGCAGTCGTAAAAAAGATAGCAGATGAACATAATGCCCGCATTGATATTTCAAATCGTGTTACAGATGGTGTCGCACAAGGAGCTCAAGTTTCGTTATCATTCGCGGTAGACTCAATGTCTGATATAAATGCGGGCTGAGTTAATCTAATTTATCGCAACAAGCACAATAAAAAAATCAACATGGCAAATATATTGGTGGTCGATGACGAACTCGGAATTCGTGATTTGCTTTGGGAAATTCTCAACGATGAAGGCCATACCGTTGAACTCGCTGAAAACGCAAGCCAAGCGCGTTTAGCACGTAACCGTGGCAAGCCTGATTTGGTGCTGCTGGATATTTGGATGCCCGACACCGATGGTGTCACTCTGCTTAAAGAATGGGTGGGCGCAGGCCAACTCAATATGCCCGTCATCATGATGAGTGGACATGCCACGGTTGAAACTGCCGTTGAAGCCACCAAAATCGGTGCACAAGCTTTTCTAGAAAAACCCATCACACTGCAAAAGCTGCTCAAAGCGGTTGAAAGCGGTTTGGCCCGCGAAACCAGCAAAGTGGCCAGCATCGCTGTTCGTCAGCACGTTGGTGAGCTGACCTTAGAAAACGCCATGACCGGCGGACAAATGCTGGCGCGTGCAGTTGATACCGGTCCTGTGGCCAACCAGTCCTTCAACCTAGACAAACCCTTGCGCGATGCCAGAGATGAATTCGAAAAAGCTTATTTTGAATTCCACTTAGCCAAAGAAGGTGGCTCCATGACCCGAATTGCCGAAAAAACCGGCCTAGAGCGCACCCATTTGTACAGAAAATTGAAACAACTTGGCGTTGATCTCACACGTAGCAAGCGCGGCGGCAATTAAACGCCTCTAAGACTGCTATAATCAAAGGCTCAGGCCCGGTAGCTCAGTTGGTAGAGCAGCGGATTGAAAATCCGCGTGTCGGTGGTTCGCTTCCGGCCAAGGCCCCAGTCTCCTAGCTCCTCAGCGCCCGTTTTGGGTTCTGGGGCGCTTCTACAATTCCCGGTCAGTTTCTACAATTCGGGGAGGAGCGGCTATGGCAGTTCAATTGCCGGGTGAAGGGTTGCTTATCAAGCTCTGGGACAGTCTTGTCGATAGAGGTATTGCCGGACTGTTGCGGCCATGGCAGGTTAAGCGAGAGGGCAAGGCTCAGATCGAGGCACGTACCCTGGAGATTCTGGCGCTCGCACAAGTAGAGAAGGAGGCGGAAGAGATTCGCGCGGGGCGCAAGACCCTCGTGTGGGAGAGTCTCGGTTTGCCCGCGCTTACAGGTACCTCGACCCCGCCTTTGTTGGAAACTCATCCTCCGCTATTGGCCGACAGCCAAGTTCCCGCGGCAAGTACTGAAGCGTCTATGAGCTACGCTGCGGCATCTACGGCAGTAGACGTGGTGCACCGAGAAGTAAATGTCGCGAAGGCCATCGTTC
>JANPIC010000093.1:0-10901 GCA_031424795.1 Polaromonas sp. | reverse complement strand
CCAGATGCTATGACGGTACAAGTCACCGGGTTTGCGGCAGGACAAGTTAACCCAGAGCCCACCACGTCGGTCAGCACTGTGCCATTTGCTGATGCGGGTCCTGCATTGGAGACAGTAACGATGTAATTGTTCGTCCCGCCCGAAGTGGTAACCGATTTAGAATCGGTTTTTGTAATCGTCAGGGCGATAAGAATGCTGCGGTTGGTATAGGTGCAAACAATGGCGGTGTCGGCATTGCCCACCGTCAGCGTGCTGCCAGCCAACCCGGATGTACCCGTACAGTCCAATGTGGAGGCATAGTTGGTCGCGGAGCCCGTGGTGAACAGCTCTGACAGTGTCAACACACTGCCTACACCTACGGTTTGAACCGCGCCGGTGTCGGTCTCATTGGCAGTGTTGGCGACTGACAACAGGCTGGTCAGCCCCGTGGCGGCCACGGTGACAGCGTTGTTGGGCGCCGCTTCCACCCATATTTTGGCAAGCGTGATATCGGCAAAGCGGGTGTTGGTCAGATTGCAGTTGAATTGCGAGGTGTGCAGTACGTTTGCAGCGGGTATGGTGACCGCGTTGCCCGAAAAAGTCGCCACATTGGTCGCCGGATTGGTATTGCCCAGCTGCGCATTGCCGGCGTTGGCATCAATACAGCTGGCCGCGGTCAAACGCCACGGGGCGCTGGGCTGGGTTTCTATGATGGTGACGGCAACGCCATCGGTCGTCAGAGGGATATTGGTCAAAGCCGGCACGGTGGTACTGGTATTGTCAGCCGTAGTCGGGATATTGGTTACCGTGGTCGGCACGCCGTTTGTGCCTGAAAAACCAAAATTCACCGTTCCTGTGCCACCCATTCGGGTTTTATTGATGCTGATGGTGGGTCTGTCATCGTCAAGGATGGTGTAGGTTGTCGTCAACTTCGCTGCGCTGCCGCAGAGGGTTGTGGATGCTGTGACATAGGACGACCCAGCGGTACTGGACGCTATTGAAAATGTGATCATTTCGTTTGTTTCTGCAAACGTATCGTTGATGATGGTGATGCCTAAAGGGATTAACGTTGCTGATGTGTAATTCCCGGCAGGTATGGTGACATTGAAAGTCGCACCCCCGCTTGGTGTGGTGAAATCGGTACCCAAGGCCGCAGTGCCACCAGTGACGGTGACTGGAACTGTAAAACTTGTGGGGACGATTCCCAACACATTGAGACCATAAGCAGCGGGGCTTGCAAGTGACTCTAAGCCACTGCTGCTCGGCGAATTGAATTCTAGGTAAGGCTTCAAGGTGATCTGGATTTCGTCCAGAAAGTTGCCTTGGGTACCACCATCCTGCGAGCTGAGGGACTCAAAGCCGATCTGGCGCACCCCGCTGGGCCCGGTGTAGACAAAACTGCCGGCGTAATCGGTCCAGCCATTGGGGCCAGCGGTGCCGCTTGCCGAGCCTCCAAAAACGCCAATCACAGGTGGGGCAAACGTCGACATCGGACTGGAACTAAAGGTGGCGACGGCACTGGCGTCGACCTGAAGCCGCATGACGTCGTACGCCGTGGCCACAGGGGGGCCGAAAGAGTTACGGCCGCGGTGGCTCAATCGCCACGCTACTGTTTCGCCAGCGACCAGACACACGTTCTGGTACAGGCGCGACAAGGCCTCCGCGTTCAGCTCCGCATGCGTGTCGCCTGCGCGGGAGGTCACAGGCCCACCTGCGAAGCCCACCCCACCCAAATGCCAGAGCTCAATCAGTGGGCCCGGCAGTGTCCCCAGTATGGGAGTACAGGTGTTGAAGCCAGGCGCCTGACTCGGATGATTGGTTGTCCAACCGGGGACAGCCGATTCATTCCATTGCGCGATGCAGCGAGTGGCGTACGCGGACAGTGGATCCTCGAACCCCAGATTGATGAAGCTGCGCTGCACTTGTGCAAAGGCACTTCCAACCAACAATGTAAAGACCAAAAGTATGGCAAGAGGCAGGCATCGCGTCCCCATGAATTTTCTTCTGTAGATCATATTCAACGTACTATCGAGTTTTGTTAAGAAAAGCTACAGGACAGCCCTGCATTAGCTCTCGTCAATTAAACTGTTGAATAAAAATCTGGGGTAATTGAGCCTGGAAGATTTTTGTCAGTCTGTCAATTTTTCGATGTTTTTGAATGCTTTTGTATCCAAAATGCAAAATAGACGCCAAGAGCAAACTTGTATGTCCTGAACTGCATCTGGCTCTATTTCGCCAATTTAATCTTCACAGGCACCGTTTTCGGGTTCTCCTCAGGTGTGAGCCGCTCCCCCATCCACCGCAACAAATCCAGCCACATTTGCCGAGTTTCACTGTCTAGCGGGGTGCGCTGGGCGTTGGGCAGCTCGATGGTGACCACGGGCATGCCTTTGTGCACACCGCCGTAGTTGCCGAGGGAGCCGGGGAAGATGCCGACTTGGTCGAGGTACAAACGCCCTAGTTTTGACGGCGGTACCGTCGGACCATCAAAATCAAGCACGCCGTAGGGCGCGTGGATGCTGACGATCAAATTGGGCTTGAAGCTGGCCATCTCATCGTGCAAAAACTTCGATTCTGGCTCTGACAGCGGCTCTTTGCCTGGCCAGCGGCGGGGGTCTTTTTTGGTTTTTTGTTCCCAATAGACTTTGGCATCGCGCGCCCAGTTGGGGGTGGGGAAGTTGCGGTTCAGGTCCACGCCATGGGCGTTCACCCGTTTGGCGGGCTGTGCCGTCAACCCATCGGGGTTGAGCATGGGGATAAAGCGCCAATGGATGCCGCCGACAAAGCTGGCTGGCGAGTTGGAAATGGCGTTGTTTGGCGCTTGCGTGGCAAGTTTGATCCAATTCAACGCCAACGCGCTGGACGACAGCTCGTCCCCATGGATGCCGCCGACCACCATGACCTTGAGCTTGGCCGGGCTGGCGGGGTCGTCGCCCAGCGTGATCACGTCTCGCTTCAGCAGCGGCACACCTTTGACGGAGCGTGCGCCTGTGTCGACCAAATTGGCTTGTAAACACAGGTTTTGCGACACGCCAGGCAGGTGGCTGGCCATGTTTTTACAAAATGCCGCATTTTTAGGGTCATTTCCCGCTATAGCCGGCGTATTTATTGCTTTAACAGCTATTATTAATATAGCAAATATTGACTTCAATGACATAAAAACCTAAGTCTGATTGTCTAGTTTTGCGTCTACCTATGCGTCTGATGATGCGTCCAGAACATCTTCAGGCTCAACGTTTTGGCGCGCCAGGCGCTCGCTTTTCCAATAAACGTCATCGCCACCATCCATCCGGTTCAACACGCGCGAGAGCACAAACATCAAATCACTCAAGCGGTTCAGATACTGGCGGGGTGAGTCGTTGATGGTTTCAGACTCGCCCAGCGCCACCACCGCCCGCTCCGCCCGCCGCGCCACGGTGCGGCACACGTGCGCTTGCGAGGCGGCGCGGTTGCCAGCGGGCAAGATGAATTCGGCTAATTTGGGCAAAGTTGCGTTGTAGGTGTCCAAGGCTTCGTCTAAATCGACGATTGCTTCTTTTTTAAGCAGTTCAAAGCCTGGGATGGACAATTCACCCCCTAAATTGCAGAGCTGGTGTTGGATTTCAACCAACACATCGCGCACGCCGTCAGGCAGGGTTTCACAGAGTAGCACGCCGATGTGCGAGTTCAACTCATCCACATCGCCCATGGCGTGCACACGCAAGTGGTGCTTGGAAACGCGGGTGTTGTCGCCCAGCCCCGTGGTGCCAGCGTCGCCTGTGCGGGTGGCGATTTGTGAGAGTCTATTGCCCATAGTTTTATTCAATCTAAAACTTGATTATCCATAAATCCCAGATAAATCCCCCCTAACCCCCCTTTTTCAAAGTGGGGAACAAGTCATAAGAAGTGATCGTCGAGCTAGTCTTCCCACTTTGAAAAAGGGGGATTGAGGGGGATTTAAACCGCTTAAATGGGCAAAGTTACCACAAAACAAGCACCCTGCCCTGACGCAGCCGCCTCGCAACGCACACTGCCGCCGTGGCGCTGGGCGATGGATTTGACCAAGGCCAGCCCCAAACCGACGCCACCGTCACGCTCGCTCGCACCAGGGGCGCGGTAAAACGGCTCAAAAATGCGCTCGCGCAGCTCGGCTGGCACGCCGGGGCCGTGGTCGGTCACGCGCAGAACAGCCGTTTTGCTGTCGCCTACGCCTTCAACGGCTAAAGTGAGCACCACCGATTCAGCGCTTGAAACCGCTGTGTTTTTGATCGCATAACGGTTCGCGTTTTCCAGCAAGTTGCGCATCAAACGGCGCAGCAGCTTGGGCACACCCTGCACCGCAATGGCGGATTCGGACAAAACCTGCAGCTCCGCGCCCGATTTGGCGCACTCTTCCGCCGCCAAGCCGGTCAAATCGACGCTTTCAAACGTCCCCACATCGGCCTGTGACGAATCTAAGCGGCTGGCGAGCAAAATTTCGGCGATCAACTGGTCTAACTCGTTGATATTGCGGTTGATTTCAGCTTTATGCTTATCAAAAATTGGCGATGCAGCTGAATTTCCCGACGAGCCGCCTCTAGGGAAATTAGCCCCCTCGGGGGGCAGGGCGGACACGTCAGTGCCAACCGTGGGGGTCATCAGCTCCAGCCCCATTTTGATGCGGGTTAAGGGTGAGCGCAGCTCGTGCGATGCATTGGCGAGCAGCGATTTGTGCGACCCGACCAAAGCCTCAATGCGGCTGGCAGCTGTGTTGAACCGCTCGGCTAAAAACGCCACTTCGTCATTGCCGCTGACTTTGACGCGGGTGGACAAATCGCCCTGCCCCCATTGCTCCACGCCGTGTTGCAGGACGTTCAAACGCTTGGTCAAACGGCGAATCAGCGGGTAGGTGCCCAGCGCGACGGCAAGGCCGACCAAACCCAGCATCCACACAAAGCCAAACGGTGGCTTGAACCAGCTTTTATCCCCAGGACCGCCAGGCGGGCCACCCATGTCGAAGCGTTGGTCGGGTCTGCTGGGTCTGTCTGCGTGTTCTAGACGATTCATGCGACCCGCACGACCCAGTCTTTCGCGCAATTCTTGCGGGGGAATCTGCTCCAACTCACCCGTTTGCGGGTTCATGCGGCGGGGTCGCGGCATTTGCAGGTTCACCACATCGCCCGAGGCCAAGGGTTGGGTCAAAGTGAGTGAAAACTCCGTCCCCATGCCCGGCACGCGCGGCGCGGCAGTGGCTGTGCCGACGACTTCGCCCGCCGCGTTGCGCACCACCACCTCACGCACCACCGGCGAAGCGCTGTAGTCTGCCAGCTTGCGCTCCGCGCTCTCACGCCACGCCCAGCCGACCAAAAAGATCAACACCGCGACGGACAGCACCACCGCCAGCCAAATGCGGACGTAAAGGCGGTTGAAAAAGGGCGTCGCTGAGTTGTTCATCTTATTCCCCACTTTGAAAAAGGGGGGCTAGGGGGGATTTGATTGCGCATTTAATCCTGTTGTTTGGCAAATACGTAACCCACACCCCGCACCGTCAAAATCCGCTTCGGGTCCTTCGCATCCACCTCAATCGCCGCGCGTATGCGGCCCATGTGCACGTCGATGGAGCGGTCGAACGCTTCCAGCTCACGGCCGCGCACCGCCTCCATGATTTGATCCCGCGTCAACACACGGCCCGCCCGTTCAGCCACCGCAAGCAGCAAATCAAACTGGTAAGAGGTCAAATCTACCTCTTTGCCGGCCAAACTCACAATACGAGCATCGCGGTCAATATCTAGGCTGCCAAAGCGCAAAATCGGCTGCGTCTCATCATGCTCTGCCGATGATGTTGTGACTTCAGCGCTGCGGCGCAAAATCGCCCGATTTCGCGCCAAAAGCTCGCGTGGTTCGAAGGGTTTCGCCAAATAATCGTCTGCGCCGACTTCTAGACCAATCACGCGATCCATCGGGTCGCCCTTGGCCGTCAGCATCAAAATCGGGGTGCGCGCCAATGCACCGCCCAGGGCGCGGATGCGGCGACAAATCTCTAGGCCGTCCATGTCGGGCAGCATCAAATCGAGCACCACAAGTGCAGGCGGTGTTTGCTGCATGGCCGCCAAACCACTGACGCCATCCAGTGCATGCGCGACTTCAAAACCGCCTTGGCGCAGGTACTCACTGACCATGCTGGCCAAGCGGGCGTCGTCTTCAATCATCAAAAGCTGTTGTTGCATAGTCGTTTTGAACTCAGTCTTCTTCAGGGTTCTCGTTATTGCCATGATACCTATAACGCTAAATCATGCACCCAGAGCTAGATACGGGCTATGTCGCTGCAGTAAAGTTATGTAAACATCTGTGCAAACTCAATTTTGCTATTATTTTTATAGCTATAAAAGCAATAAATACGCCGGCTAAAGGCACATTTGACGCTTAAAATCACGCATTTACACTATGGATGCCGTTTTCAGAGGTTGGGGACAAGTCCCGCGAGCTTTCTGGGGTTTTGATACGACCTGCCAGCCAAACCAGCAGCAACACCGGCATCCCCAGCAACGCCGTGGCGGTGAAAAAGTCAATGTAGCCGAACGCATCGACGTATTTGCCCGAATAACCCGCCAAAAACTTGGGCAACAGCAGCATCATCGAACTGAAGAGCGCGTATTGGGTAGCCGAATAGTTGATATTGGTCAGGCTGGACAAATAGGCGATGAACGCTGCGGAAGCAATGCCACTGGACAAATTGTCCGCCGAAATCACCCACACCAGCGCCGTCACATCATGCCCTTGGCCGCCCAGCCAGGCGAACAACAGGTTGCTGACCGCGCTCAACACCGCGCCCAGCATCAAAATCCGCATCACCCCAAAGCGCATAGACAACACGCCGCCAATGAACGCACCGACCAGCGTCATGATGACGCCAAAGACCTTGGTGACGTTCGCCACTTCCAGCTTGGTGTAGCCCATATCCACATAAAACGGGTTCGCCATGATGCCCATGACCACGTCGCTGATACGGTACGTGGCAATCAACGCCAAAATCAGTGCGGCATGCCATTTGTAGCGGCGAATGAAGTCGGCAAACGGCTCAACCAGCGCGCCTTTGAGCCAATCAGCCGCATTTTTAGCGGGTTGGTAAGCCCGTTCAGCCGGTTTGGGCGACCAAAACACGGTGATGACGCCTAAAAGCATGGACGCTGCCATGACCAAATAGGCGGTTTGCCATGCGCTGTGTTGGTAAACCACTTTTGCAGCCTCCCCCACAGCACCCGCAACAGCAGTTACCGGAGCCACCTCGGCAAAAGCTGCCACCCAAAACACGCCCGCTCCCGCCCAAATCATCGCAATGCGGTAACCCGTCATGTAGGCGCTGGCCATGGCAGCTTGGCGGTCAACATCGGCGGATTCGATGCGGTAGGCGTCTAATGCAATGTCTTGCGTGGCTGAGCCAAACGCCACCGCCACGGCAAACCACACCATGCTTTGTAAATCGTTTTGCGGATTCGTCACCGCCATGCCCACCAAGCCCGCGATGATGACGATTTGCGACAACAACAGCCAGCTACGTCTGCGGCCTAGCCACTTTGTTACCAGCGGAATCGGCATTCTGTCCACCAGGGGCGACCAGACCCATTTGAAGCCGTAAGCCAAACCCACCCAGCTTAAAAATCCAATGGTGGTGCGGTCAATGCCCGCTTCGCGCAGGCGAAAGCTGAGCGTGCCTAAAACCAGCAACAGCGGCAGCCCCGCCGCAAAACCCAGCAACAACATGCGCAACGTGGGTGGCTCTAAATAAACTTTGAGGGTTTGCGCCCAGCTGCGTTTGGCGGGTGTGGCAGCCGTGGGCGAGATTGAATCGGTAGAAACGGGAAGGCTGGTAGTCATGCCGCCATCATAAAGGCATACCTCAACCTAGTTCAGCACCAAATCTTGTTAGATTTTTGTAGCAGGAATGATGGTGCTTTTGTAATACTCGATGGTGATGATGGTGTTGGCCGCTGGCTTGTCTTTGTAAGCCGTGCAAGTTGCATCAAAACCGACCGCTGCATGAACGGTTGCCTCTGAAGTAGAGGTGCTTTGGTAAAACTGGCGCAAACGGGACACGGTTTCTTTGGCTTCGTTACCGTTCGGTGAAATGAGTGCGCCATCGATACAAACATTGCCTACGGCTGGGGTGATGGCATCTGCCTGAAAGAAAGAGTCGTCAATACTGCCGCTGCAAGCTGCCAGCGCTGCGACGGCAACGCCACCAAAAATGAGTTTGAATGATTTTTTCATACGAGGTGCTCCAATACGATTAAGCCAAGAGAATTTTAATAACTATCCTTCTATCATGCCACCAAAGCCTTGCTAGGCATGTAGTCAAATCACCTCAAAAACCAGAAAAATCGTAACTGATCGTCATAGGCGCATGGTCGGAGAAGCGTTCGACTTTATAGATTTCTTCATGTTTGGCCAAAGCTGCTACTTTTGGCGTAGCCAAGTGGTAGTCCAAGCGCCAACCCACGTTGTTGGCATAGGCTTGACCACGGTTGCTCCACCAGGTGTAGCAAGTCTCGGTCGTGTCGGGCTGCAACATGCGGTAAACGTCTTTCAGGCCGCCGCCATTACCGTCATCTCCTTCATGCAGCAACTGCGTCATCCAGGCACGTTCTTCTGGCAAAAAGCCGCTGTTTTTCTTGTTGCCTTTGTAGTTTTTCAGATCGGCCTCTTGGTGCGCGATGTTGATGTCGCCGCATAAAATAAACTCGCGCTCGGTTTTCAGCTGCATCAAATGCGGGTAGATCAGCGCCAAGAACCGAAATTTGGCCTGCTGCCGCTCTTCACCCGACGAACCACTGGGGTAGTAGCAGCTGATGATGGAGAATTTGCGCGACGGCGTGTCAAAACGCAGCTCCACGTAGCGGCCTTCGGCGTTGAATTCGTCAAACGCTGGGGTGTTGCCAATGCCGACGATCACCTCGGTTGGCGTCTCTTTGGTGTACACGCCCACGCCGGAATAGCCTTTTTTCTCGGCAAAGTGAAAATAGCCCTTCATCCCGGCGATTTCTTCAAACTTGTCTTTCACGTCCTCATACTGCGCTTTGACCTCTTGGACGCAAATACAATCAGGCTGTGTCTTTTCAATCCAGGCGGCCAAGCCCTTGCTGCTGGCCGAGCGGATGCCGTTGAGGTTGAGACTGGTGAGTTTGAAGAGTTTTTTGGACATAAAAATGACTATTAAAAGTGACTAACTACGGGTATGTATGAATCATAACGACAACAATTTAGACAACTTGGCTCAGGATTTCGTCAAATTCGCCCTGGAATGCGGCGTTTTGGGATTTGGTGAGTTTAAAACCAAAGCCGGCCGCCTGAGCCCTTATTTTTTCAACGCCGGCTTGTTTGACGACGGTGCCAAACTGGGCAAATTGGCCGAGTTTTACGCCAAAAGCCTGATCGCCAGCGGCATCGAGTTCGACATGATTTTTGGCCCCGCGTACAAAGGCATCCCGTTGGGCGCCGCCGTGGCCGTGGAACTGGCTCGCCAAGGCCGCAACGTGCCCTTTGCCTACAACCGCAAGGAAGCCAAAGACCACGGCGAAGGCGGCACGCTGGTGGGCGCCAAGCTGCAAGGCCGCGTTCTGATCGTCGACGACGTGATGTCCGCCGGCACCGCCACCCGCGAGTCCATCGCCCTCATCAAAGCCGCCGGCGCGACGCCTGCGGCAGTGGCGATTGCCTTGGACAGACAAGAAAAAGCGACTGAAAAGAACGCCGCTGGTGAAACCGTGGATGTGCCTTACAGTGCCGTGCAATATGTGCGAAATGAGCTGGGCATGCAGGTCTGCACGATTGCCAGCTTGAAGGATTTGCTGGACTACCTAGCCACGACGGCCGACCCCGCGCAGCAGGTGCATGAGGCGGCGATCAAGGCCTACCGGGACCGCTACGGGGTGTAAATGCGTCAAAACCGGCTTTTAGAGGCCGTTTTATGCCTCTAGCCGGCGTATTTATTACCTATGCAGCTATAAATAATATAGCGAATTGTCATTCCCGCGCAGGCGGGAATCCACGGTGACGCAGGGATGGATTCCCGCCTGCGCGGGAATGACGGAGGTCTGCTGATTTAACCCAGCTTTTTCTTCAACAACTCGTTCACCTGCGCCGGGTTGCCTTTTCCTTTGGTGGCTTTCATGGCTTGGCCGACCAGCGCGTTGAAGGCTTTGGCATTGCCGGCTTTGTATTCTTCGACGGATTTGGTGTTGGATGCCAAAACCGTGTCTATGATGGCTTCCAGCTCGCCGGTGTCGCTCATTTGGCGCAGACCATGATCATCAATAGCGCGATCTACATACTCCTCCTCGAGAAGCGCACCGTCTCCTAACGATGAAGCCAACCAAAGTAACTCAAATACCTTTTTTCCGCCACTATTGGAAATAGTTCCATCTGCGATACGCCAAATGATTGCGCCCAATACCTTTGAGGTTACGGAAGCGGACGAAATTTCTAGATCATCAGCATTGAGTTTGCGCGCCACTTCGCCCGTGACCCAGTTGCACGCCAGTTTAGCCTGCCCGCTGGCTTTTGCTGCTTCTTCAAAGTAAGCCGCCACCGCCTTGCTCTGCGTCAACTGCGTAGCGTCATATTCTGACAATCCGTAGTCAGTCATGAAGCGAGTCGCCATCACACGCGGCAACTCGGTCATTTCGGAACGCACACGCGCCACCCACTCGTCGGCAATCACCAGCGGCGGCAGGTCCGGGTCGGGGAAGTAGCGGTAATCGGCGGCGTCTTCCTTGGTGCGCATGGCGCGGGTTTCGCCGATGTCGGGGTTGAACAATACCGTGGCTTGCTCGATGGTGTGGCCGTCTTCGATCTGCTCGATCTGCCAGCGCACCTCGTAGTCGATCGCCTGCTGCATGAACTTGAAGCTGTTCAGGTTTTTGATCTCACGCCGCGTGCCAAACTTGTCGCCGGGCTTGCGCACCGAG
>JANPIC010000092.1:0-2217 GCA_031424795.1 Polaromonas sp. | reverse complement strand
TTTGTAGGGATGAATCCCAGTAAGGTAAAACTATGATGACAAAACGCATTTTTCACTCTGCCGACCACATGTTGCCTGCTGAAGATGAGCCTATACGCTCTGTCGTTACCCAGTCAGAAGATGCGACAGTGGTCGCGTGGCACGTCAAGCCGGGTCAAAAAATTGCAGTTCATGTACATCCAAACGGACAAGATACATGGACGATCTTATCCGGCTCAGGACAATACCGGGTGGATACGAGTAGCAGCACACATACTATCAATACCGGTGATATTGCAATCGCGCATAAGGGGCAGGTTCACGGTGTTTACAACGCCGGATCAGTACCACTGGTTTTTATCTCGGTTGTTTGTCCTGCAGAGGCTGGCTATGAGTTGATAAAGTAAATCACTTGGGCAGCTTGCTCATATCCATAAACAGCGCATTCCAGCGGTGGCCGTCGGGGTCGCAAAAACCGCAGCCGTACATGAAACCATTGGATTCGCCCGGCTCGGCAAACACGGTGCCTCCGGCTGCTTTGGCGTTGCGGGCGTAGTTGTCCACTTCTTCCCGGGTGACCGCACCTAGTGAAAACAGCACTTCAGAGCCTTGAGCCGTGTCAGCCAACGCGTGGCGGGTGAAGCCGGCAAACATGTCTTGCGCGAACAGCATCAACACGACTTTTTTGTCGCCCACTAAGAAGCTAGCGGAATTTGCCGTGTTGCCGGGACCGGGGTTGTGCGCGAAGCCGATCTGGGTGAAAAAATGGATGGATTTTGCCAAGTCTTTGACAGGCAGGTTGAGCCAGATGTCGTTGGTCATGCTTTGCCAGTAGAGGTTTTAAGCCTGCACAATCGTCTCAAACCCGCCAAAAATCATGCGTTTGCCGTCAAAGAGGCTTGCGTGACCGCCTGCCTGCATGAGGGGGTCTTGCATGACGACTTTCCAAGCTTCGTCACGTACAGTTTTTGATGGCCAAGTGATCCATGAGAAAACGACGGATTCGTGCTCTTCGCGCTTCACCGCCATGGTGAACGAGGTTAATTTGCCTTCTGGCACATCCTCGCCCCAGTTTTCAACGACATTCAATGCGCCGTGCTTTTTGAAAACAATGGCCATTTGTTCCGCAAGCGTGCGGTAGGCTTCTTTGTTGGCCGTGGGTACGGCGGCTACGTAGGCGTCGATGTAGTTCATGGTGGTTGCTCCCAGTGGTAAAAGTGCTTATATTTTGCTACTTTACAGCTAAACGAAAAATATAGGAACCTAAACTAATTACTTATGACGACACATAACACCAACCGCCAGCGCTGGCTAGCCCTCATGGTGCTGTGCCTGGGCGTGCTGATGATTGTGCTGGACACCACCATTGTCAACGTGGCGCTGCCTTCCATCAAAAACGACCTGAAATTTACCGAAACCTCGCTCGTCTGGGTGGTGAATGCTTATATGTTGACCTTTGGCGGGTTTTTGCTGTTGGGTGGGCGGCTGGGGGATTTGTTTGGGCACCGGAAGCTGTTTTTACTGGGCATTGTGTTGTTTACCGTGGCTTCATTGGCCTGCGGGTTGGCAAATTCGCAGTGGTTGCTGATTGGTGCGCGTGCGGTGCAGGGTTTGGGCGGCGCGGTGGTGTCGGCGGTGGCGCTGTCGCTCATCATGAACCTGTTCACCGAGCCCGCCGAACGTGCCAAAGCCATGGGCGTTTACGGCTTTGTCTGCGCGGGCGGCGGCAGTGTGGGCGTGCTGCTGGGCGGTTTGCTGACCAGTAGCTTGAGCTGGCATTGGATCTTTTTGGTCAATTTACCGATTGGTATCGCAGTTTATATGCTTTGCCTGCGCTTGCTGCCCGATTCACAAGGCCATGCAGCGGGTGAAAAGCTGGATGTGGCGGGGGCCGTGACGATCACGACTGCGCTGATGCTGGCGGTGTATGCGATTGTGAATGGCAACGAAGTGGGGTGGTTATCGCGGCAAACGCTGCTCATGTTGGGCGCTGCGGCGGTGTTGCTGGCTGTGTTTTTAACGCTGCAGGCGCGGGTAGAGCATCCGCTGATGCCGTTGGGTTTGTTCCGCTCACGCAATGTGTCGGTTGCCAACGTGGTGGCCGTTCTGTGGGCGGCGGCCATGTTTGCGTGGTTTTTCATCTCGGCGCTGTACATGCAGCTGGTGCTGAACTACACGCCCATGCAGGTGGGTTTGGCTTTTTTACCGGCCAATTTGATCATGGCGGCTTTCTCACTG
>JANPIC010000091.1:0-9461 GCA_031424795.1 Polaromonas sp. | reverse complement strand
CCGTAACTCGACAGCACGACGAAGGGCGACAAACTGATGAACCGCATGGCATGCACGTCCAGCTGCGGCAGCTCTTTGAGCGCAGAGCGTGGGTTGACGGGCGCGTACAGCTCGCGCAGGGCGGGAAGGGTGGTGATGGTGTGTTGCAAATAAACCCCTGAAAAATGCTGCATTTCGATAACGTTACCCACGTACCGCAGCTTTAATCGCAGCCACGTCGATTTTGACCATGTTCATCATCGCGGTAAAGGCGCGTTGGGCGACCGCTGGGTCGGCATGTGTGATGGCTTCCATCAAGACAAGCGGAGTGATTTGCCATGACAAACCCCAGCGGTCTTTGCACCAGCCGCAGACGCTCTCAGAACCACCGTTGCCCACAATCGCGTTCCACAAACGGTCGGTTTCGGCTTGATCTTCGGTAGAGATTTGAAACGAAAACGCGTCTGAGTGCGGCACGCCAGGCCCGCCATTGAGCCCTAAACAGGGTATGCCGCACACCACGAATTCCACGGTCAACACTGCACCTTGCTTACCGGCAGGATAGTCGCCGGGGGCACGCGTAACATTTCCCACCGAGCTGTTGGGGAACGTTTCCGCGTAAAAACGCGCCGCTGCTTCGGCATCACCGTTGTACCAAAGGCAAATTGTGTTTTTTGCAATCATGTTAATACCCCTCAAAATTTACGCCTCAACAATCGTCTCAAACCCACCATAAATCATGCGTTTACCGTCAAAAAGATTAGGCGCGCTGGTGTCATTCATCTCGGGCTCTTGCATCACAACTTTCCAAGCTTCATCGCGGATAGTTTTTGAAGGCCAGGTGATCCATGAGAAGACGATAGATTCGCTTTCTTCCCGCTTCACTGCCATGGTGAACGAGGTTAATTTGCCTTCTGGCACATCATTGCCCCAGTTTTCGATGACATTCAAAGCGCCATGCTTTTTAAACAGGACAGCCATTTTTTCGGCCTTGGCGCGGTAGGCTTCGCGGTTGGCGGTGGGGACTGCGGCTACGAATCCGTCGATGTAGTTCATGTTGGTTTCTCCCTTTATGGACAACTGCAAAACGACTACTTTACAGGTAAATGGTATGTTAGTAAATCTGCAAATTTAACACATCATTTTACATTAAACATGCTATTTATTTAATAGCTGCTAAAGCAATAAATGTGCTGGCTATATGCCGATTTAAGGGTAAAAATAATCAATGCGTATGCGCGTGATGCGCATCCGGCACGTGTGGGTGGGTGTGCTGCAGGGGTTCATGGCTATGCGGGTGGCTGTGCGGGCCGGTGGGCAATACCTCGTGCGAATGCAGATGATGCCCATCTGCTTGTTTGGGGTCGTGGCTGTGGGCGTGTTCATGCTCCAAAACCTCATGCGTATGCAGATGGCCGTGTGATTCCATCAGATGCAAAGCCACGCCAGCCAGCATCAAGACACCCGCAACCAACATGATCCAACCCATAGATCGGTCACCAAATGCAAATGCACCCATCGCACCCATAAACGGTGCAAACGCAAACACCGAGCCTGTGCGTGCTGCACCAAAAGCACGTTGTGCCAAGAGGTAAAAGCGCAAACTCAGGCCATAACCGATGGCACCCACGGTGATGAGTGCGAGTGCCGAAGTCAAAGGAGGCGCAGACTCGCCAAACAACACGGCCAGCACGGTTGAAGCGCATGTGCCCAAAGCAGATTTGACAATCACAACCTGCGCAGGGTCACGGTCTGCGACACCGCGTGACAAGGTGTTGTCCAAACCCCATGCGGCCGTGGCGGCCAGTACGGCAAGCAAACCCAGCAATTGTGTATTTCCGGCCAAACCCTGGTCTGCCACCAGTGCCATACCGCCTGCCAGCAGGAGCAGCATCGCGGTGGCAACGCGTTTGTCCATGCTTTCGCCATACAAACGCCATGCTAGGACGACGGTGAAAAGAGCCTCCAACGTCAACATCAAGGACGCACTGGTGCCGCTGGTGCGCTGCAAGCCCCAGGCCAGTGCAACAGGGCCGATGACCGCACCGAAACCCGCCATGGCGAGTAGTCTGGGCAGGTCCGCACGCTTTAATTTTGCTTCTAATTCAACAGGTTGGCGCATCCACAGCGCCACAAAAGCAGCGCCTGCATACAGCAGAGCCGCTGTTGAAAAAGCCCCCAAACCTTGGCCAAAGTGTTGCACCAGTGGCGTGCTCAAACCAAAGAGTGTGGCGGCCAAAAGTGCGAGGAGGCCACCGCGCAGGGCGGGATTTTTGTTCACGCCATGGCTCACATCAGGGTTCACATCACCTTGGCGATAGATGCGCAGACGTGGTCGATGTTCTTGCTGTTCAGCGCTGCCACGCACATGCGGCCGGTGTCTGTGCCGTAGACGCCGAACTCGTTGCGCAGGCGCACCATCTGGTCTTTGCTCAAGCCGCTGTAGCTGAACATGCCGATCTGCGTGGTGATGAAGCTCATGTCCTGCTTGACGCCGGCGGCTTTGAGTTTCTCGACAAACGCAGCGCGCATGGCCTTGATGCGGACGCGCATCTCGGACAGTTCATCTTCCCACTGTTTGCGCAGTTCAGGGCTGTTCAACACCGCTGCCACCACCGTGCCGCCGTGTGTGGGCGGGTTGCTGTAGTTGGTGCGGATGGCGATTTTGAGCTGGCTCAAGACACGGTCGGCCTCGGCTTTGTCGGTGCACAAAACGCTCAAAGCGCCCACGCGCTCACCGTACAGGCTGAAGCTTTTGCTGAAAGAGGTGGAGACGAAGAAGGTCAAACCGGCGTCGACAAACTTCTGGATCACCGCACCGTCTTCCTTCAAGCCGTAGCCAAAGCCCTGATAGGCCATGTCCAGGAAAGGCACGAGATTGTTGGTTTTGCAGATGGCGACGACCTGATCCCACTGGGCGGCGGTGATGTCGTAACCCGTTGGGTTATGGCAGCAGGCGTGCAAGAGGGCGATGGTGCCGGCCGGTGCGGCGGCCAAATCGGCCAGCATGCCGTCCACGTTCAAACCACGGGTGGTGGCGTCGTAATAGCGGTAGGTTTCAACCTTGAAGCCGGCATTGGTGAACAGGGCTTGGTGGTTCTCCCAGCTTGGGTCGCTGATCAACACTTTGGCGTTGGGGTTCAGCTTCTTCAAAAAGTCCGCACCAATCTTCAAGCCGCCGGTGCCGCCAATGGCTTGCACGGTGGCGACGCGGCCAGAGTTGACGGGCTCAGAGTCCGCACCGAAAACCAGCGCTTTGACGCCAGCGTCATAAGCGGGGATACCGTCAATCGGCAAATAACCGCGTGGTTTTGGCGCTGCAGCCATGGCTGCTTCGGCGGATTGCACGCATTTCAGCAACGGCAGTTTGCCGGCATCGTCAAAGTACACGCCCACGCCCAAGTTGACTTTGGCGGGGTTGGTGTCGGCGTTGAATTGTTCGTTCAAACCCAAAATCGGGTCGCGAGGGGCCATTTCGACGGCTGAGAATAAAGACATGAGAGACCTTTGAATGGTAATAATCACAATAAAAACGTAATTTTACAGCTTAGAATTCGCCACATCTGCTCACATGGCAATCATTGCTTGCGTAGGCCGAGATGATTGATAAATCCTTTTGAAATTGCGCAGTTAATAGACCACTATGCTGAAAAAATTATTTTCGGCGCTTGATGCGCTCAGCAGTGCCGTTCCCATTGGTTTGGGGGCCATTGTGTGGATTGGCTACAAAATCGGCCCCAGTTTGATTGGACCCATGATTTTGGCGCTGTTTTGCGGTATTGCCGTCACCAATTTTCTAGGGTCTTTTTCAAAGCGACCTATGAGTTTTTCAGCGCGATTTTTTGAAATCTCGCTGTTGGTGGGCTTCATTGATAGCTTTGCCCCCAAGCTGATTGGTTGGGGTTTGGAGGATTCACCCGCAGTGCGGCTGACGCTGGTGATAGCTGTCTGCGTCTTTGCAGCCTTGTTTCAACCCCTGTTTTACGGTATGCGGTTGCAGCGTTTGACGCGGTTTATTCCGGCACCCGTATTTGCCGGTTTTTTGAATGCGATTGCTTTGATTTTGGTGATCAGTCAAGTCAAACAAATCATAGCGCTGGTGCAGCACCAGCCTGCATTGTGGGCTCCTTCACTGCTGATCGCCACAGCTTGTTTTACTCTGGCATTTGTGGTTAAACTGCGCAAACCGCACTTGCCAGCCGGAATTTTGGCCTTGGCAGCCGCCAGCGCGATTGCTTTGGCGCTAAGTTTGATGGGAAATCCCATGCCCAACATCATGTCTGCCACGGTGCAGTGGGCGCTGCCTATGGCTTGGTTTGATGAGCGGGTGTTTGCTGCTGCGTCGCCAGCATTGACAGCCATTCTCATGGAAGTGGCGATCACCGGATTTTTATTGGCCATCGTTGTCTTTATAAACACCAATGTTGCCGCTGAAATCATTTCACAGATTGACGACAAACCCGAACCCCGCATGAAAGACACCCTGTGGATTTCAGCAGGTCAAGTCATCAGCGCCTGCTTGGGTGCCGTGCCCATGAGTGGTTCACCGGCCAGCACCTTGGCGGCTATGCGTTCTGGAGGCGAAATCGATGGCGCGATTTTGCGTTTGTTTGCCGTTTTGGTGCTGCTGTTTTATGCCTTGGGTTTCATGGCTTGGGTGCCGCAATCGGCCATGATCGGCTTGCTCATCTTTGAAGCCAGCTGTATGTATGACCGCAGCAGCAGCCTGGGCATTTGGCGTTTTCTTACCATGCCCCGTGCACGTCGGGCCATGAGTGCGATGCAGCGTGAAGACCTGTTGATCGTGGCCTTGGTCACCTTGATGGGGGTCTTTGTCAACATGGTGGCAGCCTTGTTGGTGGGTATGATTTTGGGTTTGGTTATGTTTGCCAAACGCAATGCCAAAAGCCCCATCAAAGATGTTCGAACAGCTCAAACACTGCGCTCCAACTGCGAACGTTCGTGGCAGGACACACAATGGCTTGACCAGCACGGTGCCCGAATCCAGTGTGTGCGTTTGCAGGGTGCCCTATATTTCGGCGTTGCGAGTACATTGCGTGCCGAGCTGAATGCTTTGCTGCCCCATGCACAGTGGTTGGTGATTGACTGGCGCGCCGTCGTTTCGCAAGATACCACGTTGCTGCGTATGTTTGAACGGTTCGAGCAGATGGCCCACAAGCAGGGCGTGCAAGTGCTGCATTGTGCGCGTGTCGATGACAAGGGTTCATATCTCGATGTGGATCGCGCGATGGCGTATTGTGAAAATCAATTGATTGCGTCCATGTATAAAAATAACAACCTGTCGGTTCAAAACACCTTACAAAGCAGTGTGTTTTTCGATGGTTTGGATAGTGAAGCACACCGCCTTATGAATGACTGCTTTGAGAGCCGACACTACGAAACGGGTGCAACGATATTTAAAATGGGTGAACTGTCGCGTGACCTGCACCTTATTACGCAGGGTCGAGCCGATGTGGTGATTGCGGATGGAACCATCAGAGTTGCCAGCGTTTGTGCAGGCGCTATTTTGGGGGAAATGGGCTTTTTAGATGGCTCACCGCGGGCTGCCACGGTCGTTGCAACCGAGGTGATGTCTTCGCAGGTTTTGAGCCGTGAACAGTTTGAAGCGCTTAGTACGAGTCGCCCTGATATCACGCAAAAGGTATTGCAAAACCTCTGTGCTGAATTGGCCAAGCGTTTGCGTTCGATCCATGCGCAGTTGGCGCAAGAACGGCAATAAAGGTCATCAGCCCATTAAAAACCGGGTCATCTCCGCAGCCCCGATTTCACGGCAGCCGCTGGCGTTTTGCCCTGACCACAAAGGCGTGAAGTCGGTGCTGCCAGATTTCTCAGCCGCAGCTCTAAGTGGGGCAATCGCGCCAGTAGCCAGCGGAAACTCTGGTGATTTGTCTGAAATAGCGCCTAATTCACGCATCAAACGGTTGACGATGCCTCTTGCGGGTCTTCCCGTAAAAAGATTGGTCAGCGCGGTGTGTTGTGAATTCGCACTTTTAAGAGCCGCACGGTGCAGCGGGCTGGTCGTTGCCTCATCGCACAGCAAATACGCCGTGCCCACTTGCACGGCAGAGGCGCCCAACGCCAAAGCCGCTTTCACACCCGCCGCATCCGCAATACCGCCCGCTGCAATCACGGGAATCTTCACCGCCTGCACGATTTGCGGCAGCAGGGCGAATGTGCCCATTTGTTTCGTTAAATCATGGCTTAAAAAATGCCCACGGTGGCCGCCAGCTTCCAGGCCTTGGGCAATCACCGCGTCCACACCTTGCGATTCCAGCCACAGAGCTTCTTCCACGGTGGTGGCAGATGAGATGATTTTGCTGCCCCAGCTGCGGACGCGCACCATCAAATCTGCCGCTGGTAGCCCAAAATGAAAGCTCACCACGGGTGGTTTGAAGGCTTCTAGCACATCGGCAGTTTCATGGGTAAAGGGCGCTCTGCCGGGGCCAGCGGGGCTGTTTTTCGCGTCTAAGCCCAGTTCGTCGTAATAGGGTTTCAAGGCGGTGCGCCAAGTGGCTTCACGCGCTTCGCTGAACGCTGGCGGCGTGTGGCAGAAGAAATTGACGTTATAGGTTTTGTCGGTTTTGGCGCTGAGCTGTGTTAACTCCGCTTTCAAAACATCCAAACTCAGCATGGCCGCAGGCAATGACCCCAAACCGCCTGCATTGCTCACCGCCACCGCCAAGCGATGGTCTTGCACACCCGCCATGGGCGCTTGGATGATGGCGAGTCGGGTGCCGAATATCAATTGTTATACAAACCCGTTTTGACTTTGACGTCAGACTCACTCATGGAATAGCGTTGCACCACATTGGCTTTGTCAAACAAAATCACCAGCTCTTTTTTTGTACCGCTGGCGCTGCTGCCCAGCCAGTTGAGCACGGGGACGTAGTTGATGGCGTCAGACGTCACATTGTTAAACTCATAGGTAGACATTTCCTGGCCACCGTCGGTGAAGGATGTTTTCAATGGCGAGCCCAGCATTTTTCTAACCTCGTTTTTGGTGGTTTTGCCTTCGGTCAATTTGGTACCAATGGATAATTCGGTCTCTTTACGCAAAGATTCGTTGCCTTTGCTGGCACAGCCGGCCAAGGTGAGGGCGGCAAGGCAGGTGGCCATTAACAACAGAGATGGCAATAGCGATGGTTTCATAGCAAATCCTCGAAGTCGTTTCAATCAGAGAATAATACTAGAAACCCATCAGAAACCTGTTGTAAAGCTGTCGCAAAACAGGTGAAAAAGGCTTTAATTTCAATTCGTTTTTGCAACAGACTGCTTGGGGTCATAAAAAAACTGCTCTTCTGCAATGTGTTCGCCTTCCCAGCGCTGGTAGGCCAGCTCTTCAATGCGGCGTACCGAGCCGTCGTTGCCTGTAAATTCAAAAATCCAGCGAATCACCACATATTCCTCATGCTGAAACACAGGCCGCACGCACCACGACTGTACCGACGCGACCCGCGCTAAAGCTTGTTGCTCATGCGCCACCAGCACATCGCGCCCGACGCGCGGCGGCTTGTTGTTTTCTTGCATGGACGCATCTGCCATATAAAATTCCTCAATGGCCTCAACATGTTTGTTGTGCTCAACACGGGCTATGAACCGCTCCAGGGTGGAAAGTAATGGCATATTGGCCTCCTTTGTTGCGATCGTTTGAAGCTGCTTGGCTGGTTTGCAATGGCTTCTCACTCACTGTAATACAAGATGGCTGCAATGCATAGACCAACGCGCGGCGTGGCTGGGTGGTGGTGAAGACGCCGCATGCGTCCAGCACATAGTCTTTGGTGTCGTTGTCCAGCGTGATCCAGACCGAGCCTTCGGCCACACCGATGCGCACTTTGGAGGCATCGGGCACACTGAACATGGCTTGGTGGCGCAGGTTCATGCTGACGTTGGCGTTGATGTTTTTTGCGGAGCAGTTCGTGTTCATGGTGTTTCCTTTAAATAGTGATTCACATACTCGGTAGGAATGAATATACTAGCGAGGTTAGCCTTTATCAAACGTTCATTTGGAATCACACGCATGCGTACAGAGAATGTCAAATTGAATGCTGCCAATGCCATTTCACGCCAAGATTTGCCCAAACTTGAGCTTTTGCGCAGCTTTGAAGCCGCTGCCCGCACCCTCAGCTTCACCATCGCGGCGAACGAGTTGTTTTTGACGCAATCAGCCGTGAGCCGGCAAATTCAGCAGTTGGAAACCAACATTGGCACGGATTTGTTTGAGCGCCAGCACCGCGCCTTGGCTTTAACAGATGCTGGCCGCACCTTGCACCGCGCGGTGGTGGACAGTTTGGAGCGCCTGCGCGACGCGACTTTGGCGATTCGCGCCAGTTTGCAGTCCAGCATGCAGGTGCGTCAGGTTGCGGTGACTTGCACGCCAGGCTTTGCCTCGCTGTGGTTGATTCCACGACTGGTACGCTTCACGGCGAATCACCCGCAGGTGGACGTGCGTATTTCTGCCACGCTAGATTTGCTAGACCTTGACCACAGCCAGCTTGATTTCGCCATCCGCTTTTGCCCCACCACAACGGGTGAAGGCGCACCCTTGTTTGAAGAAACACTGCTGCCCGTTTGCTCCCCGTCACTTTTAAAAAGCTCGGCCAACCCGCTGCTCACGCCGGCAGATTTGGTTAACCACACGCTGCTGGTGGTGGACAACCCAGGTAATTACCCCGCCGGCACGCCGCTCACCGTGGAGTGGGAGCCGTGGCTCAAAGTCATGGGTTTGCACGAAGTGCGCACCAAAAACACCCTGCGTTTTACCAGCTATGCCGACTCCATCAGCGCTGCCGTGGCTGGGCAGGGCGTGGCAATAGGGCGCTTTCCGTTGTTGGACGATATGTTGAACGACAAGCGCTTGGTCGCGCCCTTCAAAGGCGCAGCAGCATCACACCGGGGCTATTATTTAACGATGGGCACGCGAGCTGCGATCAACCCCGACGCGCAAGATTTTGCCAAATGGCTACGCGCTGAAGCTCAGCAGGATTAAAAAACTTCGCAACAAATGCTTAAACCACGAGCCGTTGCGCCTCGAAAATGTTGAGCGGCTCTACATATTCCGCCAGTTCGTTCACTTCCGCAGCAAACGTCTTGCATTCGGGTACTTTGAAGTGCACGCGCAGCGCCGACATGTCGCGCCATTCTTCTACAAACACCAACCGATGGGGGGTTTCAGCATCGATGTTCACTGAAAACATCAAACAGCCGTCTTCTAAGCGTGAGCGATGCACATGCGTCAAACTCAGCGCAAGCGCCGTCTCGAATTGGCCTTCTTTGGCAATAAAGCTGCCTGTGACGACGATCATGGTGTTATCTCCTAGTTATTGTTATACCTTGCAAACTCATGATTAGCTGAACTTTTGAGCCTAGAGACATTCTAAGTGAATTCATTCAAAAGGATACGATATGTTACTTAAAGTAAGGGTTGGCGCGTCATTTTTGCATCTTTTTGGTACTTTAGTTTG
>JANPIC010000090.1:0-7311 GCA_031424795.1 Polaromonas sp. | reverse complement strand
CCGCGCGATGTGGGTTTGAACAAAGCCGCCCAAGCCGTCATTATTGCAACAGGCTCTGAAGTGCAGCTGGCAATAGCCGCACAAAAGCTGCTTGCTTCTAAAAAGATAGCAGTTCAGGTCGTCTCTATGCCGAGTAACACCACGTTTGACCGCCAGTCCACAGAATACAAAACCGCCGTTCTGCCCGCCAAATTGCCACGCATCGCCGTGGAAATGGGCGTGACCGACGGCTGGTGGAAGTACGGCTGTGCGGCGGTGGTCGGCATTGACACCTACGGCGAATCAGCCCCTGCGCCCGCCCTGTTCAAGCACTTCGGTTTCACAGCAGAAAACGTCGCTGAAACTGTGCAAAAAGTTTTGTCAAAAAAGTAAGTAACTTCCGTCAGTATTTTTTAACTTTTAGGAGACCACCATGACCATCAAAATCGGCATCAACGGCTTTGGCCGCATCGGACGCAACGTGTTTCGCTCAGCGATCCAAAGCTTCAGCGACATCGAGATCGTCGGTATCAACGACCTGTTAGAGCCAGAATACCTGGCCTACATGCTGCAATACGACTCTGTCCATGGTCGTTTCAAAGGCGAGGTGTCGGTTGAAGGCAACACGCTGATCGTCAACGGCAAGAAAATCCGCCTGACCCAAGAACGCGACCCAGCCGCCTTGAAGTGGAACGACGTCGGCGCCACTGTCGTCATCGAATCCACAGGCTTGTTCTTGGACAAAGCCGGTGCTGAAAAGCACATCGCCGCCGGTGCCAGCAAAGTCATCATCTCTGCCCCCTCCAAAGACGACACCCCGATGTTCGTCTTCGGCGTGAACGACAGCACCTACGCGGGCCAAGCCATCATCTCCAACGCGTCTTGCACCACCAACTGCCTGGCACCTGTGGCCAAGGTCTTGAACGACAAATGGGGCATCAAACGCGGTTTGATGACCACCGTCCATGCCGCCACAGCGACCCAAAAAACCGTTGACGGCCCAAGCAACAAAGACTGGCGCGGTGGCCGTGGCATTCTGGAAAACATCATTCCAAGCTCTACGGGCGCCGCCAAAGCCGTGGGTGTGGTCATTCCTGAGCTGAACAAAAAACTCACCGGCATGGCTTTCCGTGTGCCAACGTCTGACGTGTCTGTGGTCGATTTGACCTGCGAACTCAACAACGCCGCCACCATGGCCGAGATCTGCGCCGAGATGAAAGCCCAGTCACAAGGCGCTTTGAAAGGTATTTTGGGCTACACCGAAGACAAAGTCGTCGCGACCGACTTCCGTGGTGACACCCGCACCTCGATTTTTGATGCAGATGCCAGCGTCGCCTTGGACAGCACCTTCGTCAAAATCGTGAGCTGGTACGACAACGAGTGGGGCTACTCGAACAAGTGCTTGGAGATGGTGCGCGTGGTTTCTAAGTAATTGATTATTTAGCGCCAGCTGCTCAGCAAAAACGCACCCTAGGGTGCGTTTTTTTATGGCCATTACGTTTCTTACGTTTAAACTTTTAACGCGGCAGAAACGACAGCTGCAATCGGCGAAGTGCTGCGGCCAATCAGTTGGCTCAATTGGTGGCCATCGTCAAACAAACCACCGTTGGCCGCCGCCGCGTCCGAGTCAGCTAATAGCGCGGCAAAGCCTCCAGGCAGCCCCACTTTCACCAACTCTGCCGCATAAACCGCTTGCGGCATGTCGGCGTAGGCCACGGGTTTGCCGGATTGTTTGGCAATCTCAGCGGCCAATTCCGTTAACGTGAAGGCCGTATCACCCGCCAGCTCATACACCTTACCGGCTTGGCTGTCGCGCACCAACACGGCAGCTGCAGCCGCGGCGTAATCCGCGCGTGACGCTGCGGCAATGCGTCCGTCCTTGGCGCTGCCCATCACCGCACCATATTGCACTGCCGTGGCCACAACGCCGGCGTAGTTTTCGGTGTACCAGCCGTTGCGCAGCAGCACAAAAGGCACGCCAGAGGCACGCAAGGCGGCTTCGGTTTCTTTGTGTTCAGCGGCCAAACCCAGCGCCGAGGTGTCCGCCCGCAAGATGCTGGTGTAGGCGATCAGCTTGACGCCAGCCGCTTTGGCCGCGTCTACCACCGCGTGGTGTTGCGCCGCGCGCTGGCCGACTTCGCTGGAGGAAATCAACAGCAACTTGTCCACACCGGCAAACGCGGCACGCAAGGTGTCGGGCTGCGTGTAGTCTGCCTGGCGAACTTGCACGCCCAGTGCGGCCAAGTCTTGCGCCTTGGCTGGCGTGCGCACGGCGGCGACGATGTGGGCTGCTGGCACACTCTGCAGCAACGCTTGAACAACGAGACGGCCCAGCTGGCCAGTGGCTCCGGTAATAGCAATCATGATAAATTCCTTGTGAAAAGTTGAAGAGATGGTGATAATAGCCATCAAGCAAACTTTTAGTAAGTACAAACAAATAAGTAAGTGTAAAAAGGTAAATAGGCATGATTGCACCTGAATCTCTGGACAAACAGCCTCAGCGCGGTGAGCTGTTCTCCGTCGCCTGCCCCTCCCGCAAAGTGCTGCAAAACGTCACCAGTCGCTGGGGCGTGCTGGTGCTGGTCGCGCTGATGGCGGGCACCTACCGCTTTAGCGAGCTGCGCCGCAAGATCGGTGGTGTGAGTGAAAAAATGCTGGCGCAGACGCTGCAAGCCCTGGAAGCCGATGGTTTTGTGCTGCGCACCGCCCGCCCGGTGGTGCCGCCGCATGTGGAATACAGCCTCACCCGCATGGGGCAAGAAGTCGCGCGCGAGGTGGAAAGCCTGGCCGACTGGATTGAGGGCAACCTCTACCGCATCATGGAACAGCGGACAGCCAAAGCTGTCCCCCTTGTGAGCTAAGCCCTTCGATACCTCAGGGCGAACGGGGAAAAGTTAAAGCTTCACTGCACCTGACCAATGACGCACATTTTTATGCCACTTTCGGTGGTCTGTGCAGCCCGCAAATCTTGTTGCCATCTGGGTCGCGCAGATAGCACAGGTACAACCTGCCCACGCCGTTATCGCGCCAACCCGGCGGTTCTTCGCAGGTGGTGCCACCGTTCGCCACGCCAGCTGCATGAAAAGCGTCGCACTGCTCAGGCGTTTGCATGGCAAAGCCGATGGTGCTGCCGTTGCCGTGGGTGGCTTCTTCGCCATTGATGGGGGTGGTGATGCCGAAGCTGCCTGTGGCGCTACGGTAAAAATAGCGCTTAACGTTGTGGGAGTTGGTATTGGCAACGCCCGGGCCAATGCTCAGCGCACCGAGCAAGGCATCGTAAAAGGTCTTTGATTTTTCCAGGTCATTGACGCCTAGTATCACGTGGCTAAACATAACATTTCTCCTATTGGTTCTATTGGTTCTACTGGTTTTTACTTACAAAATCGACAATTAAGCCCTTTTCCGTCACGGTGATGCTACCCGGTTGCATGCCCAAGCCGTCCGCCATCGCCAAATCTTGTGGCTTCAAGGTTTGCAGCACCACTTCCAACAGTGCTTTTTCGCTCAACGATTGGCCGTACAAGTTCAACATCTCAGACGCCATGGGCTGCAAGCCCGGAAAGTTCAAGCGCTTGAATCGCAAGGCCGTGGCGCGAAGTGTGCGGTCGCTTACTTCGTAGCGCAAACCAAACTCCACCTCAAAGGTGCCAGCCTGGTTGCGGTTCAAGGCCACGCCGCTGGCTTCCACCGCCATGGTCGCGTTGAGCCGGTTCTGCTCGGGCAGCAGCTTAATCTCAGGCGCTTGCACTGCCAAATCCAACAGCCCTGCCACCGGATAACGCAGCGGAAAGCGCTTGGCCACCACCTGCTGCAGCTGGTCTTTGGACACCACAAAGCGCGGCTGCGCGGTCAGCGTGCTGCAGGCCAGCAAGCTGAACGCCAGCAAAACGATGGTGAAGCTGCGGCAGGCGTTTGGCAAAAGTCTATGCATGTGGGAGTTTCCGTGGCAATTTCTGCCTAGATTGTGCCTGAATGGTGTCAAATGCCTGTTTTTAGCTATTTTTAGGGTTATTTTCATCTTTAACCGGCGTGTTTACTGACTAAGCAGCTATTAAATACATAGCTTAATAGACAGCATTATAGTTTTAACAAGGCTTTAACACGCAACAGCTCTGTGCCGCTGAACTGGCTGTTGACATACGCTGCAACCGCCTCGGTACGCTGGGTGGCGGACAGCTCTGGCGCTTGCTGCAGCTGGGCGACGTGGGTGCGTGCCGCCTCTAGGCGTTGCCGCCATTGCTGCCATTCGGCATCTACAGCGGCTTGGCGCGCGATGGCGTCTGGCAAAGCGACGGGCTGGTTTGGCTCTGGCGTTGCTTGGACGGTCATTTCAGGGGTGTTAAATCTGGCAATTTGCTGCCGCAAGGCGTCTTCTTCCTCACGGTAAAAGGCGTCTGCCCAAGCGATGCCCAGCAGTTCACGGCGCACTTGGCTGCGCTCGGCCAAGGCGCTTGCAAAACTGCTTGGCTGGCGCATATCCACCTGCGTGGCCCATTGCTTTTGTTGCAGTTGCAGATAACTGTTCCACAACGTCACCACCTGCTGCGCGGCCAAAGCACCATGAGCGGCCAACACTTGGCGCTGAATTTCCGCCGTCAGTGCTGCCAGTGAGCGCTCACCTTGCAGCAACAAAAAGTAGTCAAACCGCCTGCGCAGCGCGATGTTCGGCTGCGCTTGGCCGTTTGCGCCCATGCTCCACGAGCCATCGGCCTGGGTGCCTGCCAGAGACGATGTTTGCAGATTCAAATCCGTATCTTGCGCCAAACGCGGCTTTATCGGGTTCATCGGCTCTGTACCGTCGCCATCTGCGATTAAAAAGCGCGAACCCGTCGCAGCATCTGCAACCGATTTGGTTTGAACCGTTACCGCAGCTGGCATCAGCTTGACATACGCCAAGCAAACCAGCGCCAGCAAAATGCCAACAGCAACGGTCGCTTCACTCGCAGCTTTAGACAAAATCACAGCCCCAGCGTTTTGAGCCGGTTCGCCTGCGCGCGGTACATCGCCACCGGGTCGGGTGAAAACAGGCCACGCAAGCCAAAGGCTTGGTTCACCTCGTCCAAATGGTTCCACGGGTAATCGTCGCGAATAACCTTGCCCCAATGGCTGGAACATTGCCCGACCACGCCGTCGTTTTGCTCAAAGCCAAAAAACAAAGCGCCAGCCCCCAGCACCGCATCGCTGACATCGAGCACATTGGTCAGCACCGAGGTGCCACCGTAGGAGTGGTAGCGCACGCCGTTCACCACCTCAGCGCCTTGGCCGCAAGCTGTCGTGGGTGCGCCCTGCGGGAAGCGGCGGTTGAAATCTGCCGCACCCGACGTGCTCAACGACTGCAAGGCCGCAAACGAGCTTTGCGGGTTGCCGCTGCTGCCTGAGAAAAACGCGATCAAATTGGACAAACCGTCCACCACCGCCACCGCTAGGCCGGTAACGTGCGCGGCATCCGCAAAGTTTTTGATGCCATCGGCCGTTTTGCTGCCCGCATGTGGTGTGCCCACGCTGGTGACACTGGCCACCAAATCAGGCGCGACAGCCGCCACATAGCGCGCCGTGTTGCCGCCGTGGCTGTGGCCCACCAGGTTGAACTTCGCGTAGCCGTATTGCGCCTTCAGGCTGCGCAACTGCTGCAGCAACTGCTCGCCGCGCAGCTCGGTGCTGTTGCTTTGCGACACATTGGGCGTGAACACCACCGCGCCGCTGTTTCGCAAAGCACTAGGCACGCCGTAAAAATAATTGACCGGGCCAATCGCGTCAAAACCCAGCAAACCATGCACCAGCACGACGGGGTATTTGGTCTGCGCATACGTGTCTGCCGCTTGCGTGGCGCTGAAGGCTGTGAGCGAGAGTGTCAAAGCCACCGTGCAAGCTGCCGCTGTACGTTTTAATGTCATGCTGTTTCCTGTTTTTTTGTTGAAAAGAGAAAGAAGGGAAAACAGCAAAAAACCAACCCACGATCACACCCACCTTTTTGCTGTGGGCGTATTTTTAAGCACGACCGTGCTTTTTTTATCTGGTACTAACCCTTTCCTAGGGTTTACGATGGTTTTGTGGCCTTTTAGCTTAAAAATATGACGCTAGCCGGCGTATTTATTACCTAAGATGCTATAGAAAATATAGTGATGTTAGCCTTGCTTTTAGTCATATTTTTGCAACCGCCGCTGTGTTGCCAACGCCACGCCCAGCTGCTTGATCGTCGCCTCGCCCTGTTGCAAGGCCGCTGGGCTGGTGTGGACGGAGTAGCGTCCCAGCACCAGCTCGTGGGCATGCGGCACGGCGGAGCCGAGGACGAATTCGGCGTCTTCAAACGCCTGAAAAGTGATGCTGCCATGGCTCTGGTCAAACACCAGCATTTCGCCCGCGGACATGGGCTCACCCTTGGATTCGCCCACAGACAACGCCCCGCGACTCAGCGCCGCCCACGCCACGGTGTGCCCCGCTGGCGGCTGGTAGGTCCAGCTGTCGCCGGCTTTGAGCGTGATGGCCAGGTAATTCATGTCGGACGGCGGGGTGATCTCGCTTTTGGCATCGCCATATTGCCCCAGCAAAACGCGCGCCGGCCCGACCTGTGGAATCACCTCGGGCGCCAGGTAGCTGCTGTAGGCCTGTGCATGCTCCAGCGCGGGCGGCAAAGCGACCCACAGCTGAAAGCCGCGCATGGCGATGCCGCTGGTCGGACTGCTGCTGTGCCAGACGCCGCCACCCGCCTGCATCCACTCCACCCCGCCTTCGGGCAGCAAGCCTTGTTTACCAGTGGTGTCTTCGTAGCTGGCGGAGCCTTGCATCATCCACGTCAGCGTCGCAATGCCCGAATGCGGGTGCATGCCAAAGCCGGCAAAGGTAGACGATTCCGCCTCAAAATGGTCTAAAAACACAAACGGTTTGAGCTGCTCGCCCAGGTCAGACGGACTCATCAAGCGGGTGATCGGGCCGTGTTTGTCGCCTAGGGTGCGGTAAACGATGGCGCGTTGTGTGGTGGCAAGTGCGTTGTTCATGTTCAACTCCTCCGCTTTTTATTGTGCCACCGAACAAATTATCGTGAATTTGCTATATATTTAATAGCTATTTAGGCAATAAAAACGCCGGCTAGAGGCCAAATTGAGGCATAAAACACCCCTGAGACCGTTAAATTGGCAAATATTGCCGTTCCGCCAACACGCGGGGGGTCAATGCAGGGGCTAAACGCGATTCTTCGACCACATCGACGCGAAACGGCAGGTTGCTGGCTTCAAAAGCGTCTTGCAAATCGGCTCTGGCACGCCAATCCAGCGGCGTGGGGCTGGAGATGAGGATGTCTAAGTCTGAACACGGACGTGCCCGCCCCGTGGCACG
>JANPIC010000089.1:0-2583 GCA_031424795.1 Polaromonas sp. | reverse complement strand
AGCCGACAGCGAGAATTCGATAGCCATAGGCAAAGTCTTCTGCGCCAGCCCCATCGTCAGCCACATCAGCTTCACCGGCTCCACCGAAGTGGGCCGGATTTTGATGGCGCAAAGTGCACCGACGGTCAAAAAACTGGCGTTAGAACTGGGTGGCAACGCGCCTTTCATTGTGTTTGACGATGCGGATATTGACTCTGCCGTCGAAGGCGCGATGGCCAGCAAATACCGCAATGCGGGGCAAACTTGCGTGTGTGCCAACCGCATTTATGTACAAGATGGCGTGTATGACGCGTTTGTCAGCAAGTTTGCAGCCAAAGTAACAGCCCTCAAAGTCGGCAACGGTTTTGAGGACGGTGTGGTGCAAGGCCCACTGATCGAGCCGGCTGCCATCGAAAAAGTGCAGCGCCACATTGCTGATGCGCTCGCCAAAGGCGGTAAACTGCTGGCGGGTGGCAAACAACTGCAAGGCCAGTTTTTTGAACCCACGCTGATTGGCGAGGCGACCGCCGACATGCTGTGCGCCCGCGAAGAAACCTTTGGCCCGTTCGCGCCCGTCTTCCGCTTCAAGACCGACCAAGAAGCGATTGACGCCGCCAACAACACCGAATTCGGCCTGGCCAGCTACTTCTACAGCCGCGACGTGGGCCGCATCTTCCGCGTGGCAGAGGCGCTGGAATATGGCATGGTGGGCATCAACGCTGGCGTCATCGCGACAGAGCACGTGCCTTTTGGCGGTGTCAAACAATCCGGCCTAGGCCGTGAAGGCTCGCGCCACGGCATGGACGAGTATTTGGAGATGAAATACCTGTGCTTGGGTGATATTTTGAAATAGGCTTTATTTTTTTGATTTTTTGATTTTTTTTCGATGGTTTTGAATCCAATGGTGACCCTGTAGTCGTATTAATACCATGCAGTATCAATTTTGAACTGCTGTCTGCTCAGCCAGACTCATTTGACAGTTAGTACGAACAGGAAATCACCATGAAAAAATTAGTTCTCTCCCTCTGCGCCACCGCTCTTTTGGGCGCTTTCACCACCTTGCCAGCCTTGGCGCAAGACATGAAGCCCGTGATGGTCGGCGGCGCGGCGATGTTTCCAACGAAGGACATCATCGACAATGCCGTCAACTCCAAAGACCACACCACCCTGGTGGCCGCTGTCAAAGCCGCTAGCTTGGTGGATACGCTGAAATCAGCCGGTCCATTTACTGTGTTTGCACCAGTCAATGATGCGTTTGCCGCCTTGCCAGCAGGCACGGTAGACAACTTGTTGAAAGCCGAAAACAAGCCCACTTTGACCAAAGTACTGACCTACCACGTGGTGCCAGGCCGCTTCAACGCTGCCGAACTGAGCAAGCAAATCGGCATGGGCAATGGCCGTGCGATGCTGAAAACAGCCTCAGGTGGCACCTTGGTTGCGTCTATCAGCGGCTCTGACGTGATGATCACCGATGAAAACGGCGGCTCTGCCAAAGTCACCATCGCCGACGTGAACCAGTCCAATGGCGTGATTCATGTGGTCAACAAAGTTTTGCTACCTAAATAATCAACTTAGCAATTAAATTTAGATTTTTTTCATCATTTTTACTCCGAGGTTTAGCTTTGAACGGACTGCTTAGCAGTTCATTCAAGGCTTTTTTCATGGAGGTAAAATCATACTGACCAGGCGGGTGTCGTTCAGTGGCAGGACTTTTGCTTCCCAAGCAAATAACGAGGGTTCGATTCCCTTCACCCGCTCCAATCTTAGCCTCAGTTTGCTATAAATTTAGTAGCTGCTCAGGAAGCAAATACGCCGGCTAGAGTCATATTTAGGCAATAAAATCGTCATTTTTACGTGAAATCAGCACTTCCACAGCGACGCAGTACATTCGCCTACCTGTGGGTAGCGCCGGTAACGTTGTTTGGGCTGGTTTTGGCGCTCATCGCTTACTGGCTGGGTGCATCGGTAAAGCGCCGCTTTGGGGTGCTGGAGGTGGCAGGGAATTCGCGCACACCTTTGCTACGCAGTATTTCTAATCAGTTCGACGCTATCACCCTAGGCCACGTTATTTTGGGTCGCAACCACGGCACGCTCACCCGCTGGCGCAGCCATGAGCACGTGCATGTGCGGCAGTACGAGCGCTGGGGTGTTTTGTTTCCTGTGTTGTACGTGCTGGCTAGTTTCAAAGCACTTCTAACAGGCAAGCGGTTTTATTGGGACAATGTGTTTGAGGTGGAAGCCCGGCACTTGCAATAATTTTTGATCATCGACTTAGCCTGGGACAAACGCTATACTGCCAAGAGTCAACAACAAACTCACCCTATTTCGCTGAAAACAGCATGTCCATCTCCATCTTGATCGTAGGCATTCATCTCGCGCGTAGCACGCGGGGAAAGCCCTGCGCGCCTCCAAAAAAGTTTTAAACCCGTTGGTTTGAAACTTTTTTGTTGGATTTTTTTGGAATATATGGAGCGTGAAAATGGCTGATTTATTTGACAACCCGATGGGGTTGATGGGTTTTGAGTTTGTGGAATTTGCGTCGCCCACCGCTGGCTTGCTAGAGCCGATTTTTGAACGCATGGGTTTTACGCTGGTCGCCAAGCA
>JANPIC010000088.1:0-14013 GCA_031424795.1 Polaromonas sp. | reverse complement strand
CAGCCGCGCTGGATGTGAGAAATTGACGTTTCAGACGTTTTGACATGATGCTTCCTAAATTTTTGAATAAAACCTTGCAATTTTAGCCAAGCTGCTTGGCTTAGCTACTGGTAACAATACCTAGAAGTGTATACAAAAATATAGAAGCACAATTTGTGCCAATTCAACTTATTGCCTCGTTGGCTTTACCCTGCAAGGCGCGTAGGCATCCAAATCGGACTTGTAAACCTCGGTTTGAATATCCATGAGTCCCAGCACGGTGTGGAAGTAGTTGTCGTGGCTTAATTTTTTACCAGCACGACTTTCCATGCAATCTGTGTCTAAGTTATGGCGACCAATAAAGTCATTCGCGAACCAGCTGATCCACGGAACATGCTTTTGCACATCAGGCGCAATAGCGTAGGGCAGGCCATGCAAGTAGAGATTGTTTTCACCCAGCGATTCTCCATGGTCAGACACATACAGCATGCCACCTTGAATGGTTGCCGCTTTTGATTTCAGCATGCCAATGACTTTGCTCAAAAAGTAATCGGTATACGCAATGCTGTTGTCATAGGCGTTCACCAATTCAGTGCGAGAGCATTCTTGAAGTGCATTGTTGGTGCACTCAGGTTTGAATTTTTTAAGAGCTGCGGGTGATCGCTTGTAATAAGCAGGGCCATGGCTGCCCATTTGGTGCATCACGACGACAGCACCTTTGCTGAGCTTGTCAAAGGGTATTTCTCGCAGGCGTGCATCAAGGTTGTGCAGCATGATTTCATCAAAGCATTCACCCGTACTGCAAAATTCAGGCGTATCCAGTTTGCTGGTCGCTTGCCGGTAAACACGGTCGCATATGCCTTTGCAGCCTGATTGATTCTCTAGCCAGATAACGGCAAGCCCTGCTTTGTCTAAAACATCGATTAAATTTTGATAGTCAGCTTGTTTGTTTTCGTAAGCCGATTTCCCCAAGTGAGAAAACATGCAAGGTAGCGATGTCGCCGTTGTTGTGCCACAAGACCAAACATCGGATTGGGTGGTCAGTTCACCACTTTGGTCCGCATTTTTTTTGATGGCTTTGAGCATGGGCGTTGTGTCACGCGCATAGCCATTGATGCCAAAATTGCCACTCCTGGCTGTTTCACCAATTACCAAAACCAAGAGTGGAATTTTCGGCTGGTTTGTATACATTGGCCCTAGTTTGGCATCTGAGCCAATGGCTTGTAGTGTGCCTGTCGGATTTTGCAAAGGCTGTATCGCCAATTGCCCCAAACCATAAAAAGAATTCAAAGGGTTGATCAAGTAGCGCAGTTGAATATGGTTGCGCATGCTGGACGCAAAATCTTGGTAAATCGGAAACACTGCCACGGCGGCGATGACGCAGCTGGCTAAGAAAAGTTGGGCATTGCCTACCAGTGTTTTTAAAACCGTTAATTGCTTGACTTGCCGTTTCCAAAGGACAACGATGGGCAGCACAGCCAGAAACAAAACCGCGACGACCAGCTTCCAGCTGAACAGGTCTAATGACTCTTTCAGGTCTGTTTGCAAAACATTCACCATCATGGAACTGTCAATGACCACGCGGTAGCTCAGCATGAAATAAGCGCCAAAGGCGGCACTGGTTAAAAACAGTCCAATCACGGGCTTCAATGTCCAACGCCAACACAGCAAACTCATCAGCATGCACAGCAGTGCCCCAATCAAGGCGGCAAATGCGATACCAAACCACACAGCACGCCAATCGTTCATTTCTGGCAAGCGTGCTAATTCTTGCCAGAGTGCAAGGTTGCCTATGGTTGCCAGCCAAATACTGGTTAAAACCATGAGCCAGTTGGGATGAATGCTGTGTTCTTTGTTGCTAAGAAAAGAGGAATTTTTAGAACGGAGTGATTTCAAAAACATGGCGCTATTGTCTCTGATTGAGAAAGCTCGTTTTTGATAACTTGGTAAAGAGCTGGTTAAGTTTGCAAGTTTGTAGATTTGTGCAATACTGTATAAATAATCAGCCATCAAAAAATCAAAGCCCAACTTTTTTATCATGCAACAAACCCTTGTCCCTTTAGCCCCGATCAAAGGTCGGGGTGCGGCCAGCGCCATCGCACATCGCTATGCCGTCGATGCCCGGGAAGCGTTTGACGATGGTTGGCATGAGGCCTTGATGCGTGAAGACGGCGCACCATCATCCATCACGACGCAGGTGCGGTTTGAGGTTGCTAAGTCGGCGTTGAGTCATAACCAATCGCCCGATATGTATTTCACGCAGGGCTTGAATCCTTATCGGGGCTGCGAACACGGTTGTATTTATTGCTACGCCCGCCCCACACACAGCTACTTGGGTTTGTCGCCAGGGTTGGATTTTGAGACGCAGATCATCGCCAAAAGCAACTTGGCGGATGTGTTGGCACGCGAACTGCAAGCCAAGCGCTACTTGCCTAGCGCGGTGGCGATTGGTACGGTGACAGACGCTTACCAACCCGTTGAACGCGAACTGCGCATTACCCGCAGTGTGTTGGAGGTTTTCTCCCGGTGTCATCACCCCGTTTCTATCATCACCAAAGGCAGCGGGGTAGAGCGCGACATCGACCTACTCGCTCCGATGGCGACACGTGGTATGGCGATGGTGGTGGTGACCATCACGACGTTGGATGCCCTGTTGGCGCGTCAGTTAGAGCCACGTGCCGCTGCGCCGCACAGACGCTTGCGCACGATTCGTACCTTGGCGGATGCTGGTATTCCTGTCGGTGTCAGCGTCGGGCCGCAAATTCCGTTTTTGAACGATGACATGGAGCAAGTGCTGGAGGCAGCAGCAGCTGCCGGTGCAAGCAGTGCTTTTTTTACCGTGCTGCGGTTGCCGTGGGAGTTGAACCCGCTGTTCCAGGAATGGCTGGGTTTGCACTACCCAGAGCGTGCCGCACGTGTCATGGCAAGGGTGCGGGATCTGCATCAAGTGGGCGCGACCGACCGGCAAGCTGGCAAAAGCTACAACAGCAATTTTGCCACCCGCATGAAGGGCGAGGGCATTTGGGCCGAGTTGCTGGCGCAGCGCTTTCGTAAGACCTGCTCACGCTTAGGTTTAAACAAGCTGCGTAACGAACTGAATGTGCGTCAATTCGATCCGTCTAAACTCAGTTCGCAGCAAGGTTTGTTTTAAATTGCTATAAATTTAATAGCTTATTAGGCAATAAATACGCCGGCTAAGCTCATATTTAGCCCTTAAAAAAGCTTTTTAACTTGTCTGCCCAGCTGTCACTCGTGGGTGAATGCTTAGCCCCGCCTTTTTTAAGAGATTCATCGAACTCTTTTAGCAGTTTGCGTTGATGCTCTGTTAGTTTGACAGGTGTTTCAATGGATATGTGGCAGTACAAATCACCCGGGTAGCTGCTGCGTACGCCTTTGATGCCTTTGCCACGCAGTCGGAACTGCTTGCCAGCTTGCGTGCCGTCAGGGATGTCAATCGCCGCTTTACCAGCTAGTGTTGGCACGTCGATTTCGCCGCCCAAAGCCGCAGTGGTGAAGCTGATAGGCACCGAGCAATGCAGATCGTCGCCATCGCGCTCAAAAATATCGTGCTTTTTCAGGCGAATTTCAATGTACAGATCGCCCGGTGGGCCGCCGTTGGTGCCCGGCTCGCCGTTGCCGGTAGAGCGGATGCGCATGTTGTCGTCGATACCCGCTGGGATTTTGACTTCCAGTGTTTTGTTGGTTTTGGTTTTACCAACACCCATACAGGCTGAGCAGGGCTCGGGGATCAGCTTGCCGTTGCCTTTGCAGGTGGGACAGGTTTGCTGCACGCTGAAAAAGCCCTGACGCATTTGGACCTGGCCATGTCCGTGGCAGGTGGTGCAGGTGACCACCTTGGTGCCCGGTTTGGCACCGCTGCCGTGGCAGGTGGTGCAATCGTCCCAGCTCGGAATGCGGATTTGTGCGTCTTTGCCCAATGCCGCTTCTTCCAGCGTCACTTCCATGGCGTAGCTTAAATCGCCGCCTCGGTAGACTTGTCGGCCACCTTGGCCACGTCCGCCTTGCTGACGACCGCCGAACACATCGCCAAAAATATCGCCAAACGCCTCGGCAAAACCACCAAAACCTTCACCACCGGCCGCACCACCGCGCATATTCGGGTCGACACCCGCAAAGCCGTGCTGGTCATACGCGGCGCGCTTTTGGCTGTCTGACAGCATTTCGTAGGCTTCTTTGGCTTCCTTGAATTTTTCCTCTGCCACTTTGGCGGTATCGCCTTGGTTGCGGTCAGGGTGGTGCTTCATCGCGAGCTTGCGATAAGATTTTTTAATCTCTTCCTCAGAAGCGTTTTTAGGGACGCCTAGCGTTTCGTAGTAGTCGCGTTTTGACATGATAGCTCGTATTTTTCTTCAACAATGGCAGTGGTTCAGTTAGCGCAAACGCCGCGATGAGGATCGGAGTCGATCATCATGCGCGGCGCATAGAGCCTGTAAAGCTCGTCCTGTGGTTTTTACTTAACCTTTGGCAGTTTCTTTAGGATCTGTCTTCTCTTTAACTTCCTTGACTTCAGCATCGACCACATTGTCGTCTGCCGCTTTTGCTCCGGCTTGCTCAGCACCCGCCGCGCCTGCTGCACCGCCCGCTGCATTCGCAGCTTCCTGCGCTTGCATGTCGGCGTACATTTTTTCGCCTAACTTTTGACTAACTTCCATCAAGCTGGTGTTTTTGGCTTCAATCGCAGCGGTGTCGTCAGATTTAACGGCTTCTTCCAACTCTTTGATCGCAGCTTCGATTTTCTCTTTCTCGCCAGCTTCCAGCTTGTCGCCGTACTCGCCCAGTGATTTTTTCACACTGTGCACGGTGGCTTCGCCTTGGTTGCGGGCTTGCACCAAAGCGAGCTTTTTCTTGTCGTCTTCAGCGTTCAACTCAGCATCTTTGACCATTTGCTGGATTTCTGCTTCAGACAAACCAGAGTTCGCCTTGATGGTGATTTTGTTCTCTTTGCCTGTGCCTTTGTCTTTCGCGCCCACATGCAAAATCCCGTTGGCGTCGATGTCGAATGACACTTCAATCTGCGGTGTGCCGCGTGATGCCGGTGGAATGCCTTCGAGGTTGAACTCGCCCAGGCCTTTGTTGCCGGCGGCGATTTCGCGCTCGCCCTGGAAGACCTTGATGGTCACCGCAGGCTGGTTGTCTTCAGCAGTCGAGAAGGTTTGTGCAAACTTGGTCGGGATGGTCGTGTTTTTCTTGATCATCTTGGTCATCACGCCGCCCATGGTCTCGATGCCCAATGACAGCGGTGTCACGTCTAATAGCAACACGTCTTTGCGGTCGCCAGATAAGACTTGACCTTGAATCGCAGCGCCCACGGCTACGGCTTCGTCAGGGTTCACGTCTTTGCGTGGCTCTTTGCCGAAGAATTCTTTAACCTTCTCTTGCACTTTAGGCATGCGGGTCATACCGCCGACCAAAATCACGTCATGGATGTCAGACACGCTGATGCCCGAGTCTTTGATGGCGGTGCGGCACGGCGCAATGGTGCGCTCGATCAGCTCTTCCACCAACTGCTCCAGCTTGGCACGGGTCATCTTGATGTTCAGGTGCTTAGGGCCTGTGGCATCTGCCGTGATGTAAGGCAGGTTGATATCGGTTTGTGCGCTGCTGGACAACTCGATTTTGGCTTTTTCTGCGGCTTCTTTCAGGCGCTGCAGGGCCAGCACGTCTTTGGACAGGTCAACGCCTTGTTCTTTCTTGAACTCGGTGATGATGAAGTCGATGATGCGCTGGTCAAAATCTTCACCACCTAAGAAGGTGTCGCCATTGGTGGACAGCACTTCAAATTGCTTTTCGCCATCGACGTCGGCAATCTCGATGATGGACACGTCAAACGTACCGCCACCCAGGTCATACACCGCAATCTTGCGGTCGCCTTTTTCCATCTTGTCCATGCCAAACGCCAGCGCCGCAGCGGTGGGCTCGTTGATGATGCGTTTGACATCCAAACCCGCAATGCGGCCTGCGTCTTTGGTGGCTTGGCGCTGTGCGTCGTTGAAGTAGGCTGGCACGGTGATGACGGCTTCAGTCACAGGCTCGCCCAGGTAGTCTTCAGCGGTTTTCTTCATCTTGCGCAAAATGTCAGCACTGACTTGTTGTGCCGAGATGGCTTTGCCTTGGGCTTCGACCCACGCGTCACCATTGTCAGCAGCGACAATTTTGTAAGGCATCAAAGCGATGTCTTTTTGCACTTCTTTTTCAGTGAATTTGCGGCCAATCAGGCGCTTCACGGCGTACAAAGTATTTTTCGGATTGGTCACCGCTTGGCGTTTGGCCGATGCACCCACCAGCACTTCGCCGTCAGCCTGGTAGGCGACGATGGATGGGGTGGTGCGCGCACCTTCAGCGTTTTCGATCACTTTAGGCACATTGCCTTCGATGATAGACACGCAGCTGTTGGTGGTGCCTAAGTCAATACCGATGATTCTTCCCATGATTCACTCCTAAATTTGATAATTACTGATCGCCAAACCTTGTGTTTGGCTATGTTTGATAAGGTGTGGATAACTTGAAAAGTTTCAAGTGCCAAAACTGTTAATTTTTCGATAAAAGCGTGCTTATTTCGGTGCGGAAACCGTCACCAAAGCGGGGCGCAACACGCGGTCAGCGATCAAATAGCCTTTTTGCAAGACCATCACAACGCTGTTTGCCTCTAAATCTGAGGGAACCACGCTGATGGCTTGGTGCTGATGCGGGTCAAACTTCGCGCCGGCTTCGGGGTTGATGGCGATGACTTTGTTCCGCTCCAGCGCGCTGGTCAGTTGACGCAGCGTGGCTGTTGCACCTTCGCGAATCTGCTCCGGCGTTGCGTCTTTGATGGCCAAACCGGTTTCCAAGCTGTCAGTCACAGGTAGCAAGCTCTCGGCAAAACTTTCAACGGCGAATTTGCGAGCTTTGCTGACGTCTTCATCAGCACGGCGTCTGGCGTTTTGCACCTCGGCTTGGCCGCGCATGTATTGGTCTTGCAGGTCGGCGACCTTGGCTTTCAAAGTGGCCACTTCGGCTTGGGCAATCGCCAATTCGCTGATGGTTTCCACTTCGTTAGCGGCTAAAGCTGCCTCGCGCTCTTCTGGTGATGCGTCCAATGGCACGCCATCCGCACCCATGTGAGTGGGGTTCAAAGGCTCAGAAGTTTTGCTAAGGTCTTGATTTTGTTCGGGTTTTTTATTTTCAGACATGCTAAAGATACGGTAAATTGAAAGAGATTTAGCAGGTGAGGGCGACTGAGTGTTTTTCAAGTTATTGCAAATTTGCTACAAATAATATAGCTTATTAGGCAATAAATACGCCGGCTATAACAATATTTGACCTGTTATTTAATCAATTATTTGGTAAATATCAGGTCAAATGAAGAAAACAACTAAAAGCAGCTAAAAATCAATGCGCATCCAGTAATTCGACTTCAAACTTCAAAGTCGCGTTTGGTGGAATCACGCCGCCAGCACCACGCGCACCGTAGCCGAGGGCTGATGGGATGATCAGCGTGCGTGAGCCACCAATTTTCATACCTTCAAAGCCTTGGTCCCAGCCCTGTATCACTTGGCCAGCGCCCAAAGAAAACGCAAATGGTTGGCCACGGTCTTTGCTGGAGTCAAATTTCGCACCCTGCACGCCATCGTTGAACAGCCAGCCGGTGTAGTGCACGTGCACGTGGTGGCCCTTTTTAGCTTCGCCGCCTGTGCCGACGACGGTGTCAATGTATTGCAAACCTGTAGGTGTGGTGATCATGGGAATTCCTTTATGCGTATGCCGCTTGGATAGTTAAATAAGAAGGTGGGAAATAAAAAAGGACAGAAACTGTCCTTTTTTTAACTTAAAGCTACTTCTAGCTGTCAAGCCTTCAAAAAGTGCCCTATTTTAAGGGCTATTTTCAAGGCTAGGGCTTTTGAGCCTGCTGCGAATTACTTCTTCTTCGCTTGGTTGTTAACCCATTTGGTCGCAAATGAAGGCAAATCACCCAAGCGGCGCAGTAAATCTGCGCCAGCGCTGGTGACGATATAGCCGCTGTCATTGTGGTTGATCAAACCAGCTTCACGCATTTCTTTGATGCGTGTGTTGAGGGTGTTGGGTGTCACACCGCCTACGCTGTCTTGTAACAAACGGAAAGTTTGTGGGTGGCCATCTTTCAACGCCCACAAAACGCGAATCGCGTAACGCGACTCTAACAAACCTAGCAATTGGGCAACTGCTGCATTTTCTTTGGTACTCATAAAAATTTATCTCCTGAAGCGCGCGCACATTTGGTTGTGGCTATGTTGTTATAAAAAATCAACGGAACTAACAATTTCTAAACATATCCAAGGCTATCCTGAACACATCTGTGTGAACCAAATATAGCTTAAAAGCTAGTTTGCTCCTAGTTTTATAGCTATCTTTTTGAGGTTTTTAGATAAAAAACCGACAGTAAATTGTCAAAAATCCCACAAATTTAGCGTTTTTACCCCCAAAACAGTGGAAGAAGTCTTGTAAACCAAAGGTTTACAAGACTAATTACCAAAGTTTTAAACGTAGATTTACAGCGTATCGATAAAACTGCGCAGCTTGTCCGAACGGGTCGGGTGCTTGAGTTTGCGCAAGGCTTTGGCTTCGATCTGGCGAATCCGCTCGCGAGTCACGTCAAACTGTTTGCCCACCTCTTCCAAAGTGTGATCGGTGCTCATTTCGATACCGAAACGCATGCGCAACACTTTGGCTTCGCGCGGTGTCAAACCATCCAAAATGTCTTTCACCACATCGCGCAGGCCGGCTTGCATCGCCGCTTCCAGCGGTGCGGTGTTGTGGCCGTCTTCGATGAAATCGCCCAAGTGAGAATCATCATCGTCACCAATCGGTGTTTCCATCGAGATCGGTTCTTTCGCAATTTTCATGATTTTGCGAATCTTGTCTTCTGGAATTTCCATGCGCTCAGCCAACATGCCTGCGTCTGGCTCAAAACCAAACTCTTGCAAATGCTGACGGCTCAAGCGGTTCATCTTGTTGATCGTCTCGATCATGTGCACAGGGATACGAATTGTGCGCGCTTGGTCGGCGATAGAGCGGGTGATCGCTTGGCGAATCCACCACGTCGCGTAGGTAGAGAATTTGTAACCACGGCGGTATTCAAACTTGTCCACGGCTTTCATCAAGCCGATGTTGCCTTCTTGAATCAAGTCCAAGAACTGCAAGCCACGGTTGGTGTACTTCTTGGCAATTGAAATTACCAAGCGCAAGTTCGCCTCGATCATCTCTTTCTTCGCCGCACGAGAGCCACGCTCGCCTTCGTTCATGCGCTTGTTGATGTCTTTGAGGTGGTCAATCGGCACGACGACGCGCGCTTGCAGGTCCGCCAGCTTTTGCTGAATGTCCTGCACTGGCGGAATGTTACGCGCCATGATCACGCTCCACGGCTTGCCCGCAGCAGCTTGCTTTTCAATCCATTTCAAGTCCAGCAAGTGCGACGGCGCAGGCCTGCCATTTTTGTCGCGGCCACTGAATTCAGCAATGAAGGTCGCTTGCGGGTAGCCGCATTTGTCCACAATGATGCGGCGCAATTCGCGCTCTTTTTTGCGCACATCTTCAACTTGGCTGCGCAATAAATCGCAGAGTTTTTCAATCGTTTTCGCTGTGAAGCGAATCTTCATCAGCTCCTCTGACAGCAGCGCTTGTGCTTTCATGTAAGCTGGTGTGCCATAGCCTTCTTTGTCATACACCTTGTGCACTTTTTCGAAGTAATCACGAATGATGTCAAAGCGGCGCATGGCCTCCACTTTGAGCTCTTCAAGCTTACGGGTGAGCGCTTTTGAACCACCCTTGCCATCGTCGTCATCGGCTTCGTCAAACTCGTCAAAGTCTTCTTCTGCCACGTAATCGTCGGCTTCGTTGATGTTGGAAAAACCATCCACCACAGAAGAAATAATCACCTTGGTGCCAGGCTGGTTGATTTCTTCCATCATCGCGAAGATTTCAGCAATCGTCGCCGGGCTCTCGCTGATGGCTTCCATCATGCGCATCAAGCCGCCTTCAATGCGTTTGGCAATTTCAATCTCGCCTTCACGGGTCAAGAGTTCAACCGTGCCCATCTCACGCATGTACATACGTACGGGGTCTGTGGTGCGGCCAAACTCGCTGTCAACGGTGGCAACGGCGGCTTCGGCGGCTTCTTCGGCTTCTTCGTCTGAAGCAACGGTTTCGCCAGAATTTAAAATCGCATCCACGTCAGGCGTTTGTTCAAACACGGACACGCCCATGTCTTTCAACATGCCAATCACCACGGCCAAGGTTTCAGCGTCAACCAGTTTGTCGGGCAAGTGGTCAGAAATCTCGCCGTGCGTCAAATAGCCGCGGGTTTTACCCAGCTTGATCAGCGCTTTCAGGCGCGTACGGCGAATCGCCAAGTCTTCTTCCGACAACACGGTGTCGTCCAAGCCAAACTCTTTGATCAGCGCACGTTCTTTCGCTTTGCTGATTTTCATCCGCAAAGGTTTGATTTTTTCGCCATTGGCATTCAACGTGACGACAACTGGCTCACCTACCAAATCGTCCTCAATGTCAGACAAATCCGCATCACCCGGTGGCGCAATCGACCCTTTTGGCTTCGGACCGCGTTTCGCTCCCTTTTTTACTTCTTTTGCAGGTGCTGCAGCTTTCGCCGGCTTTTCTGCTTTTTCAGTCTTTGCTGGTTTTAAAACAGCTTTTTCTTCGACAACTTTGGCCGCTGGCTTTGCACTTGTGTTGACAACTTTTTCACCAGGTTTGGGCGCACGTTTCAGGACAGGCGCTTCAGCGGTAACTTTACTTTTCGATGCGGACACGGGTTTCACTTTCGGGGCAGGTTTGGATACTGGTTTTGTCACAGGCTTCACTGTTTTTTTAGCAAGCGGCTTCGCTGCGGCTTGTGCCGCGGGTTTGACAGTCTTCGGGGCTGCTTTAACGGGCGCGGCAGGCTTTTTTACTGGCTTTTTGGTAGGCATGATTCAGACCTCAATTGGACAAAACAACAATACACAAGACGACAACAAACAAGTGGGTTGCACATGCTAAATAGCAAGGCAAAGAGAGCTAAAAATACAGTGGGACGTGACTAAAAAACATCAATGGCAAGATGTAGGGCGAACATTTGGAATGCAATCCTTGCGGTAGGTGGCGCGTGTGAGTCAATTCACTGGTGGCCTATGTCCGGAGGTGTTGCTGTCGCTCTTGCCGATAAAAGTGGATTATACCAAATTCAGTCTATAGCTTTTCTGCAAAGGCTTGCAACAGCTTGTATTTACAAGCTTTTTAGCAGTTTTTGAATGGAATCATCAAAGCGTGGGAACGAGAGACGCTTCCAGCTTTTTACGCCGTTCCACGATGTCTTTGTATCGGGCCAGCTGCGTCGGGTCCGCTTTGGCGGCCTCAATCACCTCGGTTTCCAGCGCTTTGAGGCGGTCAATGTGCATGCGGTTGAGCAGGGCGCGTAGCTCTTGCTGCGCTTCGCGCATCGCGTCTTGCGAGTTCGATTCGGCAGCCAAATCGTCCTTTTTCTGAACTTCAGCCATCAGTTTCAACACAAATGGCTCCAATTCCGCACCACGCAACCCCTCGCGCAACGCCCCCCACGGCAGCGTACCGTGGTCGTGCAACTGCGCTTCTAGCCACACAAACAGCGCACCCGCAGGCGCAGGCTGCTCGCACAGCATGGCGTGGTCGTCGTGCGACATGGCGTCCCACAAGCTCGTCGCGCTGAGCAACAGGCGCGCCGCATGGTCTGCCCGACCGGTTGGCTGCACGCGGCCATGCACGCGAGAAACTCCTTCCTTTGCACCGAATTTTGTACCGAATTTAGACCCTGAAAATTGACCTGAGCCGGCATATTTTCTGCCTAAGGTGCTATTATTTTTGTAGTAATCTTTTTTCGAGGAATAACTCTCAACCGGGCTGCCATCGGCGTTGTAAGTTTTTGCAGGACTGAAATCACTGTTTGAACTGCTGTAATTGCTGCGGTAGTTACCGCCTTCGCCACCGTTGTTGCTGTTGTTATTGGCGTATTTTGATTTATTAGGTGGCAGTTTTGCCGCCGCCGCGCTGTCCCAAATCTCGGTCAACTCGCGGGTGCTCAACTGCACCAAATCGGCAATCTCGCCCAGCAGCTGGCGTTTCAGTGCGCCTTCGGGCATGGCCGACCACAGCGGATTGGCATTGCTGGCCAAGCGCGAACGGCCTTCCATCGTGTTCAAGTCGCAGCCTTCGCGGGCAGCGTCGATCAAAAAGCGCGACAGCGGCGTTGCCTCGCTCACATAGCGTGAAAACGCCTCTTTGCCAAACTCGCGGATAAAGCTGTCGGGGTCATGCTCCGCTGGTAAAAACAGGAATTTGACATTGCGAACGTCGGTTGCAAACGGAATCGCGCCGTCCAAAGCCTTCCTTGCCGCCCGCCGTCCAGCTGAATCGCCATCGAAGCTAAAAACGACCGAATCCGTGAACCGAAACAACTTTTGCACATGGTCCGTCGTGCACGCCGTGCCCAGTGTCGCCACCGCGTTGGGAAAACCCAGCTGCGCCAGCGCCACCACGTCCATGTAGCCCTCGGTCACCAGCGCGTAGCCATATTCGCGCAAATGCGTACGCGCTTCAAACAGCCCATACAGTTCGCGCCCCTTGCTGAACACCGGCGTTTCTGGGGAGTTGAGGTACTTAGGCGTCCCCTCAAACAGCACCCGCCCGCCAAAACCAATGCATTCGCCTTTGACGTTGCGAATCGGAAACATCATCCGGTCGCGGAAGCGGTCGTAGCGCTTCTCTGAAGCCTTGTCGCCGTCGCCACTCTCGTTGTTGGTGATGACCAAACCGCTCTCCGCCAGCAGCGGGTCGTCGTAGTTGGGAAACACACTCGCCAAACTGCGCCAACCTTCAGGCGCGTAGCCCAAGCCAAACTGCTTGGCAATCTCGCCACTCAGCCCGCGGCCTTTGAAATAGTCGATGGCTTTGGGCGAGTTTCGCAGGTGTTTTTTGTACGCATCGCAGGCTTTTTCAAGCACATCCGTCAGCGTCGCCTGCTTTTGCCGCTGCTCGGCTGCGCGGGCACGGTCTTGCGGTGAGCCTTCTTCCTCAGGCACCCGCATGCCGTACTGCTGCGCCAAATCCTTCACCGCCTCCACAAAACTCATGCCACCGTGGTCCATCAAAAAGCTGATCGCATTGCCGTTTTTGCCGCAGCCAAAGCAATGGTAAAACTGCTTGGTCGGGCTCACGCTGAACGACGGCGATTTCTCCCCATGAAACGGGCACAAGCCCATAAAGTTAGCCCCCCCCTTCTTCAACTGAACGTACCGCCCCACGATGTCAACGACATCAGCGCGAGCGATGAGTTCTTGGATGAAGGAAGCGGGGATGGCCATGGGGTGATTGTAGTTTTATCGCCGTTTAAAGTTGCACTGATAGTTGCCAAGTAGAGGATTTGGTTCTTTTTAAAATTTCTTGTACCGATGTAAGTTGCAACTCACCAGTCACTTTGTTGTAAAGCGCGACACAATGGCGCTGCCCAAGTGCTTCTGCAGCTGCTATTTCACTTTCAGTTAGGGCAAAGAAAAAGCCTCCAAAGCCAGGCTTCACTCGAGGTTGATTTGCGCTTTTTATCTCCACGAAATGCATATTAGGTAATGCTGCAAGAACTTCAGCTAGATTCGTAAAGTCGACTTTCATCGCGGAAGGGAGTGAAATGGCATCAAAGCTAGTGCCCTTGATGTCTATACCGGTCGCACGAAGAGCGCTAAGTAGAGTTTTTAACTCAATACCTTTTGGTCGTTGAATCCAGCTTCCCATGTCGGCTAGAGCAGAGATTTCGCCAGCTGCACCGCTTTGATTTGCGAAACGTTCAATATGAACACGTTTTGCTTGGACAATTTCTATGAGTTTCAAGATTTAAGCAGTTGTTTTGTGAGTGGAATTTGTTGATGTAGCCTACACCAGAAAATGGGGTCAGAGTCCAATTTCGATGTGGCAGGGTAGTGCTCCGGCTGCGGAATTGTCCTGAATTGGAATCTGACCCCAATTTCTTTGCCT
>JANPIC010000087.1:0-14300 GCA_031424795.1 Polaromonas sp. | reverse complement strand
CGCACTGGCTGGGTACGGCATGTTTGGCGTCGGCTATATCGGCTATATGACGTTTGTGATTGCGCTGCTGCGTGAGCAATCTGCCTCCACAGCCACCATCACCGTTTTTTATGCGCTGTTGGGGCTGGCGGTGATGGCGTCATCGCGTATTTGGGCGGGTTTGCTGGATAAGTACAAAGGTGGCCAAGCCTTGGCTTTTCTTAACTTTTTACTTGGCTGCGCCATCGCTATTCCGGCTGTAACAACATGGTTGCCGGCACTAGTATTTTCGGGCGTCCTCTTTGGCGCTGTATTTTTGTCTGTTGTTGCCTCCACCACCGCCTTGGTGCGGCACAACTTGCCGTCTTCAGCTTGGGTGGGCGGCATCAGCGCTTTCACGGTGGTGTTTGCAGCAGGGCAAATCGTGGGACCAACCATGGTGGGTTGGATCGCTGATGGGCAAGGCGGTCTAGCGCGGGGATTGTTGATCTCCGCTTTCGCTTTATGGCTGGGTGCGCTGCTGGCGTGGCGGCAAAAGCCTTTATCATCAAGCTAATGATTTTTTCGACCACTGCACCGCAATTGCCAGAAGCGCGCCTGTCGCGCCCAGCGCTGTTGGCCGTATCGGTGGTGCATATCGCTTTGTTTTGGCTGATATTGCAAACCGCGCCTGTGCAGCGGGTGGTGCGTGAGACGGTGGTGATGTTGAATTTACCCATCACGCAGCCCTTGCCGAAACCACCGCCTAAAAAAATAATTACCTTACCGAAACCGCCAGAGCCTATCAAGCCGATTGAAAAACCAGTCGTGGTGAAGAAAACCATCACCACCCCAGTAGAACCCATCATTGTTCCGCCGCTTCCGCCAAAACCTCCTGAGCCACCTAAACCGGTTGAGAAGCCAGTTGAGAAACCAGTGATATTGCCTAAGCTGCCTGAAAAAGTGGTGGAAGTTAAAGTGGAAGTGAAACCGGTTGAAGTGCAAGTGCCCAAAGAGGTGGTGCAAGAGACACCAAAAGTCACCCCAAAAGAAGTACCTAAGCCAGTGGTTGCCGAAGCCGTTGTTGAGTTGCAGCCCGCACCCACGCCCGCACCAGCGCCAGTAGTTCCTGCCGCAGTTGCCGCAACACCTGCTCCCGCTGCAGCGCCAGCAGCTGAGCCAGCGAAAGCATCTGCACCAGCAGCCGTGGCGTCAGCACCTGCAGCTCCGGCCGCAGCGCCAACGGTAGCGCCATCAACGGGTGCATCAAATCGTGCTATTTCAACGACAAATGCCGCGCCTGGTGCTGGTGGTGCTGGTACAGCTGCTTCGCCTTTAGGTTCGGGCTCGCCGTCGTTAAGTGGAGCACTGGCGAATCCTTCGGGTTCAGGGCTTGGTGGTGGTTTGCCGAGTGGTTCAGCTGGCTCAGGTTCTGGTTATACGGGTAACGGTTGTCGTGGTGGATTTTGCAAAGATGAATTATCCAAACGAGCTAATGCACAGTTGAATCCGAACAAGCGTCCAGAAAATTACGAAATTGAATTTGAAAAAGCAGGCAAAGAAGACTGTCTGCACCCGACAAACCCTGGGCTTCGCAATGCCGCTCGGATGTTGAATGGCGATTGCCCTAAATAAATTGAAAAGATAAACGAGGAATCCAAGATGAAACATATCAAATCACTTTTTGCCACAGCATTCATGTTGTTCATCAATATGGCGCATGCACAAACGGCAACGACCACAGCAGCACCGGCGACTGTAGCGCTAGCCCCATCGCCCAGTATTGCACCAGCGATTGAAAATCCCTATGGATTAGCAGCCGTTTTTGGGCAGGGCGATTGGGTCGCAAAAACGACCATGTTGTTGCTCATCATCATGTCGTTGGCCAGCTGGTATGTGCTGATCAGCAAACTGCTGGCGCAAAAGCGTATGCAAGATATGGCTAAAGATGCTGAAGTCGCTTTTTCAAAAGCAGCTAATCTGCAGCAAGGCGCTAACGCCATGGCTGCTGACAGCCCGTATCGCTTCATCGTCGATGCATCCTTGGACGCAGTGCAGCAGCACCCCAGCGTGGCGGGGCAGGTTGATTTGAATACTTGGGCGGCACAAAGCATTGAACGCTCTGTGGCTACTGTACAGGGTAATTCGCAGCAAGGACTGGCTGTGTTGGCAACGGTCGGCTCGACCGCGCCGTTTGTGGGTTTGTTCGGTACGGTTTGGGGAATTTACAATGCGTTGGTCAAGATTGGCGCTTCTGGTCAAGCTTCTATTGATAAAGTCGCTGGCCCCGTGGGTGAAGCGCTGATCATGACCGCAATTGGTTTGGCTGTCGCCGTGCCTGCCGTCTTAGGCTACAACTGGCTGGTGCGCCGCAACAAAGTAGGTATGGATGGCGTGCGTGCTTTTGGCTCAAACTTACATACCAATTTGTTGGTGCAAGCAGACAAAACTCGCGCTAAATAACAAATCGAATAACTGAAGCGACTTCATGGCAATCACCTTCAACAAAAACCGCAACGACGATGATGCGTTGATGGCGGAAATCAATACCACGCCGTTGGTGGATGTGATGCTGGTGTTGCTGATTATTTTCTTGATCACGATTCCGGCGGTGACGACATCGATTCAGGTGAAGTTGCCAAAAGAGACGAACCAAATCAGAGAAACGCAAACAGAAAACATCATCATTTCCGTCAATGATGTTGGCAATGCCTATTGGTTCGACAGCAAACTAAGTTCCTTTCAAGATTTGAAGGGAAAGCTTGTAGCACTTAACAAACCGATGGATAGTTTGGAAGTGCATATTCGTGGCGATGCGAATGCTAATTATGAAACGATTGGTCAAGTGGTATACGCCTTGCAAGAAGCGGGTGTGACGCGCATTGGTTTTATCACGCAGCCGCCTGCAAAGAACTGAGCGAAATTGGAAGAAAGCACGCTATGGCAATGAATATTGGCTCTACTGATTCCCTTCACGGTGACCCGGAAGTGATGATTGAGATGAACACCACGCCCTTGATCGACGTGATGTTGGTGCTCCTAGTGATGCTCATCATCACCATTCCGATTCAGCTGCACTCGGTCAATGTGGACATGCCAGCAGCGAGCGCAGCAAACCAAACCGAACCGCCAAAAGCGATCACCATTGAAGTCAACGCCAATAGCCAAGTGGTGTGGGATGGTCAGGTCGTACCAGATCGAACCAGTTTAGAAGCCAAAATGCAAATAGAAGCGCTAAAAGGTGACGCTCAGTCAGAAATACATTTCATGCCAAACCGCGCTGCAAAGTATGACGTTGTGGCTGGTGTCATGGCTTCTGCACAAAGGCTGGGCTTGCAGAAAATCGGCTTAGCTAATATTTCAGATTTCGCGCCACAAATTAAAGCGCCGTGATTCAGAAGCCGTGATTTTTAAGCGCTGGCTGCGCTGATGATTCCCCCACCCAAACACACTTCACCGTCATACAATACGGCAGACTGCCCCGGTGTCACCGCCCATTGTGGTTGCGGGAAGGTCAATTCAAAGGTGTTTGCATCGATATCACACTTGACCAGTTCGCACGGTGCATCCGCCTGCCGATAGCGCGTTTTTGAGTTGAGCGATGTCGTGGTTGGCGCTTGACCCTCCACCCAGCTCAGGTTGTCCGCGATCAACGCATGCGACTGCAACCATGGATGGTCGTGTCCTTGCACCACCCACAGCGTGTTCTTTTCCATGTCTTTACGCGCCACAAACCACGGTGTGTGCTCGCCCACACCGCGTTGTCCCAAAGCTTGAATCGCTTTGAGTTCAGCACCCTTGGCCTTCACACCGCCAATGCCAAGCCCTTGGCGCTGCCCCAGTGTGTAAAAACTCAAGCCCTGGTGCGTACCCAGCACGCGACCTTCGGCGTTTTTGATAGGTCCGGGTTCTTTGGCGATGTAGCGGTTCAAAAAGTCACGGAAAGGCCGTTCACCAATGAAGCAAATACCGGTCGAATCCTTCTTTTTGGCGTTGGGTAGGCCGATTTCATCGGCAATGCGGCGCACTTCTGTTTTTTGCAGTTCGCCAACAGGGAACAATGTTTTCGAGAGCTGCGCTTGGTTCAGTCGGTGCAAAAAGTAGCTTTGGTCCTTACTCGCATCTAGGCCTTTGAGGAGTTCGTATTTCTGCGAGGTGTCGTTCAAGCGCACCCGCGCGTAGTGGCCGGTGGCGATTTTGTCAGCTCCCAGGCGCATGGCATGGTCTAAAAAAGCCTTGAATTTAATCTCGGCATTGCACAGCACATCGGGGTTGGGCGTGCGACCCGCTTGGTATTCGCGCAAAAATTCGGCAAACACGCGGTCTTTGTACTCGCTGGCAAAGTTGACGTGTTCGATCTCGATACCGATGACATCTGCCACAGCGGCAGCGTCGATGAAGTCTTGATTCGACGAGCAAAACTCCGAATCGTCATCGTCTTCCCAGTTTTTCATGAAGATGCCGACAACGTCATAACCCTGCTGTTTCAGCAAATAAGCGGTCACGGCCGAGTCCACGCCGCCACTTAAACCGACCACCACACGGCGGCCAACGCCATTTTCTTTTACACTGATTTTTTGAGATATATATTGAACTGTCATGCCTGCCATTATCTCAGGCGTGGCGCTACGTCAAAATCGCAACGAGGCAAGCACCCGGTCAACCATCACACCTGCCTGCCCGAGGTTGTTCATCGGATCGCAGAAACCTGCGAGTTGTTCGCGCGTCACATGCTTGTTGATTTCTGGATGCTCGGCCAGCAGATCGAGCAAATGGCGTTTTTGTTTGAGAGCTTCACGGCAGATGTCGTAGACCAAGTCGTGTGCATACTCACGGCCGATATAAGGTCCCAAGCCCATCATGACAGCTTCGGACATGACCAACCCGTTGGTGATGTCAATGTTGTGTCGCATCTGAACCGCATCAACCTCTAGGCCTGCCAGGATGAATTTGGTCTGCTTCAGTGCGCCTGACATGAGGCAGAAGATTTCTGGTAGCGCGACCCATTCAATCTCCCACGGACCGGTGGAACGCTCGTGGTCTGCCACCATGGCATCCATCAAAGACGCTGCCAGTTGGCGTACCACCGAGATATTGGCGTGGATGTAGAGGCAGGAAATCGGGTTGCGCTTTTGCGGCATGGTCGAAGAAGAGCCGCGTCCTGGCGCAAAGGGCTCGAACACTTCGGCCACTTCAGTCTGCATCATCAGCTTCACGTCCATCGCTATTTTGCCCAACGAGCCGCCGACGATGCCCATAAACGCGCCTACTTCAGCGAAGTTGTCACGCACGGTATGCCATGAAATCAAAGGCTGGCCCAGTCCCAGTTCTTTCATCAATCCGGCCTGGGTTTCCATGGCGCCAGTCTCCAGTGAGGATAAAGTGCCAGACGCGCCGCCAAACTCGCCCACCAGCACGCGAGGCTTGAGTTGTTGCAGGCGTTCACGATGGCGCTCAATCCCAGCCAGGATGCTGGCCATTTTGTAGCCAAAGGTGATCGGGGTGGCTTGTTGCAGGTTGCTGCGGCCGATGACCGGTGTGTTGCGGTGTGTGCGTGCCAGCGTGGCGAGTGAGTTTGAAATGTCTTTGAGGTCTTGCTCGACCAACGCCAGACCTTCGCGAATCTGCAGCACAGCAGCGGTGTCGGTAATGTCCTGCGTGGTGGCACCCCAGTGGCAGTATTCACCGAGCTTGTCTTTACAATTGGCGTTGATGTGGTTAACCACGGCGATGATGGGGTAACCAATCTGTTCGGTTTTGGCCTTGAGCTTGACCCAGTCGATGGTGCTGAGCTCACAGTTCTTGACGATTTCGTCAGCTGCTATTTGGGGGATGATCCCCAGTTCGCCTTGTACTTTGGCTAGTGCGCGTTCGATGTCTAGGTATTTGGCGGTGCGGTTTTCGTCAGACCAGACCTGACGCATCGCAGCGTCGCTGAACATATCGCCGAATATTTTGGAATCTATGATGCTTGCTGACATGGGTTTCTCCGTTTGTGTATGTGTACTTTTTCGTTTGGGCAGGGATTTAAGCCGTAAGCGTGTCGGGCGTACCGCCTTGGGTAAGGGCGGCATGAGCCAAGATGCGTTCAGCTTTGAGGACGACTGGGCGGTCCACCATCTTGCCATCCACCTGCAAAGCACCACCAGAAGAGGCACGCCAAGCTTGCAGGATACGTTGCGCCCACGCCAGTTCCTCGGCGTTGGGCGCCAAAGCCGCGTGTACAGCTGCAACTTGCAAGGGATGGATACACATTTTGGCACCAAAGCCCAGAGCACGCGCGCCAACCATATCTGCAGTCACACGAGAAGCATCAAGATCAGGCGTGACGCCTGCGACGGGCGATGCAATGCCCGACGCACGCGAGGCGATGGCGATTTGGGCTGCGGCAAAGTCCAGCGCCGGACTGTCCGAGGGCAGATCAAGGTCCACCATGTAGTCCAGCGAACCAAACGCCAGACGTACTACGCCCGGAGCAGCCGCAATCTCCTGCAATGCCACCATGCCACACGCAGTTTCAATCAGCGGCAGCACCGTTGCCTTGTGGGTCAAGCTGGCAAGCACCATGGCCACCTGACTGGCCGCCTCGCATTTCGGCAACATCACACAGCTGGCGTGCACGCCGCTGACCAAGGCCAGGTCGTCGGTATGCCAAGCGGTGGCGGCGTCGTTGATGCGGATCAGCACCCGCTCGTGCCCGGCGCCCACATTGCCCATCCATTGGGAAATGGCTGTCCGCGCCGCCGCCTTGTCTGCGGGCGCTACCGCATCCTCCAGGTCGATGATGATGCGGTCTGCACCCGAGACCAGAGCCTTGGCGAAGCGCTCCGGGCGGTTGCCGGGCACGAAGAGATAGGTGGTTGGCAAGAACATGTCAGAGCGCTTTCAAATCACGCCTTCGGCGCGCAGGACGGCGATGCGTTCTGCGCTATAGCCGTAATGGCCCAGGATGGCGTCGGTGTGCTGGCCCAGGGCGGGGACCGCGTCCATGCGCGGCACCCCATGCTGCCAGGAGCCCGGTGGCAGCAGCGCCGGGATCGGGCCGGCCGGCGTAGCCACCTCACGCCAGCGCCCACGCGCCTTGAGCTGCGGATGCGCCCAGACCTCCTGCATGGTGTTGACCTGGGCGTTGGCGATGCCGGCCTGCTCCAGCCGTTGCGCGACTTGCTCCGCAGTCATTTTCGAGAAGGCTTCGATGATCAAGGCCGAGAGCACATCGCGTTGTGCACTGCGTTTGGCGTTGGTCGAAAAGCGTTCTTCTGACGCCAGCGGGGGCTGCAGCAAGACCTTGTCGCAAAAGATTTTCCACTCGCGCTCGTTTTGCAGGCCTAGCATGACGGTCTTGCCGTCACCGGCCAGAAAGGGGCCATAGGGGTAAATGGTGGCGTGGCTGGCACCGGTGCGCGGAGGCGGGGGCGCGCCCTCGAAGGCGTAGTACAGCGGGTAGTTCATCCACTCGGTGAGCGACTCCAGCATGGACACGTCAATGTGTTGGCCTTCACCGGTTTGCTGGCGGTGCATGAGTGCCGCCAGGATGTTGGTGTAGGCGTACATGCCTGCCGCAATGTCGGCGATGGACGGGCCAGCCTTGGAAGGCGTGTCGGGCGTTCCGGTGACCGATACGAAGCCCGCTTCGCTTTGGATCAACAGGTCATAGGCTTTTTTGTCGCGGTAGGGTCCATCACTGCCGTAGCCTGAGATGTCGCAAACGATGATGCCCGGCTTGCGTTGGGACAGGGCTTCGTAGGAAAGTCCCAGACGCGCTGCTGCGCCGGGCGCGAGGTTTTGCACCACGATGTCGGCTTCCTCCAGAATCAGGCGCGTCAAAAGTTTCTGCGCTTCTTCATGCTTGACATCGAGGGTGAGGCTTTCCTTGGATCGGTTGGTCCAGACGAAATGCGAGGCTAGGCCGCGTACGCGCTCGTCGTAGCCGCGTGCGAAGTCACCGACACCGGGGCGTTCAATCTTGATCACACGCGCGCCGAGGTCGGCGAGCTGGCGAGTCGCAAACGGCGCGGCGATGGCGTGCTCCAGTGTGACGACGGTAATTCCTTTAAGCGGTTGCATCTTTAATCCTGTATTCAAGCCAAGGTGGCAGTGGCGTCCATCGTGAGCCAGCCTTCATGGTCGCGACCCCATAAATGCACAGTTTTGCCGTCGACCGACGGTTGCCCGTGTACCGAAAAAGGGTGGATGTCAAAGGTCGGCCGCACCGCCTTGAACTCAAAGCGCAACACGGTGGCATCGGGTTGCTGGCGACGCAGCAAATCCATCAGCAGTGTGGCGATCAGGGGCCCGTGAACGATCAAGCCCGGATAGCCTTCAACCTCGGTCACGTATTTGCGGTCATAGTGGATGCGATGGCCGTTGAAGGTCAGCGCCGAGTAGCGAAATAACAGCACGTCATCCGGTACGATACTACGCGCCCAGGACGACTCCGCGGGCGCGGCCTGCGGGGGCGGCGCCACGTCAGCGGGTGCGGGGGCGTCGCGGTAGACGATGTTGTGATGCTCGGTCAGCGCCACCGCCTGCGCGCCATTGCGCCGTACTTCATGGCGAACTTTCACAAAAATCAGGTTGCCGGTGCGGCCGGATTTTTCCTTGACATCGACGATGGTGGACGTGCGCGACAGGGCGTCGCCAATCAGCAGCGGCTCGTGGAATGCAAAATCGCTGCCGGCCCACATGCGCCGGGGTAGCGGCACCGGGGGCAGAAAGCCGCCACGTTTGGCGTGGCCGTCTTCGCCGATTTCTGACTGGGAATAAATCGGTAAAAAGTATAGCCAGTGCCACAGGCTGGGTAAAAGGGTCCCCGGTGTTGGGCGCTGTGGGCCTGTTTTGGAGGGCCAATCCAGCGTGGCTGCCAGCGCAGCATAAGGCGTGGCCGTAACTATGTCTTCTACCGTTTCGATACGGCCAATCCAGTTTTGCAGGTTCATGTTGAGTTTGCGCAAACATGCGCCCATTGCGTTGGTTTATTCAATTTTAATTTTAGCCGCAGACACCACGCTCTTCCAGTGTCCGACCTCCTTTTGCACAAAGGCCTTGAGTTGTTCCGACGTTCCAGTTTCGACTTCTGCACCTTGAGCTTCAATCTTCGCTTCAACGGCCTTCTCATTAAGAACGGCATTCATTTCCTTGTTCAGCCGATCAATCACGGCTTTGGGAGTTTTGGCCGGGGCGAACATGGCGTACCACTGGGAAATATTGACGTTGGCAACACCTTGCTCGGCCAGTGTTGGAATCTCGGGCATGGTTTTAGATCGCTTTTCTCCAGCGATGCCCAGTGCACGTAACTTACCACCTTTTACTTGCGGATACGCTGTGAAAAGGCTAGGAAACATGTATTGCGTGGTTCCGCCAATGGTGTCCACGATGCCTGGGGCTGCGCCTTTGTAGGGAACATTAACAACTGGAATGCCAATCGATAAATTGAACAATTCACCCGCGATATGCGGCGCGGTACCATTGCCGGCCGTGGCATAGCTGAATGAGCTTGGCTTGGCTTTGATCAAGGCCACCAGACCTTTGACGTTCGCGGCAGGCACGGCGTTGTTGGCAACCAACACGATAGGTGAAGCAGCAACCATTCCAATGGCTTCAAAATCTGTCACCGGATCGTATTTGAGTTTTTGCAGTGCTGGGTTGATGCCATGCGTAGCAATGTAGCCAAACATGATGGTGTAGCCATCGGGGGTGGCACGCGCTACGTATTCGCTGGCAATGGCACCGTTGGCTCCCGCTTTGTTCTCTACGATCACTGGTTTCCCCAATCGGGTGCTCAGCCCTTGTCCGATGATGCGCGCCATCGCGTCATTGGCACCCCCGGCAGCGGTGGGGACCACGATGGTGATGGTTTTTTCGGGCCAGTTCTGCGCTTGTGCAGGGCTGGCTAGCACTAGACCGGCCAGCAAGGGTGCCAGCAATAAGGAAAGGGAAGGGCGTATAGGTAGCATGCAAGTCTCCAGTGAGGTTGGGTGTGGTCTGGATGATGCTTGTGATCCGCATTTTTGTGAAGTGCAACTTTTGCTATGATTGCTGCATGGCACGCATTAATTTTGATTTACAGCAATTGCAAGCTTTTGTAGCAGTAGCCGAGCGCGGTAGTTTTCGTGCGGCGGCCGACCATATCCACCTCTCTGCCCCTGCAATGAGCCGGCGTATCGACAAGCTGGAAACTATTCTGGGTGCTCGTCTTTTCAACCGCACCACCCGCGATGTTGAGTTGACGCCTCTGGGCCGTGTTTTCCTGGAACGTGCCCGTACGGCGCTGGACGACTTGGAGTCGGCGGTTCTTGGTATTGCCGACATTGCCACCCATCGCAGCGGACGCGTGACGGTGGCCTGCGTGCCGTCGGCCGCCTTGTACTTTTTACCGACTGTGGTGGGTAGTTTCTCCCAGCGTTATCCCGGCATCCGTGTGCGGCTGGCAGATGAGTCGATGAACCAGGTGCTGCAAAGTGTGTTGTCAGGAGAGTCTGATTTTGGTATTGGTTTTATGAACACACTGGTTCCGGAGATCTCGTTCGAGGCGATTCACAATGACCCCTTTGTTCTGGCGATGCCGCGGGGACACCGTCTGGCCAAACGCAAATCGGTTAACTGGATTGATCTTGAACATGAGAGTTTGATTGCTGTGGCGCGCAGCAGTGGCAACCGGCAGCTGTTGGACGATTCACTGACCAAAGCCGGGTTAAACCCGAGCTTCGCGTTCGAAGTCAGCCACGTGGCGACCTTGTTGGGCATGGTGCAGGCGGGTCTGGGTTTGGCGGCCGTGCCCCATATGGCACTGGCGGCGACGCACCCCACGCTGGTAGGACTGCCTTTGCGGCAACCCCATGTTGTGCGCAGACTAGGCCTGCTAACGCGTCATGGCGTCAAGCTGCGACCGGCAGCCGAGATGTTTCAACAGCATCTGCGCATGGCGTTGCAAGCTCGTAAATCGGTCTCAAATGACGTAGCTTGAGTTACGGGCATGAATAACGGGCCTGGGTTAAGGAGCTCGGGTGAAGGGGCTGCGCGACGCCTTTGTTGCTATTCAATGGTCTGCGTTTCAGCTCGCAGTCTAATCTGTCGCACAACCTGTTGCCACTTTTGTTTCTCAGCGAGTAACAAGCTATGTAGCTCCCTAGGCGTGCTGGTTTGCACCTGTGCCCCATCGGCTCCAATACGGGCGATGATTTCCGGGTCCTGCAGCACGGTATTCAGTGCATGGTTTAACTGCGTCACGACCGCAAGAGGCGTTTGGGCCGGCGCGAACAAGGCATACCACTGCGTTAACTCAACACCAGCCACACCCGCTTCTGAAAGCGTGGGTAAATTGGGCAGGCTGGGCAAGCGCGCAGGACCTGCCACCGCCAGCGCTCGGAGCTTGCCGCTGCGCAAATAGGGCTGGGCGGTAAAGAGGCTGGGGAACATCACCTGCGTGTTGCCCCGCACCGTATCGGCGATAGCGGGTGCAGCGCCGGTGTAGGTCGCCCCAGATAAGGTCACACCAGTATGGAGTTTGAATAATTCGGCGGCCAAGTGCGGCGCTGTACCTTCTCCGGCCGAGGCATAACAGAAGCGATCTGGCTGGGCCTTTAACAGCGCGATTAATTCGCCCACGTTATGAACAGGAAGATCAGCATGAACAACCAGCAGCGTGGGCGAGTAGCCGACCAGACCCACGGGTGAGAAATCAGCCAGTGGATCGTAACGCAGTGGCTGCAGCGCCGGGTTGATGCCGTGGGTGGCGATGTAGCCAAACATCAGGGTATGCCCATCGGGCTGGGCTGCCGCCACATATTCGCTGGCGATGCTGCCATTGGCTCCGGCGCGGTTGTCCACCGTCACAGCCTGGCCAAGTACAGGGCCGAGCTTGCGCGTCAGGGTGCGCGCCATGGTGTCGTTGCCTCCACCCGCACTGGTCGGCACGATGATGCGGATTTCTTTGTGCGGAAACGATTTCCCCGCTTCATCACTGGGTGCGAGGTCAAGACCAAACCTGGGGAACACATAATCAGGCAAGTGCAATTCACCCTGCATGATTTTGCGCGCCGTACGAACCAGCGCCGCACGTTGTATCGTGATGGCTTGTTCTGTGCTTTCGAGTTCGACTTCAATGTCAATTTGTCCAGCCGGATGCAAGACGGTGAGCGGATGCTTGCCCGCTTCCCTAGCGATGCCACTGGCGACCGTACCGGGCAACGCAAAAGCAGTCGCTACACCGATAGCGCCCGTGACAGCATGTGAAGCATGGCAGCGACGAGGCGTGAAGTAGCGCGAAGTGATGCTGAGTGGACCATCGCCAACACTGACCAGCACTGGTTTGGGGATGACGCTGTCAGACACATCCCCCAGACCCATGCGTGCACCGGCAACGCGGCGCATGGCCTCAATCCGCTCCAGTAGCGCCGTATTCGCATCAAGTTGGGCGGGGCGCTCGCGACCCGTCAAACCCAGATCACTGGCGCGCAGGATCATCAAGGGCATCGCGGCGTCAATGCAGGTTAGTTCTAGGCCGTCGATCACATCAATGCGCCGTCCCGTGGGAAACAATTTGCCAGTTACCGCACCCCAAGCATCCAGAAAATTCAACAAAATAGGGGCAGCGGTACCGGCCACACCGTCAATGCGGGCATCGCCTTCGTAGCTCACCCGACCATTGGGGGTGCAAACAGTCACATCGATTTTTGCACCCGTGTTGACATTGAATACCCGCGCAGTCGTCTGGCCGTTTTGTGCCGGTATCAAACCTTGTTCAATGGCAAACGGGACCACGCCAGACAGCATGTTGCCGCAGTTGGGCCGAGTGTCCACTGACTGATGACCCACGCCAACCTGAGCGAATAAATAGTCCAAATCACAGCCGGCCTGACTGGAGCGGGACACGATGGCGACCTTGCTGTTGAGGGTGCTGCCACCACCTAGGCCGTCAAGCTGCAGAGGGTCAGACGCACCTATCGCGCCAATCAGCGCCTGATCGCGGGCCTCGTCACCTTCGGGCAGCCATTCGCGCAAAAAAAATGGACCACGCGAGGTACCGGCACGCATCAAGACACAAGGTATTTTTCGATTCAACATAGTGGATGTATTTTTAATAAACACCGCTATTTTGTAAATTGCATTTTTTTATAGTATTCATGCATCACGTGCAACAATAAATCCAATGAAAAATGTGTATACAGGTTATTCCTGACAAGGGTGTCCGTGCACTTACTTTTAAAAATATGCTCAGCGAGCTGTCGAATGTGCGATTATCTTGAACATGGAACTTCGTCAACTTCGTTATTTTGTCCGGGTGTTGGAATTGGGCAGCATCAGCCGAGCCGCGCTTGATTTGGAGCTGGTGCAATCGGCGTTGAGCCAGCAAATCAGCCGTTTGGAGAGCGAATTGTCCACCCGACTGTTGCAGCGCACCAGCAAAGGCGTAGTGGCGACCGAGGCAGGCATGGCGTTTTTCCGCGAGGCGCAGCTTACCCTGCGCCATGCCGACCAGGCGGTGCGGGCGGCGCAATTGTCGCGTCTAACGGGGGCTGTCAGCGTGGGGTTGGCCTCCACCACAGCTGCCGTGCTGGGTCTGCCCCTCATGCGCGCCATGCGTGAGCGTTACCCTGATGTGCGGCTGCACATGGTCGAAGGCATGTCTGGTCACCTGACCAGTATGCTCAACTCGCGCCAGCTGGATTTGACGATTTTGTTCGACACCCAAGCCGCACGGCGCTGGAGCGTGCTGCCGCTGGTGGAGGAAAAGCTGTTTTTGATTCAAGCGAGGTCTGACGGCATGACAGCGGCTAACCGTACTCGGATGGCCGATTTGAAGGACATTCCTTTGATTCTTCCCACTGGCACGCATGGCTTGCGCAGCGCTTTGGATGCCGCGTTTGTGCGGGCGAAATTTAAACCCCAGTTAGTCGCCGAAATCGACTCTTTGGCGATGACGATGGCAGCGGTTGAAGCCGGTTTGGGCAGCACAGTGCAACCTTGGGCTGCATTGGCGGGTATACCTGATGCCGCCAAGCGATTCACTTGGGCTGAGATAGCCGATACGCAAGTGCGCCGCGTCAACGCTATTTGCAGCTTGTCGGACGATGAATTGTCCCCTGCAGCCTTGGCTGCCCGTGTGGTGCTGGCAGATTGCGCGCGGGAATTGGTTACGGCTAAGCAATGGCTAGGCGTGAAGCTAATCTAGCCATCACGATTCGTGATGCCCCCATCGCTTTGCAGACCTAGCACAACGCGTTGGACGTGGTTACAGTCACCGCTATGTTAGACGTTTTAATCATTGGTGGTGGCAATGCAGCGCTGTGTGCGGCCTTGATGGCGCGGGAGGCTGGGGCTAGTGTGTTGGTGCTGGAAGC
>JANPIC010000086.1:0-2824 GCA_031424795.1 Polaromonas sp. | reverse complement strand
ATTCATATTGTTATAGTAAACGTTAAAGAAGTAACTTTATATGACGCTTTCAAACAATGGAGCCCAATATATGAAAAGTTCATTTCGCCGCCTATCACTCTCCAAACAATTTTTAATTGTTAGTTTTCCAGTGATATTACTAGGATCTTTGGCCATTGGCTGGTGGATTGGCAACCAGGTCAAAGAAAGCGTCATGCAGCGGATGGGAAGCGTGGCTGCTATGTTTGTCGATTCGTTCGTTGCGCCGCAAATGCAAATACTATCCCAGCAAGCCGAACTTAGCGCCGAACAAATTGCAGATTTGAACAAAGACATCAAAGAGACGATGTTGGGTCAAAAAATAATTTCTTTGAAAATTTGGAACAAACAAGGACGTGTGCTTTTCAGCACAGATCCGACCGTGATTGGTAAAACTTTACCGATAGAAAAAGCACTGGTTGCCGCGATTAATGGCGAAACTTCTTCAGAGATAGACATTCGCACGGAAGCTGATCAGCTACGCCACGGGCAGCCCATGCCACGTTTGATTGAAACATACACCCCTATTCGTGAAAATCGATCTGGTCGCGTGATTGCGGCTGCAGAGCTGTACCAGCAGCCCGATGAAATAGACCGTCTCGCTACCGCCGCCCAGTTAAACAGTTGGAAGTGGGTCGGTTCTATCATGTCGTTGATGTATTTGTGTTTGTTCATCTTAGTGCGACGTGGCAGCAAAACGATTGATGCTCAACGAGCAGAGTTAAACAAAAAAATTGGCGAACTCACCAGTCTCAACGAACAAAACCTTCAGCTGCAAGAGCGGATCATCAAAGCAGCAGAGCGCAGTACGCTGTTGAATGAGGATTTTTTGCAACGCGTTTCTACCGATATTCATGATGGGCCGGGTCAAGACCTTGGTTTTGCGCTGATGCAAATTAAAAATCTTGAAGATACCTTGCTTGAAAGCAATACCGCTGGGCGTCCGGTGCCCGCAGACTGGTCGAATAGATTGACGCAAACCAAAGCCGCCATCGAGTCTGCCCTGAAAGATTTAAGGGCGTTATCAGCCAATATCGAGTTGCCTGATATTGCTCAACTTTCAATAGATGCTATTGCACAGCGTGTTGTTAGCGACCACTATGTAAAAACAGGTGTGGTCGTAGAGTTAATAACTACAAAGCAGGATATTCCAGCTTCATTTCGTAACAAAGTGGCCATTTACCGTTTGCTGCAAGAGTCATTAGCGAATACTTACAGGCATGCACACGATACACCTTGCCGCGTGTCGTTGAAAACAATGTCCAATGCATTGGTGGTAGAAATTAGCGACAAAGGTCCTGGCTTTGACCCACAAGTTGCCTTAAAAAAGAAACGCTTGGGTCTCATTGGTATGCGACAACGCATTGAAGTACTTGGCGGTTCGTTTCAGATAATCACAACAATTGGCATAGGAACCACTATTCTTGTGAGCCTGCCTCTTTTAGATTTGGAACTTGACGATGAGTAGCGAAATTGAAGTTTTGGTTGTAGACGACCATCCCTTGTTTCGGCAAGGTGTTGTGAACTCTTTGCAACTCATGCCTGAATTCAAAGTTGTTGGCGAAACATCATCTGGGGAAAAAGCACTCGAACTAACTTTGGCGTTGATGCCAGACGTGGTCTTACTGGATGTGAGCATGCCTGGTTGGAATGGCATTGTGACTGCCGAAAAAATTGCCATGGCATGCCCTGCTACGGCCATCATCATGTTGACGGCCTCAGAAGACAAAGACAAACTGCTCGCAGCGCTCAAAGCCGGTGCGCGTGGCTATGTTCTCAAAGGTGTATCAGCCAACGAACTGGCCACTGTCATTCGTTCTGCCTACGCGGGTGAAGTCTATGTATCTGCATCTATCGCGGCTGAAATGCTGGTATCGTTGACCAAAGGCAAAGCACCCGACCCTCTTCAAGAGTTAACAGCTCGCGAACGAGAAATACTGCTACTGATAGGCACAGGTTTGACCAACCGAGCCATTGGCGAAAAAATCAGTCTTTCAGAAAAAACCATCAAACACTATGTCACCAATATTTTGCAAAAACTGCAAGTCAGAAACCGCTTGGAAGCTGCTCTTTTAGCCAATAAACACGGATTGGCTGATTTGACTAGAAAGTAGTTGTAAAAATCCCGGAGCTATCGCAAAGGCTAAGGCTCAAAGGCTAAGGCCAGCGTCCCAAATGAATATGCCTGGTCTGCCCCAGCAAGCTGTGAACCAACACAAAGTCATGCGCCGTCCAGCTGACAGGTTCAACCGCCTGCTCGGGAATGCCTTGGTCGTCGTACATCAGCGTCACATGCGGCGCAAACTTGGCATTGGCGCGCGGCCCTTGCAAACCGGCGCGGCACATAGCGAGGTACATGGTTTTTTGAAACGCCATCAAAGCCGCCAGCCCGCCGTCATGTTTTTCGTTGCCCCGCATCACAAACGGACGATTTCGTGGACGACCTGCAAAACTCATCGCACGGTCAAAAGTCACCTCAAAAGCCGGCATCGCAATGGTTGCAGCCACCGTTTGCGCCGCTTCAATCAAACCATCAGGCAATCCCCCCGCGTAGTCGCCCACATGGTGCAGCGTGACGTGCAGACGGTCGTTGGAGAATGATTTACCGGTTAAACCGTGCTCATTGCGCAGTTGCTGGGAAGTTTTGGCGATTTGGGGGATGGCCTCTTCGCTGGGGAACAGGGCGAAGAAGAGGCGGTCAGTGGGTTTGGGGGGCGGGACGGAGCCGAAGAGGTCGGAATCTTGGGTCATGTTAGTCTGCCTTCGGTCTAGCTTGTGGCTGCTCACGCAAAATACAATTCAACCC
>JANPIC010000085.1:0-3396 GCA_031424795.1 Polaromonas sp. | reverse complement strand
CCGATCGGCCCCTGGTTGGTGACGACAGACGAAATCACCAACCCGCAAAAACTGGGTATGTGGCTGGACGTGAACGGCAAACGCTACCAAACTGGCAATACCAAAACCATGATTTTCAGCTGCGCGAAAATTGTGAGTTATTTGAGCCAGTTCATGACGCTGATGCCAGGCGACGTCATCACCACCGGCACGCCACCTGGCGTGGGCTTGGGTATCAAGAAAGACGGCAAGCCCGCACCTGTGTTCTTGAAAAAGGGCGATGTGGTGACGCTGGGTATTGAAGGCTTGGGCGAGCAGCGGCAGCTGGTGGTGCCGTTTAAGCTGTAAGATTTTCCACAGCCCGTACGCGGGCTGCCGCATCAACGCCATGGTTTCAGACGCAACGGTTAAGTCGTTGAACGGTGCGACAAAAGTGGGAATACTGCGCGGCACCATGGCATCTAAGTCCGCGCCTTACTTGATATCATGCCATTGAATTGCCCATCCCTGACATTTCAAGTAGGCTCTGCAGACGTCCTCGGATGACGATAGCTACCTGATCGATAGCCACACGCTGCTCGGTTTTTTTGTCATGATGTAGCCGACGCTCTGCATCTGAAAATACCGACTCAAGGTTGTCGTGCTGGCGCAGGGCAATGATCAGTGGAAAGCCAAAGCGTTCACGGTAGGCTCGGTTGATGCTCATAAGACGCTCGTACTCTGTCTGTTCGAGCGCATTCAGCCCCAACCGACCTTGCTCGCTGGTCGATTCTGAAGTCATCGTTCCGGCGATCGCTTCCTGGCCCGCCAACTCTGGGTGCGCCCCAAGCAGTTTAAGCTGTTGCTCCGTGTCCGCCTCCAAAATCACGCTTGTCAGTGCATGCACTAACTCTGTCAAGCTGTGAAAAGGTCGCCTGTCCCAAGCACAACGAACCACCCAAGGTGAATGCTCCACAACGCCACCCAAGATGGTTTCGAATTTGCGCTGATCCATCGCATTGAGATTCGTTAGCGAGACATGCATACTGGATTCATGGGTTAAATGTAATGCTTTTCATTCTGCGCATGTTGCCGCTTATTGCGGCACCCAACCTGCAGTTTTCAGCAAGTCGCCGTGCACCTTGATTTCACGGGAAATCAACTGGCGCAGCTCCTCCGGACTGGTGGGAGCCACGTCCATCGCGGTTTCTGCCAGCTTCGACTTGAGTTCTGGATCGAAGGCCTCCCGCACAGCTCGATTGAGCTGGTCAATAATAGTGCGAGGCGTATTGGCTGGCGCCAACATTGCTATCCACAATTCCACACTCAGGCCGACCACGCCCTGCTCCTGCATGGTTGGTACTTTAGGAAAGAGCTGTGAGCGATTTTGTCCCATCACACCCAAGGGAAGCAAGGTGCCCGCTTTGATATGAGGCATGGCTTCTGTCATGACCGCAAACACGCAATCGACTGTGCCAGAAAGCAAATCATTGATGGCTAACGCGCCACCCTTGTAGGGGATATGCAACATGCTCGTGCGGGTGTGAGACTCGAACAAAAGCCCGACCAAATGCTGCGGACTGCCGTCTCCGGAGCTGGCATAGGTAAGCTTGCCTGGGTTGGCTTTAGCGGCAGCCATGAATGCTGCTAAATTGGGATATTTTTGCTTGTCTTTGACGACTAACACCATGGGTTGCGTGACCAAACGCGCAACGGGCGCAAAGTCTGTCTCGGGATCGTAGGATAAGGTTTTGAAGATACTTTTGTTGGTTGCCAAAAATGAGAGCGGCGCGATGGTGATGGTGTACCCGTCTGCAGGGGACTTCGCCACTTGTGACATACCAATTTGCCCCGATCCGCCCGCCTTGTTGTCGACGATAACCGGCTGCCCTAGATTGACAGAGAGCTTTTGCCCCAAAGAGCGTGCGAGCATGTCGACGCCGCCGCCCGCCGGCAATGCGACGATGATTTTGACCGGCTGTGCAGGGTACTTGGTTTGAGCAAACAAGGAGCCGGCTAACGGTAAAGTGCCCAAAACGGCAGCAGAACTGAGATAAGTGCGACGGTTCATCATGGCATGACTTCCTTTAGGTGGGTTTTAAAAAGTCAGTATCGCGTCATTCTTTGTTGCCGTCCATAGGAGAATATGTTACTCTGCGTTCTAAAATTTAGTACGCAATGTTTGTCTACAACGATGAAAACTTACCTCTTTCCAAAGTCTCTCAAATATTTTTTGGCAGTGGTTGAGCACAGTTCTGTGCAAGCAGCTGCGCGTGAAATTGCCATTTCAGCATCGGCCATTGACAGGCAGATCCTCCTACTGGAGGAGGACATGGGCGTGGCGCTTTTTGATCGGCAGCCCAGGGGCATGCGGCTGACTGCAGCAGGTGAGTTGCTGCTGGCCTTAGCCAAACGCTGGATGACGGATCTAAAAAGAACAAAAACTGAGATCTCCCAGCTCAAAGGACTGCATCATGGCCATTTAAGGTTGGTCGCCATGGATAGCCATGCCAATGGGTTGCTGCCGTACCTGATCGGAGGCCTTGCCCGCGAACATCCAGATATCGCACTGGAGGTCAAATTCGCGACACCAGATGAAGCAGCTCAAATGATCGTTGCGGATGAGGCAGACCTGGCGATTGCATTCAATTTGAGTGTCCAACAACAGATTCATGTCTTTTGGTCAACCCAGTTGCCTTTGGGCTGCGCAGTGGCGACTACGCATGCCCTGGCTGAGAAGTCGATACTCAAGCTCAGAGATGTCGTTGAATGGCCGCTTGTGTTGCAAAGCCGCACCCTGAGCATTCGGCGCTACTTGGAGCGTCAACACCCCTGGCTTTTTACCGATACCAAAGCGCCGCTGACGACCAATTCTCTCCAACTGTTGAAGAATCTGGTGTGCACAGGTAGTCATATTGCAATCACCTCAGAACTCGACATCGCGCCCGAAATATTGCTGGGCAAGATACGATTCGTATCGCTTGCCGACAGTTCTTTGCGCCCCCAAACAATCAGTGTGGCATTCAGTGCGACCCGTCCCCTGACGGGTATTGCACGGATCGCTGCGAAGTTAATCTCGGAAGAAACCGAGCGCTATCTGCAAATGGTGAGAACATCAACAGCATCGACTCCGACAGTTAGCCAGTAACGACGTCCTTTGCCTCAACACTTCAACGCTTATAGCGCTTTCTCCACGGCTTTCACCCTAGCCGCATGAATCAGCTCCCCAATCTGCTTGCCCGAGATGGTTTTTGCTTCTAAGAACTCATTTTTAGTATCATTTTGACCTCTAGCCGGTGTATTTATTGCCACAACAGCTATAATATTAATAGCACTTTCAACAGTCACAGTTTGTGCTGCTTGCAGGCTTTGCAGCAGCCGCTGGCGCTGCGGGTAGGCGGCGTCTTCAAAATTCAAACGACCACGGGCGTCGCACTC
>JANPIC010000084.1:0-12083 GCA_031424795.1 Polaromonas sp. | reverse complement strand
ATCATGGCGGCGAAATTGGGGTTGTCTAGGTGGATGGAGATGCCAGTGGGGATGAGTTGCCAGGCGTTGGGTTGCAGGGTGATTGCTTCATTTAGGCAAGCGCGAAGGTCAAGGCCTGCGCTGCCGAGGGTGGCATAGGCGGGCAGGAGGCTCGCCATTCGGGGGTCTAAAACTTTAAGATCTATGTTCATGGCGGTTGAAGTCTGGGGTGCTCAGCGCGCCAGACTCCAACAAACGCATGTAGGGCTCGTCAAGTATTTCCAACTCGGCGAGATACTCTTGATGCTGTTTATCTTCATAAACATACAGGATGACTGGCAAAGCAAGCAGTAATAAAAACCAAATTGTAACGCCCATGAGGAGCTCCTAAAATGTGCATCGGTGATGGACTGGTTGAAGCTTAATCGAGGACTTAATAAGCACTCAGTTTTTATGACCGATGAGCAAATTCTAGGTCGCAATTGCGTGAAATAGTTGGCGAAATAGCGGTAATATTCACACAAAACACAGGTGAAAATTCACCTTTCCTCGCTAGACGCGCTGCCCCAAGCGTGCTGCAATATCTGCGACCAACTGCTGTGCCAAATGGCGTTTTGAGGCCTTTTTGCCATGTTCAGGCAGCTCTTTGGCGGTTTTGGCATCGACGAGTAAGAGCGCGTTGTCGTCTTGCCCAAACGTTGCAGGGCCGATGTTGCCTACCAACAGCGGCACACCTTTGCGGATGCGCTTGGCTTGCGCATTGGCGAGCAAATCTTGGCTTTCTGCAGCGAAACCGACGCAAAACAAGCCATCAGGCATGCCGGACAAACCCTTTTTACCGCGTTCAGACTGGGCAATCGTCGCCAAAATGTCTGGGTTTTCGACGAAATTGATTTGAGGGACTACACCTGTACCGTCTTTTTTCAGCTTTTGATCGGCAGAATTGGCAGGTCGCCAGTCTGCCACCGCCGCTGCCGCTATGAAAACAGTAGCGTAATTTGCATATTTTACGCTGGCTAGGAGCATATTTTGTGCTGATTTGACATCCATCCGCTTGACGCCGCGCGGTGTGGCTAGGCTGACGGGGCCGGCGATCAACGTCACATCCGCACCCGCTTCAACCGCCGCGCGCGCGATGGCAAAACCCATTTTTCCGCTGGACAGGTTGGTGATGCCGCGCACAGGGTCAATCGCTTCATACGTGGGGCCGGCAGTGATCAGCACTTTTTGACCCAACAGCGACTTGGGGGTGAAAAATGAGATCAAATCCGCCAAAATCTCGTCCGCCTCTAGCATGCGGCCATCGCCCACTTCGCCGCAGGCTTGGTCGCCCTCTCCTACTTCGAGCACGGTGATGCCGTCTTGCTTGAGCTGCGCGACATTTCTTTGCGTTGCAGGATTCGCCCACATTTCGCGGTTCATGGCAGGTGCGAGGATGAGCGGGACTTCGGCGATAGGCCGTGCCAGACACATCAAACTCAGCAATTCATCGGCTCTGCCGTGCAGCAGCTTGGCCATAAAGTCCGCACTGCAAGGTGCAATAACGATAGCATCCGCCCCGCGCGTGAGGTTGATATGGGGCATGTTGTTCGCAACACCATTGATAGCGGTGTCGTCCCACTGCGAGCCAAAAACTTGCCTGCCGGACAGCGCCTGCATGGTCACTTTGGTCATGAAGTGCTCTGCCGCTTCAGTCATGACAACTTGCACCGTTGCGCCTTCTTTGACCATAGCGCGGCACAGCTCGGCCGCTTTGTAGGCCGCGATGCCCCCGCTAAGACCGAGAACAATATGTTTACCGCTGAGTTCGCTCATGTGATGCCAAGATTTCTATGTATTTTGAACAAGTAATTTTGTTACAAATTTCGATTTATCCAAATAGCAATGTACCAGACCTTTATAATTAGCATTTCCACCTCCTTGGACTAATCGAAGTCCATTCTGGCATGACCAAATTCGTATTCGTTACCGGCGGTGTGGTGTCCTCCTTAGGCAAGGGCATCGCATCTGCATCTTTGGCCGCACTTTTAGAGTCGCGCGGCCTCACAGTCACCCTCATCAAGTTAGACCCCTACCTCAATGTAGACCCCGGCACCATGTCGCCGCTGCAACATGGCGAGGTGTTTGTGACCGACGACGGCGCAGAGACTGACTTGGACTTGGGCCATTACGAGCGGTTTATTGAGACGCGGATGCGCAAGTCCAACAACTTCACGACTGGCCAAATCTACCAAAGCGTGCTCGACAAAGAGCGCCGTGGCGACTATTTGGGCAAAACCGTTCAGGTGATTCCGCATGTGACGAATGAGATTCAAGAATTCGTCAAACGCGGTGCGCGTTTTGGCGAAGCTGATGCGGTAGACGTGGCGATTGTTGAAATCGGCGGCACGGTGGGCGACATTGAATCGCTACCGTTCTTAGAAGCTGTGCGCCAAATGAGCCTAAAAATGGGCCCGACCAACACCGCGTTTGTTCACCTCAGCTACGTGCCGTGGATTGCCGCTGCCGGCGAGCTAAAAACCAAGCCAACCCAGCACACGGCCAAGCAGTTGCGCGAAATCGGTATCCAAGCCGATGCTTTGCTGTGCCGCGCCGACCGCCCTATTCCTAAAGAAGAATGCGCCAAAATCTCATTGTTTTGTAATATCCCCGAAGCAGCTGTGATCAGCATGTGGGATGTGGACACCATCTACAAAGTGCCGCGTATTTTGCATGAGCAAGGTTTGGACGATTTGATTTGCGACAAGCTGCGCTTGACCACCAAACCAGCCAACCTGAAACGCTGGGACGATTTGGTGCATGAAACAGCCAACCCGACAGGCGAAGTCCGCATTGCCATGGTGGGCAAATACATTGATTTGGGCGACAGCTACAAATCGCTCAACGAAGCGATCCGCCACGCGGGCATGAAAAACCATGTCAAAGCGTCTATCAGCTACATCGACTCTGAAACCATTGACGCAGAAACAGCCGCGCAATTGGCGCAGTTCGACGCCATTTTGGTACCCGGCGGTTTTGGCGAGCGTGGCGTGGAAGGCAAAATCAGCACCGCGCACTTTGCCCGTATCAGCAAAATCCCCTACCTCGGTATTTGCTTGGGTATGCAGGTGGCGACCATCGAGTTTGCACGCAACGTGGCAGGCTTGAAAGATGCGAACAGCACCGAGTTTGCCCCACATGGTCCGCACCCTGTGATCGCTTTGATCACGGAGTGGAAAGACGCTGACGGCACCATCAAAACCCGCAATGCCAATTCCGACATGGGTGGCACCATGCGCCTGGGCGCGCAAAGTTCTGACGTTGCCAAAGACACGCTGGCACACAGCATTTATGGCGATGTGGTGACAGAGCGCCACCGCCACCGCTATGAGGCCAACGTCAATTATTTGGACCAATTGCGCAAAGCTGGTTTGGTGATTTCTGCGTTGACGCAGGAAGACCATTTGACGGAAATTGTGGAATTGCCAAGCAGTGTTCACCCGTGGTTTGTCGGTGTGCAGTTTCACCCAGAGTTCAAATCAACACCTTGGGACGGGCATCCGCTGTTCAATGCGTTCATCAAAGCGGCGCTGGATCATCAAGCGGCTGGTAAAACTTTGAAAGCGGTAGCCTGATGAAGTTATGCGGTCACGAGATCGGTCTCGATAAACCGTTTTTCCTGATCGCAGGCACCTGTTCGATCGAAGGCTTGGAAATGTCTATCGAGGTTGCGGGTCGGCTCAAAGAAGCGACCGACGCGCTGGGCATTCCGCTGATCTACAAAGGCTCGTTCGACAAAGCCAACCGCTCATCAGGCAGCACCAAACGTGGTGTTGGCATTGATACTGGCTTGAACATTTTGGCTGAAGTCCGCAAGCAATTGGGTTTGCCAGTTTTGACGGACGTGCACGAAATCGACCACATCAACGAAGTCGCCAGTGTTGTAGATGTGTTGCAAACACCTGCGTTTTTGTGTCGCCAGACCGACTTTATCCGCGCCGTGGCGCAAGCTGGCAAACCCGTCAATATCAAAAAAGGGCAATTCCTAGCCCCACATGATATGAAAAACGTGATTGACAAAGCGCGTGTGGCCGCCAAAGAAGTTGGCTTGGAAGAAGACAATTTCTTAGCTTGTGAGCGTGGCGCAAGCTTTGGCTACAACAATTTGGTCAGCGACATGCGCAGCCTGTCCATCATGCGTGAAACCGGTGCGCCTGTGGTGTTTGATGCGACGCATTCAGTGCAACTGCCAGGCGGCCAAGGCACAACGTCTGGCGGTATGCGCGAGATGGTACCTGTGTTGGCACGTGCGGCAATAGCGGTGGGTGTGGCTGGTGTGTTTATGGAAACGCACCCAAACCCTGCTGAGGCGTGGTCTGATGGGCCGAATGCTGTGCCTTTGAAACACATGCGAGCTTTACTAGAAACCTTGGTTGCACTGGATCGTGTGACCAAGAAGAATGGATTTTTAGAGAATAATTTTGACGCTTAGAGCTTCGTACCGCCATGGATTCCCGCCTGCGCGGGAATGACGACTCGAAGTATGTTTTTGGTTAGTTTTTTTGGAGAACGTAAATGAGTGCAATTGTTGATATCGTCGCCCGTGAAATTTTGGATTCTCGTGGCAATCCAACTGTAGAATGTGATGTGCTGCTGGAAAGCGGCACCATGGGCCGTGCGGCTGTGCCTAGCGGCGCGTCCACCGGTTCGCGCGAAGCGATTGAGCTGCGCGATGGCGACAAATCTCGCTATCTCGGCAAAGGCGTTTTGAAAGCGGTTGAGCACATCAACACTGAAATCTCAGAAGCAATTTTGGGTTTGGACGCCAGCGAGCAAGCGTTTTTGGACCGTACCTTGATTGATTTGGATGGCACAGACAACAAATCACGCCTGGGTGCAAACGCGACCTTGGCTGTCAGCATGGCTGTGGCACGTGCAGCGGCTGAAGAAGCTGGCTTGCCGCTGTACCGCTACTTTGGTGGTAGCGGCGCGATGCAAATGCCAGTGCCGATGATGAACGTGGTCAACGGTGGCGCGCACGCGAACAACAACCTCGACTTGCAAGAGTTGATGATTATCCCCGTCGGTGCGCCGTCTTTCCGCGAAGCGGTGCGCTACGGTGCTGAAGTGTTCCACGCGCTCAAGAAAATCTTGCACGACAAAGGCATGAGTGTGGCTGTGGGCGACGAGGGTGGCTTTGCACCTAACGTAGCCAACCACGAAGCCGCGATTTTGATGATTTTGGAAGCTATTGAAAAAGCTGGCTTTGTGGCTGGCGAGCAAATTGTTCTTGGCCTAGACTGCGCAGCCAGCGAATTTTACAAAAATGGCAAGTACGAATTGAAAGCTGAAGGCATGTCTTTGACTGCTGAGCAGTGGACCGACATGCTGGCCACTTGGGTTGACAAATACCCCATCATCAGCATTGAAGACGCGATGGCCGAAGGCGATTGGGATGGTTGGAAGCACCTGACCGAAAAACTTGGCAGCAAAGTGCAATTGGTGGGCGACGATTTGTTTGTCACCAACACCAAGATTTTCAAAGAAGGCATTGACAAGAAGATTGCCAATTCCATCCTGATCAAAATCAACCAAATCGGCACTTTGACTGAGACGTTCGCCGCGATTGAAATGGCCAAGCGTGCGGGCTACACCGCCGTCATCAGCCACCGCTCTGGCGAGACGGAAGACACCACCATTTCTGACATCGCTGTGGGCACAAATGCGGGCCAGATCAAAACCGGTTCACTCAGCCGCTCTGACCGTATCGCCAAATACAACCAATTGCTCCGCATAGAAGAGGACTTGGGTGATGTGGCCAGCTACCCAGGGCGTGACGCTTTTTACAGCATTCGCTGAAAAGTTGACGTTCATGACGCCAAGTTTTTCTGTCATCAATCATATTGATTAGGTATGACTACGAGTGAATAAACGCGGCGTCATGGTTTTGCTGGTTTTTTTGCTGCTGGTTTTTCAAGCGCAGCTGTGGTTTGGCCACGGCAGCTTGGGGCATGTGACGCAAATGACCAAGCAACTCAAGGGTTTGAACATCACCACAGCACGTTTGCAAACTGAAAACAAGCAGCTCAAAGCCGAGGTGGAAGACCTCAAAACAGGCTTGGACATGGTTGAAGAAAAGGCGCGCTCTGAGCTGGGCATGCTCAAGCCGAATGAGATTTTGGTTCAGTATACAAAATAAGTTGCCAAGTAAGCTGTCTCGTTACTTCCCTAAAACTTCCCAAAACCGCATCATTTTTTGCTGTGAAAATTGCCATCCTAGGTGCAGAAAGCACCGGCAAATCTGAACTGGTTATGCAGCTTGAAAAGCATTTTCAAGCGCAGGGCAAATCTGTTCAACACATCCCTGAATATCTACGTACTTGGTGCGATCTAAATAAACGCACACCTCGCAAAGAAGAGCAATTCGCCATTGCCACAGAGCAAGTGCAGCAAATTGATTCTGCACCCTTCACTGTATCCACCGATGACATCTTGCTGGCTGACACCACCGCATTGACAGTTGCGGTCTACAGCGATTTACTTTTCAACGATACCTCTTTGTACAACATGGCACTAGCGCATCAGTGCACTTTCGACGCCACGCTGTTGATGGGCTTGGATTTGCCGTGGATAGCAGACGGCATTCAGCGCGATGGCGCACATTTGCGCGAACCTGTGGATGCCGCCTTACGTGCTGCCCTGACCCGTGGCAGCATCGATTTTCAAGTGGTTTACGGCGTAGGTGAAGCGCGTTTGCAGAACGCTTTGCGCTGTTTAAAAACGGCAGAAGCATCGAAAACGGATGAGCAGGAACATCAAAGCAAACCGCAACGCTTGCGCAATTGGGTGTGTGAGCGCTGCTCAGACCCCGTGTGCGAGCATCGGCTATTCAGAGATTTGATTCGAAAATAAACTTCAGTTTATTGAACCAAGCCTGAGTCGCCCAGCGTAGCTTTCTTCGCTGAATTGACAAAAATCTGCGCCGCATCAACGGGGTCAAACCGCTGCTGCTGGCCGCAAAACTCGCACGACACCTCCACATCGCCACGTTCAGCCAAAATTCCTTCAACTTCGGCTTGGCCAAGGCTCAAAATCATATTGCTGACCCGCTCACGGCTGCAGGTGCAGGCGAATTTGGCTGGTAATGGCTCGTAGCGAATCACCGCTTCTTCCCAAAACAGGCGGTGCAAAATTTCGTTCGAATTCAAACTCAACAGCTCTTCTTGCTTCAAGCTCGCTGCAAACACCGCCAATCGATTGTAGTGCTCGTTCAAGCCAATTTCGTCTTCATTGCGTTTGCTGACCATGCTTCCTGCCAAGTTTCCTTCACCTTGCATAGGAATGCGTTGAATCAGCAGCCCAGCGGCGACTGTGTCGTTGGCCGCCAGCACCATCGTCGTGTCCAACTGCTCACTTTGCAGCATGTAGTGCTCAATCACGCTGCTAAGCTTTTCTATCGGCTGGCGGTGATCGTCAAACAGCGGCACCACGCCTTGGTAAGGCTGCTGGCCGGGAAACTTGTCTTTGGGGTCTAAAATAACCGCGCAACGGCCTTTGTTGTCCACATTCACCATGTGGGACAAGTTGCTGTTAGCGGGCACGTCACCAACCACGGTCGCGGTTGAACGAAAGCGCAAGTCAGGCTGCACCTCTGCGACCACCAGTTTCACGGGGCCACTGCCAGTCGTACCTGCGATTTGCAGCGTCAAACTGCCGTTGAACTTGATACTGGACTGCATCAACACCGCAGCCGCCGTCAACTCACCCAGCATTTGGCTCACAGGCGCAGGGTAAGCGCCCGTGGTCGAGTTGGCAGCACGGCGCTGCAAGATTTCTTGCCAACTGTCGGTTAAACGCACCAGCGTGCCACGAACGGGCAAGCCGTCAAATAGGAATTTATGAACTTCAGACATCGCTTCTAACTTGGGTTTCATTCGGTTTTTTCAACTTATCTTTTCAACCGATCTTTTTCAAGCCCGTTTTAAACCGCGCAGCATTCTCAACATAATGCTTGGCAATCCCCAACAAACCCGCCTGCTGTTCGGCTGACAGCTCACGTACCGCCTTGGCTGGGCTGCCGATGATCATGCTGCCATCGGGGAAAACCTTGCCTTCGGTGACGAGTGAACCCGCGCCGACGAGGCAGTTTTTGCCAATCACCGCACCATTCAACACAATCGCACCAATGCCAATCAGCGAACCATCGCCCACCGTGCAGCCATGCAGCATCACCTGATGCCCCACGCTCACGTTGTCACCAACGATAAGCGGTTTGCCTGGGTCTGCGTGCAGCACGCTGGCGTCTTGAATATTCGTGTTTTTACCAATGGTGATGGTTTCAGAATCGCCTCGCACCACGGTGCCAAACCAGACATTGGCGTTCTCAGCCATGCGCACATCGCCCATCACTTGCGCGCTGTCGGCCACCCACGCACCGGCTGCCAGTTGAGGGCTTAAATCGTCTAGTTGATAAATTGCCATAAAACGTCTCTCGAAGGTTGAATTAACTACAATTGTAAGGATGCAAGCGACCCATGAATTACGCCAAAGTGCCTACAACGCTTTTATTAGCCAAAATATAGAGAAAAAAATGGCTCTAGCCGGCGTATTACTTGCCTATACAGCTATAAATAATATAGCAAAAATTGAACTAAAAAATGCCCAAACTCAGCCCGGTTTACCCGAAAAGCCTGAATTGCGAGAGCCGCTGAATGTAGACAAACGTTCCCCTTTCACCCCAGCCGGCCATGCCGCGCTGATGCTTGCGATTTGTCACATTGAGTTTAATGCGGTAAATTTGGCTTTAGACGCCATTTGGCGCTTTGACGGCATGCCAGAGCAGTATTACAAGGATTGGGCGCAAGTTGCCAAAGAAGAGGCGTATCACTTCACTTTGCTACAAAACCATTTGAAATCAATCGCTTACGATGAAAATAAGCACTATCAATATGGCGACTTCCCAGCCCACACCGGTTTGTGGAGCATGTGCGAGAAAACCAAAGACAACATCGTCGCTCGCATGGCACTGGTTCCGCGCACGCTTGAAGCTCGCGGGCTAGATGCCACACCGCTCATACAAACCAAGCTGCGCAAGGTGAAAACGCCCTACGCAGCTGAAGCGATTGAGATTTTGGACATCATTTTGCGAGACGAAATTGGCCATGTCGCCATTGGCAACCACTGGTACCGCTGGCTGTGCCGACGTGATGACTTAGACCCCTTGGCGCATTACGGCTGGCTGCATGCCAAGCACACAGCCCCGCGTTTGAAGCCACCGTTGAACCTGGAAGCTAGATTGAAGGCAGGGTTTACACCACAAGAAATTGAATTTTTAAGCGCTTTGGCCTAGACTCTCAAAATGAAGCCTAAAACACTCATTTTGCATGGCACAATATTCAAATGACCATTAAAAATAGCACTAAAGAACTAAAAATAGCTACAGCCCGTACGGTTGCAAAACCACGTTTAAGCGTTGATTTGCAAATTTTGGCCGACATAGGCCAACAACGCAGCTTTCGAAAAGACGCCATCATCGTCAACGAAGGCGAGATGGGTGATGCGTTATATATCTTGATTCAAGGTCGAGTCCGCGTTTTCAGCGCTGACACCAGTGGCAAAGAAATCACACTGGGTACGATTTTGGCGGGTGATTTTTTCGGTGAAATGTCGTTAGACGGTGGTGAGAGATCAGCCACTGTGGAAGCGCTAGAACCTTGCTTATGCGCCGTTGTTCCAAACGCTCACGTTTTGGCGTTTGTTCGCGACAACAGCGAATTCGCTATTTCACTGCTGAAAACAACGATTGTCCGCGCGCGCTCAGCCACGCAAGCCGCTCGCGATATGGCTTTGCTTGATGTTTATGAGCGCTTAGCGCAAACGCTGAACCACTTGGCCAAAGTCACAGCGGAGGACAATACACCCAAAATTATCGATCCTCTCATCACCCACGGCGAACTAGCCGCACACGTAGGCGCATCGCGTGAAATGGTCAGTAAGCTGATGAAAGACTTGGAGCGCGGCGGCTACGTTCAAGTCAACACCCGGCAAATCACGCTGTTGAAGAAGTTACCGGCGAAGTGGTAAATGATGCAGATAACGCTATATGCAAACGAAAAAAAGGGAGCCAAGGCTCCCCTTTTGTTGAAGATGCGAATGCATCAACCCATATGCAAACCACCATTCACCGAGAAGTCTGCACCTGTGGTGTAGCCGCCTTCTTCTGACGCCAACCACGCAATGATGGAGGCAATTTCAGACGGTTTACCAAGACGTTTCACCGGAATAGTCGCCACAATCTTGGCCAGCACATCTTCTCGAATGGCGTTGACCATATCGGTACCGATATAGCCTGGGCTGACAGTGTTGACCGTCACGCCCTTGGTGGCCATTTCTTGCGCCAGCGCCATGCTGAAACCGTGCATACCGGCTTTGGCAGCTGAGTAGTTGGTTTGGCCTGCTTGGCCTTTTTCACCGTTGACCGAGCTGATGTTGATGATGCGGCCCCAGCCTTTGTCAACCATGTCGGCAACCACTTGTTTGGTCACATTGAACATGCTGTTGAGGTTGGTTTCGATCACGCCGTCCCAGTCTTCACGGGTCATTTTCAGGAACATGCGGTCTTTGGTGATACCGGCGTTGTTCACCAAGACGTCGATCACACCGTGCTCTGCCTTGGTTTTGGTGAAAGCTTCAACCGTAGAATCCCACGCGCCCACATTGCCCACCGAAGCGTAAAACGTGTAGCCCAAAGCGGCTTGCTCGGCGATCCATTTGGCGTGGTCACGCGTAGGGCCGCAGCCGGCGATGACTTTGAAGCCTTCTTTGTGAAGACGCTGGCAAATGGCGGTTCCGATGCCGCCCATGCCGCCGGTGACGTAAGCTACTTTTCCATTCATGATGATGCTCCTGTTGTGGTTATAAATCTCAAATTCGATACAAATACTATAAAATTAGTAGCATATTAGGCAATAAATATGCCGGCTACATTGATATGTAAGCATATTTAGCACCCTAAAATGCTATTTTCTCTAATTAACGCTCAATGGTGAGTGCTACACCCATACCGCCACCAATACACAGCGAGGCAATGCCTTTTTTCGCATCGCGTTTGGCCATTTCATGCAACAGCGTGACCAAAATACGGCAGCCAGACGCGCCAATCGGGTGACCAATCGCAATCGCGCCGCCGTTGACGTTGATTTTGCTGGTGTCCCAGCCCATTTCTTGGTTCACTGCGCAGGCTTGCGCGGCGAAGGCTTCGTTGATTTCCAGCAAATCGAGGTCTTGTGCGTTCCAGCCAGCACGTTTCAGCGCTGTTTGAGAGGCGGACACCGGACCCATACCCATCATCGCCGGGTCTAAGCCTGAAGTCGCGAAGCTCGCGATACGACCCAATGGCTTCAAGCCCAATGCGGCGGCTTTAGCTGCGGTCATCACCATCACAGCGGCGGCGCCGTCGTTGATGCCAGAAGCATTGCCAGCGGTCACGCCACCAGCTTTGTCAAAAGCGGGGCGCAAACCGGCCAAGCCTTCAGCGGTGGATTTGCGGTTGATGAACTCGTCAGCCGCGAAAACAATCGGATCGCCCTTCTTTTGCGCAATGCTGAAAGGCATGATTTCGTCTTTAAACCGGCCTGCATCTTGTGCGGCAGCAGCTTTGGTTTGGCTGGCAAGTGCCAAAGCATCTTGCATGTCACGGGTGATGCCGAATTTTTTAGCCACGTTTTCGGCGGTGATGCCCATGTGGTATTGGTTGTAAACGTCCCACAGGCCGTCCACAATCATGGAGTCGATCATTTTCCAGTCGCCCATGCGTTGGCCATCACGGCTGCCAAGAAGCACGTGCGGTGATGCACTCATGTTTTCTTGACCACCAGCGATGACGATTTCAGAATCACCATACGCCACAGCTTGGGCTGCCAGCATGACGGCTTTGAGGCCAGAGCCGCAAACGGCGTTGATGGTCAAACCAGGCGTGCCTTGGTTCAAGCCGCTTTTGATAACAGCTTGGCGCGCTGGGTTTTGCCCTGCGCCCGCTGCCAGCACTTGGCCCATGATGACTTCGCCAACTTGCTCGGCTTGCAAACCGCTGCGCTTCAGCACTTCGGCAATAACGGCTGCGCCCA
>JANPIC010000083.1:0-10138 GCA_031424795.1 Polaromonas sp. | reverse complement strand
GTCATACCGCCTGAGCTGTCGTCGTTCACCTTCAACCAGCGCTCTTCCACGATTTTGCGGCTGCGGTCGTCTAGCTCGGCCAAGGCTGCAGCTATGCCGTCGCTGGCGAGCAGGTCGCGCTGGTGCGCTTCTATCATGTTGGTGGGTTCGTGGTGGGTATCGGACAGGTAGGAAATCGGGCCGAAGGCTTCTTCGCCGTCGTCGTTGGGCGTTGGGTCTAACAGCACGTCGCCACCTGAGAGGCGCATTTCCATTTCAAGCACTTCTTCGGGTTTGACGTTCAGTGTCTTGGCCATCAGGCTGACTTCGGACTCGCTCAGCGTGTTGCTATGCGTTTCGTCGCCCAGCGCAGCAGCGTCTGCCTTGTATTCTTGCTTCATCGAGCGCAGGTTGAAAAACAGCTTGCGCTGCGCCTTGGTGGTTGCCATTTTGACCATGCGCCAGTTTTTCAGCACGTATTCGTGAATTTCAGCCTTGATCCAGTGCATGGCGTAGCTCACCAAGCGCACGCCTTGGTCGGGGTCGAAGCGTTTGACGGCCTTCATCAGACCGATATTGCCTTCTTGGATCAAGTCGCCATGCGGCAAACCGTAGCCCAAATACTTGCGGGAAACGGAGACAACCAAGCGCAGGTGCGACAAGACGAGCTTTTCGGCGGCGTCCAAGTCGTTGTTATCACGCAGGTTTTTGGCAAAACGCTGCTCTTCTTCCAGCGTCAGCATGGGCATGCGGTTGACCGAAGAAATGTAGGCGTCTAAATTGCCGAGCGACGGCACCAAGCCCCACGTAGCGGTGGCGAGGGTAGCGTTCACGGGTTGCAAAGCATTCATAGTCAGTGACATTGTGATATTCCTTAGAAGAATCAATGTGTTTTCAACAATCTTACGATTTCAGGTAATTATATTAGCACTCACAAACCGAGAGTGCCAAAGGTTGCGGTAATGTCCTACAAAAATTAGGTTAATAACCCATTGGTTAGTAACTTCACAAGCTGAATAGTACGGCGCTTGTTTAACGCGGCAAGTGCTGCCGTGCAAAGGCTTTGTAAAGAATGTTGCCAGTTTGTCACGGATTAGTCGCGTTTGCTTTGATCTGCGTCAGCTAAGTGCGCGATAGCAAACGATAAAATAGGGCTATGACAAGCAATTCTGATTCAAGCTATTTAACCGCTGCCTTTTACAAGTTCGTCGAGCTCTCAAATTTCCCTGAGATGAAAGAGCCGCTGCTTGCGTTTTGCGAGTCACAGGGCGTGAAGGGCACGATTTTGCTGGCGAATGAGGGGATCAACAGCACCATCGCCGGGCCAGAGGCGGGGGTGCGTGCGGTGCTGGCGTATTTGAAAAATGACCCGCGTTTAGCGACGCTGGAGCACAAAGAATCGTGGTCCACCAAGCCGCCGTTTTACCGCATGAAGGTAAAGCTGAAGCGCGAAATCGTCACCATGGGTGTGCCGACGGTGAACCCCAACGAGATGGTGGGCAAGTATGTGAAGCCGCAAGACTGGAATGCGCTGATTTCCGACCCTGACGTGCTGGTCATAGACACCCGCAATACCTACGAAGTGGATATTGGCACCTTCAAAGGCGCTGTTGACCCACGGTTGAAGAGCTTTTCGCTGTTCCCCGAGTGGTTGATGAACCAACCCCAAATCGCTGAATCTGAAGCGCACAAAGCAGGCGAAGTGGATAAAAAAACCAAAGTGGCGATGTTTTGCACGGGCGGTATTCGCTGTGAGAAATCGACCGCTTATCTGAAAGCCCAAGGTTTTGACGAGGTGTACCACCTTGAAGGCGGCATTTTGAAGTATCTTGAGACCGTGCCCGAGGCGGACAGCCTGTGGCAGGGCGAATGCTTTGTGTTTGATGAGCGCGTGACCGTGGGGCAGGGCTTGAAACCGGGCGATTACGGTTTGTGTCGCGCTTGCAGAGAGCCCATCAGCCAAGCGGACAAAGAATCACCGTACTTCGTGCTCGGGCTGAGCTGCCCGCATTGCCATGACAGCAAAACGCCGGAGCAGCTGGCGCGTTTTGAAGAGCGGCAGCGGCAGATCAACTTGGCGAAGCTGCGGGATGAGCCGTATATCGGTGTGAAGATGGCGCGCAAAGAGAAGTTGGTCAAAGAAAATCAAAGTGAATGAATACCAAAACCGATCGCCCTGAGCTTGTCGAAGGGTTCTGTGTGAAGGCTTCGACAAGCTCAGTCCGAACGGATAAGTGATGAGTTTGCCCATTTTCTACTCCTTTCGCCGTTGCCCCTACGCCATGAGGGCGCGGTTGGCTTTGTTGACAAGTGGCATTGAATACGAGCACCGCGAAGTCGTTTTACGCAACAAACCCGCTGAGTTGCTGGCAGCGTCGCCCAAAGGGACCGTTCCCGTGCTGGTGTTGCCAAGCGGGCAGGTGATAGACCAAAGCCTAGACATCATGCTGTGGGCGTTGCGGCAAAACGACCCTTGTCGCTGGCTGGAAAACGAACAAGATGCGTTGGCACTGATTGCTCAATGCGACGGTGATTTCAAGTTTCACCTTGATCGCTACAAATACCCGAATCGATACGAAGGTGCAAATGCCTTGGAAAGTCGTGCCAAAGCCGGGGTATTTGCAGATTTTGTGAATGCATGGGTGCAAAAGACACCTCAAATTCACTATGAATTTAATAGCAGTTCTGGTATATATTACGCCGGCTACATGCCGTTTTTAAGGCAATTTGCGAATGCTGACAAAGCATGGTTTGCAGCGCAACCGTGGCCAGATTTACAGGCGCAATTGGCAGCTTTCGAGGCCTCGGAAGCTTACACAACCATCATGCAAGCCTATGCACCGTGGCAAGCTGGGGCTGAATCGGTCATCGTGAATTCAGCTAAATAAAGTTTTCCCCATTTTTTTGAATTCCTTTGAATCCGACGCAGCCAAGCCCTGCGTATAAGTTGTTCAACAACTTTGGAGTTCCTATGAAAATCACACGCAACACCTTCACTTACACCGCATTCGCCGCTGCTTCCATCCTGGGTTTGTCGGCACTCACCGGCTGTGGCAGCATGTCAGCCAAACCTATGGCTGCAGCGTCCATGTACTCACAAGCCAGCCTGCCCGCCGCCGTGCAGGTGCCCGCTGGCCACAAAGTAGCCATGGAAACCGTGGGCGCGGGTGACATCACCTACCAATGCAACCCGAAAAAAGACACGGCGGGCCAGTTTGAATGGGTGTTTGTGGGGCCAGATGCCAAGTTGAACGACCGCAGCGGCAAACAAGTGGGCAAATACTACGGCCCACCGGCAACTTGGGAAAGCATGGATGGCTCTAAGATCACAGGTGCGCAAGTGGCAGTTGCGCCTAGCAGCGCGGGCAATATCCCGTTGCAATTGGTCAAAGCCAACCCTGCTATGGGTACGGGTGCGATGACGGGTGTGACTTACATTCAGCGCGTTGCGACTTCAGGCGGCGTTGCACCGTCTACGGCTTGTGATGCAAGCAGCTCTGGTAGCAAACAAATTGTTCGCTACCAGGCTGACTACATTTTCTACAAGGCTGTTTAAGCTGATTTAAGCCAGTTTAAACGGACGCAAGTGCGGCGTTAAACGTCGCACTTGGGCGCATCACGGCGTCTACTTTTTCAGTGACTGGCATAAAGTAGCCGCCAATGTCAGCTGGTTTACCTTGCACGGCCTTGAGCTCGGCAACGATTTTGTCTTCGTTCTCAGTCAATGTCTTTGCCAGTGGCGCAAAGTGCTTTTGCAAATCGGCATCTTCCGTCTGTTCTGACAGCGCTTGCGCCCAGTACATCGCGAGGTAGAAATGGCTGCCACGGTTGTCCAGCTCGCCCGTGCGGGTGGAAGGGCCTTTTTTGTTCTCCAGCAATTCGCCAGTTGCCTTGTCCAAAGCTTGGGCTAAAACGGTGGCTTTTTTGTTGCCAGATTTTAAGCCCAGATCTTCCAGCGACACGGCCAAGGCCATGAATTCGCCCAAAGAATCCCAGCGCAGGTGGTTTTCTTCCACCAATTGCTGCACATGCTTGGGCGCAGAACCGCCTGCACCTGTTTCGTACATGCCGCCACCGGCCATCAACGGTACGATGGAGAGCATCTTGGCACTGGTGCCGAGTTCCAAAATAGGGAACAAGTCGGTCAAATAATCGCGCAAGATGTTGCCGGTCGCACTGATGGTGTCCAAACCGCGCTGCACGCGCTCCAAGGTATAGCGCATGGCGCGTACTTGGCTCATGATTTGGATGTCCAAGCCCGTGGTGTTGTGCTCGTGCAAGTACATTTTGACCTTGGTGATCAGCTGCGCTTCGTGCGGACGGTATTGGTCCAGCCAGAACACCACCGGCATGCCAGAGTTGCGTGCGCGGTTGACGGCCAGTTTCACCCAGTCGCGAATTGGTGCATCTTTCACCTGGCACATACGCCAAATATCGCCCTCTTCTACGTTTTCAGAGAGCAACACTTCGCCGGTTGCGATATCCACAATGTTTGCGACGCCAGCTTCGGTGATTTCAAAGGTTTTATCGTGCGAGCCGTATTCTTCCGCTTGCTGCGCCATCAATCCCACGTTAGGGACCGTGCCCATGGTTTTCGGGTCAAACGCGCCATGCCATTTGCAGAAGTTGATGATCTCTTGGTAAATACGCGCAAAAGTGGATTCTGGCATCACAGCCTTCACATCTTTCAAGCGGCCATCTGCGCCCCACATCTTGCCGCCATTGCGAATCATGGCGGGCATGGAAGCGTCCACAATGATGTCGTTGGGTGAGTGAAAGTTGGTGATGCCTTTGGCCGAGTCAACCATCGCCAGCTCGGGGCGGCCTTCGTGGCAAGCGTGGATGTCGCGCTTGATTTCGTCTTGTTTTGACTGTGGCAGTGTGGCGATTTTGGCGTACAAATCTGCCATGCCGTTGTTCACGTTCACGCCCAGTTCGTCAAACAGTTTGCCGTGTTTGGCGAAAGCATCTTTGTAGAAAATCTTCACGCAGTGGCCGAAAACGATGGGGTGCGACACCTTCATCATGGTGGCTTTGACGTGCAGGGAGAACATCACGCCCGTTTTGTAAGCGTCGTCGATTTCTTTTTCATAAAACTCGTACAGCGCTTTTTTGCTCATGTACATGCTGTCGATCACTTCACGATCCAATAGCGATACTTTTTCTTTGAGCACAATGGTTTTGCCAGAGGTGGTGAGCAATTCCATGCGCACGTCGCGCGCTTTGTCCAAAGTCATGGACTTTTCGCCGTGGTAGAAGTCGCCGTTGTGCATGTGTGACACGTGTGAGCGAGAAGCTTGGCTCCACTCCGCCATCGAATGCGGGTTTTTACGTGCGTATTCTTTCACGGCCTTGGGCGCACGGCGGTCAGAATTGCCTTCGCGCAGCACAGGGTTCACAGCGCTACCAGTGCATTTAGAGTAACGGGCGCGAATAGCTTTTTCTTCGTCTGTTTTTGGTGCTTCTGGGTAGTCGGGAATGTTGTAGCCTTTGCTTTGCAGTTCTTTGATGCAAGCCGTCAACTGGCCCACAGACGCGCTGATGTTAGGCAACTTGATGATGTTGGTGTCTGGCAGCAAGGTTAGTTTGCCAAGTTCAGCGAGGGTATTGGGTACTTTTTGAGCTTCAGTCAGGTTTTCTGGAAACTCAGCCAACACGCGGGCCGCAACAGAAATATCGCTCAACGTCACATCGATATTGGCTGGCGCTGCAAAGGCTCTGACCACCGGCAAAAAAGAGTGCGTTGCCAGCATGGGCGCTTCGTCAGTCAGTGTGTAAATGATTTTTGATGTCTTGTTTGCCATATGTTCCCCACTTGCGTCGTGTTATCACTATGTGAAATGCTTGTTTGTTGCTTGAAAAGCCCTCTTATTTTAGGTCAATCTCTCTACAGATACCGGCACAAGGCTTACATAAATAAAAGTCAAAAAATGTATTCGATAGAAACTATCAATCAGTTAGTCAAAATCAATTGGCCTTAACTATTAATTAAACCTATCATTACCCCTGTGTCGATTAATAAATGCTATTTAAACACGTTTAAACCAAGGAGTTCACCATGACAACAGCCAACAAAACTGTTCCCGAGATCAAAACCATTGCCAATTTGGAATCCGCCTTTGCGGGCGAGTCCATGGCGCACATCAAATACCGTTACTTCGCCAAATTAGCCCGTGAAGCCGGCGATATGGATACCGCAGAAGCGTTTGAAGCCACAGCCGACCAAGAGGTGATGCACGCCTTCGGCCATTTAGACTTGCTCTATCCAAAGGCAACGATGACACCCGCTAAGGCTTTGCAAATCGCTATCGACGGCGAAACCTATGAGTACACCGAGATGTACCCAGGCTTTCGCAAAACCGCAGAATTAGAAGGCAACGCCGCTGCCGTCGCCGAGATGGATGAGCAGATTGAGGAGAGCAAAGTTCATGCCGCACAGTTCAAAGCGATGTTAGACAAGGCGCAAAAGCGTTTTGCTGCACTTGCCAACGTCGAAAAACGCCACGCAGCGCACTATCAGGCTCGTTTGGATGCTGTGACAGCAGCGGCTTGAGCTTGCTGTAAGACAATCACATCAGCTACCGACTTACTTTTACTGAACCAAATAATTAGGAAAACACCATGAAAACATATATTTGCATCGTTTGCGGCTTTGTGTACGACGAAACAGCCGGTCGCCCAGAAGACGGCATCGCAGCTGGCACTTTGTGGAAAGACGTGCCAGCCAGCTGGGAATGCCCAGATTGCGGCGTTGCTAAGGCTGACTTCGAGGCTGTGGAGATTTAAGCCTTTATGAACCCCATCATCATCATTGGCGCGGGGCTGGCGGGCTGGACGACGGCGCGTGAGTTTCGCAAACTGGACGCCACCACGCCTGTGGTGATGATCACGGCGGATAGTGGCGATTTTTACGCCAAACCTACGCTGTCCAACGCGTTTGCCCAGAAAAAAGCCCCTGAGCAACTGGTGGTGACACCTGTAGCGAAGATGGTTGAAGCGCAAAACGTCACACTGCTGGCACACACCCGGGTGCTGAGTTTTGACCCTTACGTAAAAACCGTCACCATAGAAAAAGATGGCATTCAGCAAAGCCTTGATTTCAGCAGTTTGGTGCTAGCTACAGGGGCGCAACCTATCCGGATTCCGGTGGCAGGTGATGCGGCAGAGCAAGTGCTTTCGGTCAATTCTTTGGATGATTTCACTTCTTTTTATGAGGCATTAAAATCGTCCTCTAGCCGGCGTATTCATTACCTAAATAGCTATAAAAATAATAGCAATAAAGGCAATGAAAATGCGGCATCATTTTCAGCAAAAATCGTCATCATGGGTGCTGGCCTGATCGGCTGCGAGTTCGCCAATGACCTCGTCAACGCAGGCTACCAAGTCAGTGTGGTTGACCCCGCCAGCCGTCCATTGGGTGCTTTGTTGCCCGAAGCGGCGAGTGAACAATTGCGACAAGTTTTGCAAGATTTGGGCGTTCAGTGGCACTTTGGAACGACGGTTCAGGCGGTGAATCAGTCTGCGAATCAACCGGATAAAGATGCTGAATCTGAACTGCTGGTGACACTGGCCAACGATCAAACCATCCCTGCAGATGTCGTTTTAAGCGCGATCGGCTTGAGAGCAGACACCCGCATGGCTTTAGTTGCTGGTTTGGCTTGCGAGCGCGGCATCCAAGTCGATACAGCTTTGCAAACCAGCGCCCCAAACGTCTATGCCTTGGGAGATTCTGCCCAATACGCCAGTGCGGGCAACACGACCTTGCCCTACGTCATGCCTATCATGAACGCGGCAAGAGCCTTGGCGCAAACTTTGGCCGGAAAACGTACCGATGTTGTCTTCCCCATCATGCCTGTTGCGGTGAAAACACCCGCTTTGCCATTGATGATTGCTCCGCCCAAGGTGGGTTCTGCAGGGCAATGGACATCTACCGAGCCAAATGTTTGGCAGTTCAACAACGAGCAAAACGTCACCGTTGGTTTTGTTTTGGCAGGTGCGCAGACCGCAAAACGGGCTGAAATGGTGAAATTATTGCAAACGGCTCTTTAATTTTGAGGACAGCATCCTAAGATAAGGGGCAAGTCAAATTTGACCTGCTTACCTTTTTAGGATGACCTTATGCCACGTGCAACCCTAGCCGAATCGAACATTCACCCCGCTATTCGAGACAAAATCACCAAAAATCAGCAAACCATTGTGGCTGAGGTGCAAGCTGCTGTCGCCGCAAACCCTGTCGTTGTGGTCGGCATGGGGCTCAACCCAATGCCCAAAAAAGCCCGTAAAGCTTTGGACGCAGCTGGCATTGCGCACCACGATTTGGATTATGGCAGCTACCTTAGCGAGTGGCGCAAACGCAATGCCTTGAAAATGTGGACCGGCTGGCCAACCTTTCCCATGATTTTTGTAAAAGGAACGTTGGTAGGCGGTGCGGATGACGTGATCAAGCTCATTAACAGCGGCGAGTTGAAAAAGCTTTTGGCTTAAAAATTTGATTTCAACGAAAAAAAGCGCAGCAACCGGAGTTGACTGCGCTGTTTAGTTTTTAAAGCCTAAGTCAGTGACCTAGCCGTGTTTAGCTGTGGTGACCCATGCGACCGTGTTCGCCACCCTTGCCGCCATGACCGCCGCCCATGCCTTGTCCACCGTGTCGGCCACCGTGCATGGCAACAGCGTCAAACACTGCTTTTTGCTCAGTTGACAGCACAGCGTAGAACGCTTTGGTAGCTGCGCCGCGTTTGTCCATCTCAGCGCCCATCGTTTTCATGCGTTCTGCACGCATCGCTTGCATTTTGTCGATACGCTCTGGCGTGGTCAGCTTGTCCATGTCAGCTTTCACTTTGGGGTCGTGGCGCATGCCCATCATGCCGCCTGCGGTTGGCTGCATAGCGGCGGTGAAGGTTGTCCATGCACCTTCTTGCGCTGGTGTGATTTTGAGCTTGGCTTTCAATTCAGCTTGGCGTTTTGCCATGCGTTCTTGGTGGTTGCCAAACATGCGCTCGCGCATGCTTGAATGGTCGCCACGGTGCATCTTGTCTTGCATTTGGGGCTGAGCACCAGCTGGGGCTGGAGTAGTCGTTTGTGCGGATGCCACGGCAGCGTAGCCGCAAGATGCCATCACGATGGTGGCGAGGAAGAGTCGTTTGTTAGAGAGTTTCATCATAAATCCTTAAAGAGTTTAAAAACTCCAGTGTCGGTAACCTTGTTGGTTTGGGCTCTGGATTGAGATGAAGTATGTGCGGGCAGTGCAAACGCAACATATCGGCTATGTAATGCTGTGTAAAGTTGCCGCACAATGCCGGACAATACGCGCTATGTCGCTCTCACCTGATGTTTCTCCTACTTTACCCCAAAGCATCGCGTTAGCCATGGTTTTAGCGCTTGGTGCTGCTGTCTCGCTGGGCGTCACACGGTTTTCTTATGGTTTACTCCTGCCGGCCATGCGCGCAGATCTGGGCTGGAGCTACACGCTTGCTGGCTCGATGAACACAGTCAATGCATTAGGTTACTTGCTAGGTGCCTTGAGCATGCCAAAGCTGCTGAAGCGTTTTGATGCGGTGCAAATTTTGCTTATTGGTTCTGCATTCGCGAGTATGTTTATGGCGCTGACAGGGTTTTTCACCACGGCAGAGCCATTGCTGGTGCAGCGTTTATTGGCTGGCATTGCGAGCGCTTGGGTGTTTGTGGCGGGTGGTTTGCTGGCAGCGCAGCTAGGTGCGAGTCATGCGGAACGCAGCGGTTTGATTTTGGGCGTGTATTACGGCGGTGTGGGCCTGGGGATTGTGTTTTCAACCTTACTTGTGCCAAGTGTCGATTACTTTATACCGTCAAGATCACACGTGTGGCCACAGGCATGGGCTGTAGCTTGGTGGTTGTTAGCTTTGGGCTGTGTTTTGGTGACCTTGATTTTGATGACCAAAGGTCATGCCCTCAAACGCATTGCTACACAGTCAAAAGCAGTAAATGCAGCAACAAATACCGTGCAAGCTAGCCGTGCTTTTCATTGGCGTGCGTTTGCTTACGCACTGGCTGGGTACGGCATGTTTGGCGTCGGCTATATCGGCTATATGACGTTTGTGATTGCGCTGCTGCGTGAGCAATCTGCCTCCACAGCCACCATCACCGTTTTTTATGCGCTGTTGGGGCTGGCGGTGATGGCGTC
>JANPIC010000082.1:0-34537 GCA_031424795.1 Polaromonas sp. | reverse complement strand
GGTCGATGAACCGCCACCACCGCAGGCTGTCAAAGTCAAACTTAGTGCCATCACCCATGCCGTCAAAGGCGTTTTATACGTTGGCGTTTGGGTCGGCTTGATTGTCTTCATATCAATTAAGGGTAATTCTTACTATGATTTTTATAGCTAATAAGACAATAAATACGCCGGCTAGAGGCATATTTATACCTAATTTAACTCAATTTTAACGGACGCCCAGTTCCATCGTCCAATAGGTGCCGTAAGTCGTAGCTGCGTTGGCTTTGCAGCTCACGCCCATGTCAATAAAGTTTGCCTTCATCAAAGTAGCGCAATGGCTGGGGCTGGCTAGCCATTCAGAGACAACTTGGGCGATTGAGGCTTGGCCAGCGCCTAGGTTTTCGCCCACAGAGCTGTATTTATAACCCGCTGCGGGCACGCGCTCACGCAAAGTTGAGCCGTTGGTGGGGCTTTGGTGGGCAAAGAAGTTGTGGCTGGCCATGTCTTCCGAGTGGGCGGTGGCTGCGTTTTGCAGCTGTGTGTTCCAGCGCAGGCCGCCGGCTGGCGGGAAAGCCACGCCACCGCACACAGCACCCGCTGCGCGCGCGGCGTTGACACGGCTTGTCATCTCATCCTGAAAGTTAGGCAAACCGCAGGTGACATCGCCACCAGTCGCAACGGCTGCAAGCACAGAGTTGTCGCCAGAATCTGAACCGCCGCCGCCACATGCGCTGAGAACAAGGGTCAAGGTGAGCGCTATGCCATTCAGCACGGCGCGGTTTTTGGTAAGTTTGGTAAATTTGGTAAAGCTTGTCAATGGGTTCATAAGTTGAAAATTTATCGTTGTCATGTTTGATCCATCTTACTGTTTAGGTGCTTAAATCAGCCTGACTTAGGACAGGTTTAGAGTAACGAGTCTTAGCTTTGTCGCTTTAAAAATACGGTTGTGTGCGTTACATCGCACATTTGTAGTACCAAAGAATACTACTATATTGATAGCACTTCAGGCAATTAATGCTTTAGCTAGAGCCGCATTTTGAACACAAAAAACAACAGTTTATTAAATTTAGCTGGGCGTGGCGGCTTTCAAAGTCCAGTAGGTTTTGTAGTACGAATTGCTATTGTTTTTGCAGCTGGCACCTAGATCCACAAAAGTGGCGGTCATCAAAGTCACACAATGGCCAGGGCTGGCAACCCACATGTCGACAGCCTGCGCCACCGTTGCGGGCCCTGCCCCAATGTTTTCACCGGCAGCTTGAAATTTGTAACCGACGCTGCGCAGACGCTCAGTCAGCGTGGTGCCATTGGTGGCGCTTTTGTGGTTAAAAAAGTTGTGCTCGGCCATGTCGCGCGAGTGTACGGCGGCGGCTTGCTGAAGCTGGTTGCTCCAGCGCAGCGGCGCTGCTGGCGGGTAGCGCACGGTGCCACACATGGCGCCTGCGGCGCGTGTGCGGTTGACGCGGCTCAGCATGTCTGATTGAAAATTAGAAGTTGATGCGCAAGTTGCTGGGTCTTGGCTGATTTCCTGCTGTATCTGACGTACTGGCGGCGATGGCTGCTGATTTTGCTGCTGCTGTTGCGGCGCGGGGTAGCTGATGTATTCGATGTGCTGACTTCTAGGGCTAACGATGCAGCCAGAAAGCGCCGCCACCAAAAGCGACATACACAGAGTAATGGTTGCTAAACAAAGAGATCTGTGCATGCGTGAGATTGGTATGCCATGGAAAATCATGTGCGGCATCATACATTCCGCATTGCAGATTTGGGGGGCACGGCGGTACTTTACACAGGCTTTTAGGTAACAACTTGTGGTGTCTTGCCCCAAAGAAAAGCCAAAAAGAATCTACAAAATAGACACGAAAATGTGGCGGCTGAGCCAATCAGTCTTTCTTATTGTCGTCATCAGCACGTTTCGCCCCCAAGGGGAGTGCCATTTCTAGTGTCCAATAGCTTTTGTAGTATGACGTACCGCCACTCATGCAAGCTGCACCCAGTTCTAAAAAGTTGGGGTTCAACATATTGGTGCAATGGCTGGGGCTTTTTAACCAGTCATTGACGGCTTTGGCAATACTGGTTTGGCCACCGGCTAGGTTTTCGCCCGCTTCCTCGTATTGGTAGCCTGTGCCGTGTATGCGCTCACTCAGCGTGCCAGTTCTGGGACTGACATGGGAGAAAAAGTTGTGCGTGACCATGTCATCAGAATGGATTGAGGATGCTAGGCTTAGGCTGTCGCTCCAAACCAAGGGTCTACTGGGTTTCATTTTCGTTTCACCACAAACAGCGCCTTGGGCACGTGCCGCGTTGACCAGTGCAAGAAATTCAGCCTGAAAGTTAGGAATACCACAAGTGAAGTCTTTGTTTGCGACAGCAGCTGCTGGTGCGCTTGAGGTTGCAGCAGCAGTGGCTGGCGTGCTGGCTGGTTGCGCAGCCAAGCTGCCGCCGTTGCCAGAATTTGGATCTGATTCACCCGCACCGCCGCCACAGGCAACTAGAAACAGGCTTAGCAACACAAGCATGCAAAGCTTTGCATGTTTAAACCTTGTGAGCTTTTGTGACATGTGGAAATACCTAAGAACGCATTTTTTACATTATTTTCCAATTGAATTAGAAGTGTATCTGTTTGCTTTAGTTCACGCATCAAGAGATTGCGTGAATAATGCCAAAAATGACAATTCATTTAAGTTTTTACCCATAAATGCATGCTTTCACCCTGCAGACAGATTGATAAACAGTAAAAATGAGTTAAGTTCAATGCATTGCTATAGTCTTGACACCCAAGCGACACTTGGAATGCAGCTGAGGAGCCACTAGCGCGACAATGTGAATAGAAAAAATCCACTTTACTTTATTAAAGCCAGTACTTAGCCCCATGGACGAACCTATCCTCACCATAGAAGAACGCGAAGCGATCAATTCAGGGCGTTGGTTTTCATCGCTCTCGCCGTCTCTTCGGCATGATATTTTGCGTTACTCCTATGTGATGCGGTTCAAAGACGGCGAGCTGATTGCCACGCGTGGTGAGCCGTCAGACACGTGGTTTGCGTGCGCCAAGGGTGCGGTGCGCGTCAGCTCCACCACGGCGGCGGGCAAGCAAATTACCTTTACTTACGTGGAGCCAGGCATTTGGTTTGGCGATGTGGCCATCATCGATGGCGACCGCTGCACGCACGACGCGTTTGCCCATGGCAACACCACGTTGTTAAATGTGGCAAGGCATGATTTCCAAAAAATACTGGATACACACAATGAGCTTTACCAAGCCATGCTGCGCTTGAATGCGCGTCGTGTACGCTTGCTGTTTGGCTTGGTGGAAGATCTGAACTCGTTGCCACTGCGTGCCCGCTTGGCCAAGCAGCTGGTGAATCTGGTACGCAGTTATGGGGTTGCCAATTTGGCAGATGGCGCTGAAATGCGTATCAGCTTACATTTAGCTCAAGAAGAGCTGGCGCAACTGCTAGGCGCATCACGCCAACGCGTTAACCAAGAACTTAAAACGATGGAGCGTGAAGGCGTGATTCGCATTGAAACTGGTGGCTTAATCATTCGTAACCGTGATGCTTTAATGCGACTCACTGACGTAGAAAACTAACACAACAAGAAAGCCATGGACGAACCTATCCTTACCATTGAAGAACGAGAAGCGATCAATTCAGGTCGCTGGTTCTCATCCCTTTCACCGTCGCTGCGGCACGACATTTTGCGATGCGCCTATGTCAAACGTTACCGAGATGGTGACTTGATCGCAGCACGCGGCGAACCGCCAGAAACGTGGATTGCCTGTGCCAAGGGCGCCGTGCGCGTGAGCTCGACCTCGGTGTCTGGCAAGCAAATCACCCTGACCTATGTTGAGCCAGGCATCTGGTTTGGCGATGTGGCTATTTTCGATGGCGACAGGCGCACGCATGACGCGTATGCGCATGGTGAGACAACAATTTTGTGCGTGGCGAAGGCTGATTTCAAGAAAATTTTGGCAATTCACACCGAGCTGTACGAAGCCATGCTGCGCCTGCATGCGCGGCGTATTCGTCAGCTGTTTGGCTTGGTAGAAGACTTGAACACCCTGCCATTGCGGGCGCGCTTGGCCAAGCAATTGGTGCATTTGGTGCGCAGCTACGGCGTGCCCAATTTAGACAATGGCGCGGAAATGCGTATTAGTCTGCAACTAGCGCAAGAAGAGCTGGCGCAACTGCTGGGTGCATCACGCCAGCGCGTCAACCAAGAACTCAAAGCGATGGAGCGGGACGGCGTGCTGCGTATCGAGCCAGGTGGCTTGGTGATACGCGACCGCGACGCTTTGAGTCGTATAACAATTGTGGAGGAATAAATGGAAGGTTTTGACCATTTTGTAGGAACCAAGGAAGTCTCTGAAAAGCACTTGTTTGATGTCGCAGCACTGAGCCATTATTTAGACCAGCATTTAGCAGGTTTCAAAGGGCCACTCACCGTTGAGATGTTCAAAGGTGGGCAGTCGAACCCCACCTACAAGCTCGTCACCCCGAGCATGAGCTACGTGATGCGTGCCAAGCCCGGGCCAGTGGCAAAGCTGTTGCCTTCTGCACACGCTGTTGAACGCGAATTTGCGGTGATGAGCGGCTTGCAGGGCACTGATGTGCCTGTGCCAAAAATGTATTGCTTGTGCGAAGACGAAGCCGTGATTGGCCGTGCTTTTTACGTGATGGAATGCATGAATGGCCGTGTGCTGTGGGACCAAGCTTTGCCTGGCATGACGCAAGCGCAACGTGGTGAGATTTATACAGAGATGAACCGCGTTATTTCAGCCTTGCACAAAGTAAATGTTGAGAAACAAGGCTTGAGTGGCTATGGCAAATCTGGCAATTATTTTGAGCGCCAAATTGGCCGCTGGACGCGCCAGTACAACGCATCCATCACCACGCCGATTGAAGAGATGGACCAACTGATGGCGTGGTTGCCAGCAAACATGCCAGCCAGTGCGAAAGACGAGTCAAAAGTCAGCATCGTGCATGGCGATTTTAGATTAGATAACTTGATGTTTCATGCCACTGAGCCGCGCGTCATCGCGGTGTTGGATTGGGAGTTGTCCACGCTTGGGCATCCATTGGCAGATTTCAGCTACCACTGCATGTCGTGGCACATTCCACCAGGTTCGTTCCGTGGCATTGGTGGTTTGGATTTGGCTGCGCTGGGTATTCCAAGTGAGGCTGATTACATTCGTCGCTATTGCGACAGCACAAAACTGTGTACGCCTGCAGAATTGAAAGTAGATTGGAACTTTTACATGGCCTACAACTTGTTCAGACTCGCCGCCATATTGCAAGGCATTGCCAAACGCGTGGAAGCGGGTACAGCGTCAAGCGCACAAGCGGCAAGCTCTGGCTCTGGCGCGAAGCAATTGGCGCAAATGGGCTGGAAGTTTGCACAGCAAGTTTGATTTGTAAAAATAACAACGAGACAACCCAAGAAAACTAAGGAACAACTATGGATTTTGACTACTCCCCCAAAACAAAAGAATTGCAAGCCAAAGTGAAGCAGTTCATGGACGAGCACATTTACCCTGCTGAAAAAGCCTACAAAGACGAGCTTGAAGCCAATACCCAAGCCGGCAAGCGCTGGACACCGTTGCAAACCATTGAAAACCTGAAGCCAAAAGCCAAGGCTGCTGGCCTGTGGAACTTGTTTTTGCCAGTAGACAGCGCTTCTGCATCGGGCTACACAGGCGCGGGTTTGACGAACCAAGAATACGCACCACTGGCAGAGATCATGGGCGCTGTCCCGTGGGCACCAGAGGTGTTTAACTGCTCCGCACCTGATACCGGCAACATGGAAACGATTGCCCGCTATGGCTCGGAAGAAAACAAAAAACGTTGGTTAAAACCACTGCTGGACGGTGAAATTCGCTCGGCTTTTGCGATGACAGAGCCCGATGTGGCTTCGTCTGACGCGACCAATATCGAAACCCGCATTGAGCGCCAAGGCGATGATTACGTTATCAATGGCCGTAAGTGGTGGATTTCTGGCGCGGGCGACCCGCGTTGCAAAATCTTCATCACCATGGGCAAAACCGACCCTGAAGCGCCGCGCCATTCGCAGCAGAGCATGATTTTGATTCCAGCAGATACCCCAGGCATCAACATCATTCGCCCACTCAACGTGATGGGCTACGACGATGCGCCACATGGCCACATGGAAATGACGTTTACGAATGTGCGCGTGCCTGTAAGCAATATTTTGCTGGGCGAAGGCCGCGGTTTTGAAATCGCGCAAGGCCGCTTAGGGCCTGGCCGTATTCACCACTGCATGCGCTTGATTGGTGTGGCTGAACGCGCGCTGGAGCTGATGTGCAAGCGCGCATCTAGCCGCACAGCGTTTGGCAAAACCGTGGCCTCACAAACTGTGACACAAGAGCGCATTGCCGAAGCACGCTGCAAAATCGACATGGCACGCTTGCTTACACTGAAAGCTGCTTGGATGATGGATATTGCGGGCAACAAGTTTGCGAAAAACGAAATCGCCATGATCAAAGTGGTTGCCCCAAGCATGGCCTGCCAAGTGATTGACTGGGCGATGCAAGTGCACGGCGGAGGTGGCATGAGCGATGATTTCCCACTGGCAATGGCTTACGCGCATGCACGTACCTTGCGTTTTGCCGACGGCCCAGATGAGGTGCATCGCAACTCGATTGCTAAATTGGAGCTGGGCAAATATTCTGCGAACCCGCGCGAAGTGGAGATGCCAATTACCCGTGGGTGTTAAAACTAGGTGGGTGTAATGCACCAAGGCGCTGTGTTGTGCATAAAGCCCATCCACAGCGCCCAAGCTGAGCTGGCGGCCAATGCCAAACCAGCCAAGCGAACACCTAAGTTACCACTGGCCTGTCCCCGCAGTCGTAACCACAACCACGGTCCAGCCATCATGGAAACACTGGTTCCCAAAGCAAACAGCGCCATGACGATAGCACCATCAACAGTTTTACCCGTCAAAGTCGCCACAAGTAATGCGGAATAAAGCAAGCCGCAGGGCAAAAAACTCCACAGAGCACCAATCACCAAAGGTGCGCCTTTGCCCCTTCCAGCGGCCAAAGCACGCGCACTCGCCCAAATTTTGCGTCCTGCCAACTCCAACCAAACGGGCTGCTGCGCTTTCCAAATCAGCAGCAAACCCAGCATCATGCTGGCCACATGAAACAGCGTCCAAACGGGACGAAGTGCAGCGGACTGTACTGTCAACCAACCCAAACCTTGCATAGATGCTGCCGCCAGAGCGCCTAAAGCAGAGTAGCCAACGACGCGACCCGCTTGAAATGTCCACATCGCCGTGTTTTTGTCAGCGCCTGCAGCTTGTCCGATACCCGCGCATGCAGCGCCGCACATGGCGATGCAGTGTGGGCCTCCGGCTAAGCCCATGAGAAGCGCCGTCACGGCGAGAGATGATTGCATGCCCTAATGCTAAGGTATTTTTGCTAAATGATTTTGCTAAATAATCTTTGAAAATCGAGCACGATTACGATCTGTCTGCAAATACTTGTCAAATACCATGGCAACCGCACGTACAAAAAACCAACCTATTTCGGTAACCTGAATACCGCTTGACTCCAAAACGACCAAGCCTTGTTCCTGCAACTTATAAAGCGCTTCTAATTCAGATGCAAAGTAGTTTTTAAAGTCTATCAAAAATGCCAACTCGATGGATTCAAATGTCACCTGACCTTGGCACATCAACGCCATGATGACGGCGCGACGAACAAGGTCATCACGGCTAAGCGCCAGTCCACGCACCACGGGAAAGCGTGCCTGATCTAAATAATCGTAATACTCTTCTATTGTTTTGGCGTTTTGGCTGTACGTTGTGCCAATCCGACCTATAGACGAGACGCCTAGTCCAATCAAATCACAGTCTGGCTGGGTGCTGTAACCTTGAAAATTACGATGCAGTCGCCCTTGCCGTTTAGCAACGGCCAGAGCATCGTTGGGAAGCGCAAAATGATCCATGCCCACATAGACGTAACCCGCTTTCACCAATGAAGCCATGGAATGCGACAGCATGGACACCTTGGCTGAAGCGCTTGGCAATTCAAGTGAATCAATGCGGCGCTGCGGTTTGAAACGCTCGGGCAAATGTGCATAGGCATACAGTGCAATACGGTCTGGTCTAAGCTCGTTGATCTGAGCCAACGTGCGATCGAATGACTCTGGGCTTTGCATAGGCAAACCATAAATCAAATCAACGTTGATCGAGTCAAAATGGCGTTCACGTGCCGCCTTTATCAAGGCAAATACTTGCTCTGCAGGCTGCAATCGATGAACCGCTTTTTGAACAATGGGGTCAAAATCTTGAACACCAAAGCTCAAACGGTTAAAACCTAATTCTGACAAAGTATCCAAACGTTTGACATCAATGGTTCGCGGATCAACTTCAATGGAATATTCGCCACCCGGCGTAAAGCTGAAATTTCGACGCAGCATGGCCATCAGCTCGCGCAATTCGTCATCGGTCAAAAATGTAGGCGTGCCGCCGCCTAGGTGCAATTGCGAAACCGGTTGCCCTAAGCCTAATATCGACGTGTGCAAATCTACTTCTCTCGCCAAATATCGCAAGTATTTGGCAGCACGGTCGTGGTGTTTGGTGATGATTTTGTTACAGGCGCAGTAGTAACACAAAGACTCACAGAAGGGGACGTGTACGTAAAGCGATAGTGGTAGCTTTTTGGACGCTAAACCACTTTTTTGTAACGTCAATGCTTGTGTGTATTCCGCTTCGGAAAAAGCTTCCACAAAGCGATCTGCCGTCGGGTATGAGGTATAGCGTGGCCCACTCACGTCATAGCGGCGAATTAAATCCTCTGAAAAGGGTGAAACGGCAATAGTCATGTAAAGTCTTCTCCTGAGGATTGAATATGCACTATTCAGTCCAAGCAACTGTTGACGTTAATCAAATAGATTGCTTTCATTCTTCAAAGAGTTTTAGCTTGTAAGCTTAGCTAACCGTAAATAGTGTCAAAATCAAGCTATGACGCCACAAACCATCAAAATCGCTTGCTCAAACTGCAACATGCGAGAGTTGTGTATGCCCATGGGTTTAAGCAACGATGAGTTAAATCGTATTGACGACTTGGTAACCACACGGCGCAAAGTAAAGCGTGGCGATGTGCTGTTTCATAGCGGTGAGAAATTCACCAATCTTTTTGCTATTCGTACTGGGTTTTTCAAAACTTGCATTACTTCTGAAGATGGGCGCGCACAAGTCACTGGCTTCCAAATGGCAGGCGAGATTGTCGGCTTAGATGGCATTGTTAACGACACCCATACCTGTGATGCTGTTGCGCTCGAAGACGCTGAAGTTTGTGTCATGCCGTTTGACCGCATCGAGGAAATTTCGCGCGAGGTCAACTCGCTTCAACGTCATGTTCATAAAATCATGAGCCGAGAAATCGTTCGCGAACATGGTGTTATTTTGCTACTCGGAAGCATGCGCGCTGAAGAACGGTTAGCAGCGTTTTTATTGAACCTTGTTCAGCGCTTGCACGCACGCGGATTTTCTCAATCTGAACTCATTCTTCGCATGAGCAGAGAGGAAATCGGCAGCTACCTTGGTATGAAAATAGAGACCGTCAGTCGCACATTTTCAAAATTTGTAGAAGACAAGATTGTTGAGGTCAAACAACGCCATGTTCGCATCTTGAACACGGATGCGCTGAAAGATATTGTTAACCCAAAAGCTTGCGATTAACAACATCGCTTTATGGCTTTTCTACCGATTTAAGTATTGGTGCAACACCGGTTTGTGCATGGTTTCTGGCTTGAATGGCGGGTGCCATAGTGGCACCTTCAGCCCGTGACTCTAAAGTTTTATTGATTTCAATGCCTTTGAGATAGTAATCCTCGCTGATCACAGGGTCCGGTCTTGTGATTGCTAAGTACAAAGTGATAAAACTTGCAAAAACTACGATCACTGGCCCAGCTACAACCAACCAAACGTGTCCAAACTTCCACCATGGGGCATTGTTGTTTACCGTGTTTTGATGCATGACTACTCCTTACCTTAAAAAATATCAACTCAATGTCAACGTGGCACCAAGAAAACAGATTTCTCTTGCAGATGATCTGTCGAATCTAACGCTTCAATCTCAAATTTCATAGGATGCGGACCAGGCGCAGCTACATCGAACGGTGCTTGCACGCGCACTGCGACCCAACGTGACTCAGTGGAGCCAACTGTCACTGTATCTTCTGAAGCCACAAAAAGTCCAGGCAATCCAGAAGCTGAAATTTTGTAACGCTGAGTCATCTCGGTTGCATTCATCACCTGCAATCTATACACATTTTCAATTTTTCCACCTGCGACAGTACGAGCCATGACGCCTCTATCACGTATCACATCTACTTTGAAAGGCGTACGCAACGCTAAGCTGACAAACATGGCGATGACAATTGCAGTCAAGATAGCCATATAGACCAAAACACGAGGACGAAACACATGTTGCCAAGTTTCAGATTTGGTCCAGTGATGATTCAAGGCATTTTGTGTGGCGTACTTAATCAAGCCCTTCTGATAACCCATTTTTTCCATCACGGTATCGCACACATCGGCACAAGCGCCACAGGCTATGCATTCATATTGCAAACCTTTGCGAATATCAATACCTGTCGGACAAACTTGAACGCACAGCGTGCAGTCCACGCAGGAACCTAGATTTAAAGCTGAAGGGTCTGCTTTACGTGATCTCGTACCCCGTGGCTCTCCTCGCTCCTCATCATAGGTAACAATCAATGTGTCTTTGTCAAACATGGCGCTTTGGAAGCGTGCATAGGGGCACATGTGTTTGCAAACCTGTTCGCGCATAAAACCCGCATTGCCATAGGTGGCAAAGCCGTAAAAGAACGTCCAAAAAACCTCCCATGAACTCATGCTCATCTGGAGAAACTCTAAACCTAACTCTTTGATGGGTGTGAAATACCCCACAAAAGTAAAGCCCGTCCATAAGGCTACCGCAAGCCATGAAAAGTGCTTAGCACTCTTTCGCAAAAACCGTTCTATCGACCAAGGCTGAGCATCACGACGCAAGCGCGTTGAACGGTCGCCTTCAATTTTTTTCTCTATCCAAAGAAAAATTTCTGTATAAACAGTCTGCGGGCATGCATAACCACACCACAAACGCCCTGCCACGGCCGTAAACAGAAACAAAGACAAAGCCGAAATAACAAGAAGACCTGCCAGATAAATGAAATCCTGCGGATACAGCACAAGTCCAAAGATATAAAATCGCCGCGCTCCTAGGTCAAACAGAACAGCTTGACGCTGCCCCCACTCCAACCAGGGGATGCCGTAAAACACCAATTGAGTCAGGAAAACCATCCCCCAGCGCCAGTTTGAAAAGAGACCCGAAACACTGCGCGGATAAATTTTCTCATGCGACGCGTAAAGAGAAATCATCTCCGCATCGGGCTCTACAGCAATGATGGGAATGATTTTTCGAGGTGTTGATTCTTGACTACTCAAGCAAGGTCTTTCAAATGGTTTTAGGTTGCGCCGCTCAATGAGTTACTGAGCAACAGCACCTTTGTTAGAAAAACCCCAAACATAAGATGTCAACACATGAATTTGTGCTTCGGTTAATTTTTCACTTTGTGCGGGCATTTGATTGACTTTGCCGGCATTGATCATTGCAACAATGGCAGGCGCACCATATCCGTGCAGCCAAATATCATCCGTTAAATTAGGCGCGCCCAAAGCTTGATTTCCTTTGCCATCTATACCGTGGCAAGCAGCGCATGCGCCAAATTTAGATTTGCCTAGGGCTGCTTGCAATGAGTCATGTGGGCTGCCAGATAGGCTTAAGACATATTGTGCGACGTTCTTCACATCATCAGCTGAGCCAACAGCGGCAGCCATAGGTGGCATGTTACCGATACGACCTTTTGTTAATGTTTCTTTGATTTTTTCTGGCGTACCACCATGCAACCAATCACCGTCAGTTAAACTTGGAAAGCCTTTATTTCCCCGTGCATCTGAAGCATGGCACTGTGCGCAATTGTTCATATAAAGACGCTCGCCAATAGCCATGGCTTGCGGATCTTTTGCCACATCCTCAGTTTTCATGGCAGAAAATTTAGCAAAAAGCGGCGCAATCTCTGCATTGCCTTTATCAACTTCCGCTTGGTGTTGACCCGTCGATGTCCATCCCAATTTTCCAGCATAAGTACCCAAACCTGGGTACAAGACCAAATACACAAAAGAAAAAATAACCGTGAGAACAAACAACCAAACCCACCAGCGTGGTAAGGGGTTGTTCATTTCACGCAAATCACCATCCCACACATGACCTGTGGTGTTGTCGCTTGCTGTCATCGCTTTTGCTTTGCCGCTAAACCACAACAGTAGCAGACAAGCAAGTATGCTGACAATCGTGATTCCAGCGACAAATAGTGACCAAAAATTACTTGTAAAGTCGCTCATGTTTTATCCTTGTAGTGCGTTTCTTATGCTTTCGGTTGCACATTAATCTTGATCAAAAGGCAGATTTGCAGCCTCTTCAAAATCAGCGGCATTTCGGCTTGAATAAGCCCACATCAAAATGCCAATAAAAGTGATGAAGCCAGCCACCGTGGCAACTGATCGTAGGGTGTTGATATCGAGTTCCATTTAAACCTCTGTATTTATTTGACCAAAGTGCCCAAAACTTGCAGATAGGCGATGACAGCTTCAACCTCAGTTTTTCCTTTGACATCTTCTGCAGCTTTCGCAATTTGTTCATCTGTATAAGGGACGCCCACGGTTCTCAATGCTTTCATATGCGTTGGCATCGAAGCTGCATCCACTAAATCCTTCAACAACCATGGATAGGCAGGCATGTTTGACTCAGGCACCAAATCACGCGGGTTATTCAAGTGATCGCGGTGCCATTGGTCGCTGTATTTGCCACCGACACGGTGCAGATCAGGACCTGTGCGCTTGCTACCCCATTGGAATGGGTGGTCATATACAAACTCACCCGCTACAGAATAATGGCCATAGCGCAGCGTTTCAGCGCGGAAAGGGCGAATCATTTGCGAATGGCAGTTGTAGCAACCTTCACGCACGTAAATGTCACGTCCGGCCAACTGCAGCGCTGTGTAAGGTTGCAGCCCCTTCACAGGTTCAGTCGTAGACTTTTGAAAGAATAACGGGACGATTTCCACCAAGCCACCAACCAGCAGCACGAGCAAAATCAAGACAATCATCAAGAAGTTGTTGGTTTCAATTTTTTCATGCGACAGTCCGCCGCTAGAGTTATTATTTGCCATAGTAATTTTTTGCTTTCTTAGGCGTGAACAGACATAGCGGGAAGGGAAATATTGACAGTCACCGAACGACCACTTGTCGCCGTTTTCAACGTATTCCAAAGCATGATCAACATACCGCTCAGGTAAAGTAAACCGCCAATTAAACGCAACACATAAAATGGAAAGGTTGCTTTAACTGACTCAACAAAGGTATACGTCAGCGTCCCGTCTGCATTCACAGCGCGCCACATCAAACCCTGCATGACACCGGCAATCCACATTGCTGCGATGTAAATGACGATACCAATAGTTGCAGTCCAGAAATGGATTTCAATCGCTTTGACGCTGTACATTTGTTTCTGACCAAACAAACGCGGAATCAAGTAATACATAGATCCCATGGTGACCAAACCCACCCAGCCAAGCGCACCAGAATGAACGTGACCCACGGTCCAATCTGTGTAATGCGAGAGCGCATTGACGGTTTTGATCGACATCATCGGACCTTCAAAAGTCGACATGCCGTAGAACGATAGGGACACGATCAAGAAACGCAGAATCGGGTCGTCACGCAGTTTGTGCCAAGCGCCTGACAAGGTCATGATGCCGTTGATCATGCCGCCCCAACTAGGCGCCAAAAGAATCAAGGAGAAGACCATGCCGACCGACTGAGTCCAATCTGGCAAAGCGGTGTAATGCAAGTGGTGCGGACCCGCCCACATGTACGTGAAGATCAGCGCCCAGAAGTGGACGATTGACAAACGGTAAGAATAAACAGGCCGCTCTGCCTGCTTAGGGATGAAGTAGTACATCATGCCCAAGAAACCCGCTGTCAGGAAGAAGCCCACGGCATTGTGGCCGTACCACCACTGCACCATGGCGTCTTGCACGCCTGCGTAGGCTGAATAAGAAGTCATGTATCCCGATGGAATGGCTGCACTGTTGACGAGATGCAACAACGCCACCGCGATGATGAACGCGCCAAAAAACCAATTGGCAACGTAAATATGTCTAACTTTGCGCGTACCAATCGTGCCAAAGAAAACGATGGCAAACGATACCCAAACCAAGGTGATCAAAATATCGATCGGCCACTCAAGCTCAGCATACTCTTTGCCTTGCGTGTAACCCATTGGCAAAGAAATGGCAGCAGCCACAATCACCAACTGCCAACCCCAAAACGTAAAAGCAGCGAGTTTGTCGCCAAACAATCTGACGTGACAAGTTCTTTGCGCTACGTAGTACGCAGATGCAAACAAGCCGCAACCACCAAATGCAAAAATCACCGCATTGGTGTGCAAGGGCCGTAATCGCCCATAACTGAGCCACGGGATGCCAAAATTGAGTTCTGGCCAAGTCAACTGTGCGGCGATGATGACGCCAACCAGCATGCCAACCACACCCCAAACCACCGTCATGATCGCGAATTGCCTGACAACTTTGTCGTTGTAGGTCGTCGCTTGCGCATTGGGAAAGTTCATTGGCACCTCTTCTGAGTTTATTTGTTACGAGTTTCCTATGGCTGACCCTGCAACCGTTTGACGTACATCAAACCAAAGCCAAAATTCTTAAGAATCTTTGAGGATTCGCTCACCTTCGGACTCAATATCGTCAAATTGACCACGGTAGATCGCCCACCACAGCCCACCCAGGATGAAAAAAACGAGAATCACCGACAAAGGAATCAGTAAATAAAGAATGTCCATCAGCGGATTTCCTGTAATTTTTTGCTTTGTTGATTGCTTTGCATATTGCTATTTGTGAGTCTCAAAGCATTCAACACAACAAAAAGTGAACTAAACGCCATCCCCAAACCAGCCAACCAAGCAGGCAGCAAGCCCATAACTGCCAAAGGAACACACAGTGCGTTATAACCCGCTGCCCACCAAAGATTCTGTTTGACAACACGCATAGTCTGCTTGGCCAAACCCATCGTTTTGACGACCAAGGCCAATTGCTCACCCAACACCACAAAATCTGACTGGGCTTGCGCCAACGGCACGGCTTGACCAAACGCAAACGAAACATGCGCACCAGCGAGCACCGGACCATCGTTGAGCCCATCACCCACAACGGCTACTTTTTTGCCTCTTTTTTGGGCATCTTGCAAAAATGCCAGCTTGTCCTGTGGCGTGCAGCCGCCTTGAAACGCCGTGATTCCGACCTGTGCGGCTACTCGTGCAACAGCTTGGGCACTATCGCCGGAGACCAAAAACACCTCAACACCCTCTTTTTGCAGTGCCTCGACTGTGCTTAACGCATCACTTCGCACATCTTCATGAAACTCAAACGTGGCCAGCCAACCCTGCTCGTCACGCAAAAAGGACCTCAACATCTCTGTTTTAACTTCAGTTTTAATGCTTTCAACCGCGCAAAACTCGGCTGAACCCAGCGCAATTTCAGATGCCGAATCGCTGTCGTCACCCTGCCAAACCTTGCCCGATACACCGCGACCAGCCACCTCATGGACTTGATCAGCACACCATGGGTTTGCGTGCTCTGACTTGGTAGCTGCCACCAGTGCTTTGGACACAGGATGTAGCGAATAGTGCGACAATGCAGCGGCCATGTCCAGCACTTGGTCAGTGGGCACGCCGTCACGAACTTTGATGGACGCCAAAACCATGGCATCCCGCGTCAAAGTTCCTGTTTTGTCGAACATCACGGTATCAACAGATGCCAAGGCTTCAAAAGCATCCAAACGGCGCACCAAAACACCCCGTTTCGCCAAATTTCCCGCCGCAGACAGCATCGCTGCAGGTGTTGCCAGCGACAGGGCGCAAGGGCAAGTCACCACCAGCACGGCGACTGCAATCATGAGCGCATGCCCAGGGTCGTACTGCCACCAATAGGCGCATGCCAAGCTTGCAGCGAGCAAAACGCCAATCAAAAAGGGTTTGGCAATCCGGTCTGCCAGTTGTGCGATAGGTGGCTTGGTGGTTGATGCGCTTTCCATCAAACCCACGATTTCTGAAAACCGCGTTTGCGCCCCCACCCGCTGCACGCGCACCTGCACCGCGCCTGACAAGTTGTGGCTGCCCGCAATCACGGCGCTACCCAAGCTGTGTGACACGGGGCGCGATTCACCCGTCAGCAGCGCCTCGTCCACCATGGTGTCGCCCAGCAAAACCACACCATCCGCAGGAAAAGTCTGCCCAGGCAAGACACGTATCACATCACCCACGAGCAAACGCCGCACCGCGACTGCTTCAAACGTACCGTCAGCACACTGGCGTGCGATGCTATCAGGCAAGCGGTTCATCAGCGCTTCCAGCGCGCCAGCAGTGCGGTCGCGCAGACGCAGCTCCAGCCAACGACCTGCCAGCAAAAAGAAAACGAACATGGTCAGCGAGTCAAAATACACCTCTTTACCAAAAGTGCCTTGCGGCTCAAACGTGCCCACCGTGCTGACTACAAAGGTGATCAACATGCCAATAGCAACCGGCAAATCCATGCTGACCCGCCTGTTCAGCACATCGCGCCAAGCGCTGCTGAAGAACGGACCGCACGAAAACAAAATCACCGGCAGCGTCAACACCCATGAAGCCCAGCGCAGCAACTGCTCCATTTCAGCCGTCAAATCGCCCGGCGCAGCCACATAAGCTGGATAGGCATACATCATCACCTGCATCATGCACAGCCCTGCCACAGCCAGACGCCACAGTGCCTTGCGTGATTCGCCCAAGCGTCTTTCGCGGGAAAAAGCGTCATTAGCCGGCACAGCACGGTAGCCAGCCGCTTCAATCGCCCGCATCCACCCCGAAGGCAACACCGCATCCGCAGCCCAAACCACCCGCGCGCGATGGCTACCCGCACTGACTTCGGCTTTCACCACACCCGGAACATGCAGCAAAACATCCTCAATGGTGAGCGCACAGGCCACACAATGCATGCCCTCAATCATCAAGTTAGATTCCCAGCAACCGGCATTTTTAGCATCCAAACGGCTAAAAGACGACCATTCCTGCGGGTCATCCAGCAAGTGAACACTAACTTGCCGAGTCAAATCTGGAGCGGGAAGTTCGAAACTTGCTGTGGGCATAGCCCGAGCGTAACTGAAATAGCCAAAAGCTGGCTTGATAAATATCAAACGCTCTTCCAATACGAACAAGGCGCTTACGCATCACAGAAAACGGTTATTCAATAGCAAACCGTCAAAATCAGCATCAAATAGGCAGATAGCCGGCGTATTTATTTCCTAAGGTGCTATTGAAAATATAGTAAATTGGTAAAGTCCAGTTTAGGCGGTTTTTAACCCTAGTTAATGACACTCGCCGGCGTGTTTGTTGACTGAGGTGCTATCTAATTTACATGGAAATGGCATTCCTTGTCATCTCAGGTTTAAATCCCCCCTAGCCCCCCTTTTTCAAAGTGGGGAACAAGTCGGAAGAGGTGATCGTCGCTCTAGTCTTCCCACTTTGAAAAAGGGGGATTGAGGGGGATTGAGGGGGATTTAAATGTCATCGTACGAGAAACGTTTCGCCTGATTGCTTTGATACAATCACGCCATGTGCCCGTAGCTCAGCTGGATAGAGCACCGCCCTTCTAAGGCGGTGGCCACTGGTTCGAACCCAGTCGGGCACACCAATCAACACAAGATCACTAAGTTATCTTGCTGCCTCTAAAACCCCACGAATTAAATACGCCGCAAAAATTGCCCAAAAAAGGGCACAAAAAAAGGGACAGAAGCAAATAATTGCTGCTGTCCCTTACTATTTTTTTGGTCGGAGTACAAGGATTCGAACCTTGGACCCCCTGGTCCCAAACCAGGTGCGCTACCAGGCTGCGCCACACTCCGCCCTGCAGCAATTGTACTGCAAAATTTGGCGACTTCTTGAGCATTGCGCTTAAAATCGACAACAATATGTCAGGCAATACCTTCGGAACCCTCTTCGCAGTCACCAACTTTGGTGAATCCCACGGCCCAGCCATCGGCTGCATCATTGACGGCTGTCCGCCGGGTATGTTGCTCTCAGAAGCTGATATTCAGCCCGATTTGGACAGACGCCGTCCAGGCACCTCTAAATTCGTCACGCAGCGCAACGAACCCGATGCGGTCGAGATTCTGAGCGGCGTTTACGAAGGCAAAACCACCGGTACGCCGATTTGCCTGCTCATTAAAAACACCGACCAGCGCAGCAAAGACTATGGCAATATTTTGGATACCTTCCGCCCCGGCCACGCCGATTACACGTATTTGCACAAATACGGCCTGCGCGACCCACGTGGCGGTGGCCGCTCTTCTGCCCGCCTGACCGCGCCCATGGTTGCGGCCGGTGCGGTGGCTAAAAAGTGGCTGGCGCAGCAATATGGCACGGTATTTCGCGGCTGCATGACGCAGGTGGGTGACGTGGTCGTGCCGTTTGAGTCTTGGAAAGATGTACCCAACAACCCGTTTTTCGCACCAGTAGCCGATGTGAGTCATATTGAAACTTACATGGAAGAGCTGCGCAAATCTGGCGATTCCTGCGGCGCACGTATCCGCGTCTCTGCCAGCAACGTGCCAGTCGGTCTGGGCGAGCCCTTGTTTGACAAGATGGATGCTGACATTGCCTACGCCATGATGGGTATCAATGCGGTCAAAGGCGTAGAAATCGGGGCTGGTTTTGCCAGCATCACCCAGCGCGGCACCACGCATGGGGACTCTTTATCGCCGCAAGGCTTCAAATCGAACAACGCGGGCGGCGTTTTGGGGGGCATCAGCACGGGGCAAGACCTGGAAGTGTCAATCGCTATCAAACCGACCAGCTCCATTTTGTCGCCGCGCGAGTCGATTGATTTGGCGGGCAATTCTGCCGAAGTCATCACCAAAGGTCGCCACGACCCGTGTGTGGGCATTCGCGCAACACCTATTGCCGAGGCCATGCTGGCGCTTGTCGTCATTGAGCACGCCCTGCGCCAGCGCGCGCAATGTGGCGATGTGATGGTGGCAACCAAGCCTATTCCTGCACAGGCTTGAGCATAGTTGCTGAAGTTAATTAAACCAAGCTAATACGTGAGTGCATCTGCTTCGTCTAAAGCGACGACACGCCAGTTATTTCCGTTCGCTGCGCTGTCAGCCAGCTACTTCGCACATATCGGGTTTTTCAACCCGTATTTGCCGCTGTGGCTCAAAGACATGGGCTATGGCATTTTCGCCATCAGCGTGTTCACCTCCATCCAAGCGGCTACACGCTTGTTTGCACCCTACGGCTGGGGTTGGCTGAGCGACCACACGGGCGAACGCGTGAAGCTGTTGCGCTACGGCGCGACGGTGGCACTTATCTGCTCGCTGGGTTTGTGGTTCGACTTTGGCAATGAATTTCGCTATTTAGGGCTGGGCGCTGTGCTGCTGATCATGTTCACCCATACCAGTGCGATGATGCCCATGAGCGAAGCTGCGATGGCGCACTTGGTTAGCCAAGGCGGTTCGTTTGATGCTAAACGCTACGGCCGTGTTCGCTTGTTTGGTTCCCTTGGTTTTTTGGTGACTGTTTTGCTAGCAGGTGTTTGGTTTGAGCAGTTCGGGATGAAGCACTTTCCAGCATGGACAGCAATGACCTTACTGGCTGTGGTTATCAGCGTTTGGTTGCTACCCAATCTTAAAGAATCTGTTGCTGCGCACGAAGAAAAAGTCAGTGTGCTGCCGATTTTGCGGCAAGCACCTGTGCAATGGTTTTTTGCTGCCTTGTTTTTTCACGTTTTGTCGCACATCGGCATTTACGTTTTTTTCTCGCTGTATCTTGATTCGCTAGGTTATAGCAAAGCCACTATTGGCATCTTATGGGCAGTATCCGTGGTGGTTGAGATTTTTTGGTTTTACCACCAGAGCCGTTGGTTGCCCAAGTTCAGTCTGTCGGCCTGGATGATTATTTGCTCCGCCATCATGGCGCTGCGCATGGGCATCACCGCCAGCAGCGCGTCCATGCTTATCGTTTTGGTTATTGCGCAAATGATGCATGCTTGCACGTTTGCAACGCACCACACCGTATGTATAGCGATGCTGTCGCATCATTTCCCTGGTCGATTAAGAGGCCGTGGCCAAGCCCTCTTTACCGTACTTGGTTACGGATTTTCAGGTGTTTTAGGCGGGATTTTAGGCGGCGTTATAAGTGATAAATACGGCTTAGCAAGCGTATTTATTGCCTGTACAGCTACAAGTGTAATAGCAGTATTTTGCGCCTATAAGGTTTGGAGACATCATAAGCTAACTCAATTTTCGCTGAGTTAGCTTAGTCTTTAAATACCCTGTTTTAGTGACCTAAAATTTTTGACAAAAACTCTTTGGTACGAGGTTGACGATTCTCAGGGTGGCTGAAGAACTCGTCTTTGGTGCAATCTTCCAAGATTTTTCCACCCACGTCCATGAAAATCACGCGACTGCCAACCTTCTTCGCAAATCCCATCTCATGCGTCACACACATCATGGTCATGCCTTCGTTGGCCAAGCCCATCATGCAGTCAAGCACTTCGCCGACCATTTCAGGGTCAAGCGCTGAAGTAGGCTCGTCAAACAACATCGCAATCGGATCCATGCTCAGCGCACGTGCAATCGCCACGCGTTGCTGCTGACCGCCTGAGAGTTGGCCTGGAAATTTGTCTTTGTGAGCCATCAAGCCCACGCGATCCAAGTATTTCAAACCATGCGTTTTTGCCTCTTCTGCACTGCGACCCAGTACTTTAACTTGAGCAATCGTCAAGTTTTCAGTCACGCTGAAATGCGGAAACAGCTCAAAGTTTTGAAACACCATGCCAACGCGTGAACGCAGTTTTGGCAAATCTGTTTTGGGGTCATGAACAGCCAAGCCGTCTACAAATATTTCACCTTTTTGAAAAGGTTCTAAGGCGTTGATGGTCTTAATCAAAGTAGATTTGCCTGAACCAGATGGGCCACAAATCACCACGACCTCACCTTTTTTGATATTGGTTGTGCAATCATTCAACACCTGCACTGCACCGTACCATTTTGAAACGTTTTTGAGTTCAATCATGTTCTTCTCCGAAATTAATGAGCTATGTATTTTTTGGGTATCTAGGTTTAGCGAACGATGGCAATTTTGGCTTGCAATTTTTTGACCATGTACGACAGGCCAAAGCAAATCACAAAATAAACCACGGCGGCTAGGATGTAAGCTTCTTCCGGACGGCCGTAGATTTTGCCAGCTGTGGTGAAACCTTTGAGCAAATCGTAAGCGCCAATCGCATAAACCAACGATGTGTCTTGAAACAAAATAATCGTTTGCGTCAGCAAAATAGGCAGCATGTTGCGAAAGGCTTGCGGCAAAACAATCAAACGCATGTTTTGGCTGTAAGTCATACCCACAGCTTGCCCCGCATGCACTTGCCCACGCGGGATGGATTGAATACCCGCACGCATGATTTCGCTGAAATAGGCGGCTTCAAAAGCCACAAAAGTAATGATGGCAGATAACTCCGCACCAATCGGACGACCAATCAAGAAAGGCATGAGCAAAAAGAAGCCCAAAATAACCATCACCAACGGGATTGAGCGCATACCGTTAACGTAAATCGTAGCAGGCAGTGCCAGTATTTTATTGCCCGACAAGCGCATCAAGGCGAGTACTGTTCCTAGCGCAATGCCACCTAAAGTAGCAATGATGGTGAGCTGTACGCTGAACCAAAATCCATTGACAACGAATTTGGAAATAATTTCCCAATTCACAAAACTTAGATCAAGTCCGCCCATATCAATGCCCCCCGCCTGTGCCACCGGCGACAATGAAGCCTGGGATTTGTATTTTCTTTTCGATGTATGCCATCACGCGGTTCACAGCAAAGGCAGAAATCACATAAAGCGCAGTCACACCTAAAAATATCTCTATGCCTTTTGAGGTCTCTTCCGCAGCTTGGGTATAAAACCAAGTTAACTCAGCTACGGACACGGCGAAAGCGACTGATGAATTTTTCAACATATTCATGGTTTCACTGGTCAGCGGCGGCATGATGATGCGGAGGCACATTGGCAGCAAAACATAACGGTACGACTGCCAAGTTGTGAAACCCATGGCACTGGCAGCGTATCTTTGGCCTTTAGGCAATGCTTGAATACCAGCGCGAACTTGCTCTGCAATACGCGCTGAGGTGAAAAATCCCAGAGCCACGACAACCAAGGCAAAGCCCGGCACTTGCTGAAGTATAGGAAACACCTTTGGCACCACAAAATACCATAGGAAAATTTGCACAAGCAATGGGATATTTCTAAAAAATTCCACCCATGCGTTCGCAAGTCGCACTAACCAAGGGCTGTTTGGCAAAGTACGCACAGTACCAACCAAAACACCCACCACCATGGCAACGACATACGCGCAACCTGCAACTGACAGCGTCCAGCCCCATGATTGGATCATCCACTCCAAATAGGTGCGGCCACCACCGTCATCGTTTAAGAAAACTTTCCAGTCTAAATTCATCGTTGTACCTACTTCCCCAAAAAAACAAACCCCGCCAAAGCACTTGCCATGGCAGGGCTAAGTTAGCCAAAACCCCAATACATAAATTTATGGCATCACATCAAACAATCAAATATGTCCTTGATTTACTTCTTTGCATAAGACTCAACAGGGTTGTCATTTGGCGTTGCCCAAGCTGCTTTGGTAGCTTCGCTAGCTGGCAGACCAATTTTTGCATTCTTTGGTGGGATTGGCTGAACGAACCATTTATCGTACATCTTGGCCATAGCGCCAGATTTGATCATGGCTTTGACAGAGTCGTCAGCCAATTTCTTCATCGCGGCATCGTCTTTGCGAATCATGATGGCGATAGGTTCAACGCTCAAAACTTCACCAACGATTTTGAAATCAGCTGGGTTTTTAGAGCCAGCAATATTGCCCGCCAAGATAGAGCCGTCCATCACGAATGCATCAGCGCGGCCAGACTCGAGCAACAAGAAACTGTCTGCATGGTCTTTACCGAACACTTCTTTGAAGTCAACACCAGTCGCGCGCTCGTTTTTACGCAACAACTGAACTGATGTTGTACCAGTTGTTGTCGCTACGTTTTTGCCATTCAATTGTGCGATGCTTGTGATACCACCGTTTGCTTTCACAGCGATGCGCACTTCCTCTACGAAAGTCGTCACCACAAACGAAACGTCTTTTTGACGCGTTGCGTTGTTGGTGGTTGAGCCGCATTCAATATCAACTGTACCGTTCTGCACCAAAGGAATGCGATTTTGTGAGGTAACCGGTGTGTATTTAACTTCTAGCTTTTTGCCTACTGCTTTCTCAATATCTGCAATGATGCCTTGGCAAACTTCAACATGAAAGCCTGCATATTTGCCATCACCCAAAGTGTAAGACAATGCACCTGAAGAGTCGCGCACGCCCATGGTGATGCTGCCAGACGCTTTGACTTTAGCAATGGTGTCGTTAGATTGCGCTTGTGCAGAGCTAGCCAACATGGTGCCTAAAGCAGCCAAAACAGTTGCGGCTAGTTTCAATTTGATAAATTTCATTCAATTTCTCCGTTAAGTAAATACAAAATAACAAGTGCAGCAATCATATGCAATAAGCAAGCCAACTTATTTTGAACAAGCCTATCTCAAGTTCGCTACGAACGTAAGCAAATATACCCGCCATAATTTTTGCGGACATAAGGGTTTACGATGGTTGCTTATGCAAAATATGCATAATCCAATACTATAGCAACTGAGCCTTCATTTCATCGCTCAATGCGATTCAAAATAATCTGTAGTTTCGTTAAAAAAATCACAAAAAAACCCCGTGACCTTTCAGCCACGGGGTTTTTATTAATGAACGATTTTCTTAGTGGAACTGCTATTCTTCTGTCGAACCCGTCTAAGCAGTCACGCTTGACTTGCCACCTTGAATGGTTGTGGTCACTTCGTCAAAGTAACCTGTACCCACTTCTTGCTGGTGCGACACGAAGGTGTAGCCACGGTCACGTGCTGCGAATTCTGGCTCTTGCACTTTCTCGATGTAGGCAGTCATGCCGCGCTTGACATAGTCTTGCGCCAAATCGTACATGTTGAACCACATCGAGTGAATACCGGCCAAGGTGATGAACTGGTACTTGTAACCCATGGCACCGAGTTCGCGCTGGAACTTGGCAATGGTTGCGTCGTCCAGGTTTTTCTTCCAGTTGAACGATGGTGAGCAGTTGTATGCCAACATTTTTCCTGGGTGAACTTTGTGCACAGCTTCAGCAAATTTGCGGGCAAATTCCAAATCTGGCGTACCAGTTTCGCACCAGACCAAGTCAGCGTAATCAGCATAAGCAATCGCACGAGCCACAGCTTGATCCATACCTTTGCGAGTTTTGTAGAAGCCTTCAGCAGTACGCTCGCCCGTCAAGAATGGCTTGTCGATCTCGTCGTAGTCGCTGGTGAGCAAGTCTGCTGCTTCAGCATCCGTACGGGCGATCACCAAAGTTGGCACGCCGCACACGTCAGCAGCCATACGTGCTGCGATCAGCTTCTGGCATGACTCGCGGGTTGGCAACAACACCTTGCCGCCCATGTGGCCACATTTTTTGACAGATGCCAATTGGTCTTCCCAATGCACGCCGCCTGCGCCTGCCTTGATCATGGCTTTCATCAATTCAAACGCGTTCAACACGCCGCCGAAACCAGCTTCTGCGTCTGCAACGATAGGTGCAAAGTTGTCGATATAACCCTTGTCGCCAGCGTCAATGCCTTTGGAATGCTGGATCTCATCCGCACGGCGGAAGGTGTTGTTGATGGTTTCAACGACTTTTGGTACTGAATCAACTGGGTACAAAGACTGGTCTGGGTACATGGAAGAGTAGGTGTTGTTATCAGCAGCAACTTGCCAGCCTGACAAGTAGATGGCTTTGACGCCAGCTTTCACTTGCTGCATAGCTTGACCACCGGTTAATGCGCCCAGGCAATTGACGTAGTCTTCCGTGTGCAACAAGTTCCACAGTTTTTCAGCACCACGGCGAGCCAATGTGTGCTCAATTGGGAATGAACCGCGTAAACGCACGACATCAGCAGCTGAGTAACCGCGCTTGATCCCCTTCCAACGTGGGTTGGTGGCCCAGTCTTTTTCTAACGCGGCGATTTGTTGTTCGCGGCTCAATTGTTCAGTAAGGCTTTGTGGCATAAAAATACTCCTTAGGATAAAAAAATGGTTAGAACTGTTTACTAACTATTCGACAAACTATTCAGTTCCTGCAGGTAATTGTAGTCTTATACAAGACTTATTTTCACTCTTATGTCTTATATAAGATATATATTATTCTATTTAAAATCAATAACTTACATGATTCGTTTCGCAATGTGGTTTTATATTTTCCATATTGAGAAATTTTGATGCACTGCAGCATGACCACAGCACAAGTTATAGTACAAAAATGACAACGTCTCAAACCATCAACAGAACCACTGCAATTGCTTGTTTGATTCTCAGCATGTCATTGGTCGGCAGCTACGTGGCATTGTCAAAACCATTGACCTTGGTATTACCTGTTTTTTTGCTCGCGTGGCTGCGCTTTGGCATAGGCGGTGTGGCAATGATGCATTGGCTCAAAAAACCAAAACATGAACCTCTGATGAGCCCGCAAACCAAACGCTTGGTTTTTATTGAATCTCTTTTGGGCAACTTTTTGTTTTCAATTTGCATGCTTTACGGCGTCAGCATGACCAGTGCTGTCAACGCAGGCATCATCATGGCGATGATTCCAGCCGTGGTGGCGCTGATGAGTTGGGTGCTTCTAGGCGAGCGCATTGGCTTGCGCATTTGGGTTGCAATTGCCTTAGGCGTTTTAGGTATTGCACTTTATACGCTATCAAATTCGGAGCAATTTAAGCAATATATACACTGGCTAGAGATCAATTCAGCACATGAATTATTCAGCTTAAATTCGAATAAAAATGCAACATTAGATGCGACATTAAAAGCAGGAGCAAATACAGCAATGCCCTCAAGCTCAAGATGGCTGGGCAACTTGCTACTCGTTGGCGCGGTGCTGTGCGAGGCCGCTTATGCTGTGATTGGCAAAAAGCTCACCTCCGCACTCAGCCCCAAACGTATCAGCGCCCTCATCAACGCATGGGGTTTTGCCTTGATGGCGCCACTGGGTATCTACGTTGCATGGCAGTTTGATTTTCACACGGTGTCGATGAGCAATTGGTCGTTGCTCGTGTTTTATGCTTTGGCTGCAAGTGTGTGGTCGGTGTGGCTGTGGATGACGGGTTTAAGGGTTATTCCAGCTTCGGCAGCTGGTGTGTACACGGTTTTCTTGCCAATTGCGGCGGCGCTGGTTGGCGTTTTTGTATTGGGAGAAAACCTCAACGTGATTCAAATTTTCGGCTTTGGATTGGCACTTTTGGGCGTTGTATTAGCGACCCTGCCAACGAGAGAGCCCGTGAGTCAATTTGCCACCTTCGCCTCCAAATGAGGCTCTCAGAGGGAGATTTCAGTGTTTTACCTCTCAAAAAACAACAAACCGTGCAAATAAAAGTGTTTTTCCCCTATGAAAACGTGATTTTCTCCAGTAGCATTCGCACAGCCTTTGAAAATAAATGTTGAGCAAATAAATTGACATGATTTTCATTGGTGTGTTTTCAACTTAAACAAGGAAAATAAATCATGGCAACTGCAAAAAAAGCACCAGCGAAAAAAGCTGCTGCACCCGCGAAGAAAGCTGCACCGGCTAAAAAAGCTGCTGCTCCTGCAAAGAAAGCCGCTCCAGCTAAAAAAGCTGCCGCGCCTGCTAAGAAGGCTGCTCCAGCGAAGAAAGCCGCTGCTCCTGCAAAAAAAGTAGCGGTGAAAAAAGTCGCTGCTAAAAAAGCGCCAGCAAAAAAACGCGTTCCTAACGCCGCATTCATGAAGGCGCTCACACTGAGCCCAGCATTGGCTGCAGTTGTTGGCGCACCGTCTATGCCACGTACTGAGATCGTGTCTAAGCTGTGGGTTTACATCAAGAAGTACAAACTGCAAGACGCAGTGAACAAGCGCATGATCAACGCCGATGCAAAACTGAAAGAGATTTTCGGTAAGCACAAGTGTCGATGTTTGAGATGGCTGGCCTCATTGGTAAACACGTCAAATAAATTGAACTTGTCTTCAATTTAAAAGCCGGTGCAAGCCGGCTTTTTTACGTCTGTAGGTAGGCAATGCAGTAAGTCAGCCGTCAATTGTCTGAGTAAACTGTAGAAATACACGCTTTACAAGCAAATACAAGAAAGACAGCAGGAGACACGTCATGAATTTCAACATCAGCAGCCAAGCCCAATACACCGCCAAACGCATGACGCCAGAGCAGGCCGTGCAACAAGTCCGCAATGGCGACTTCATCGTGGTACCCACAGGTGCAGGTGAACCGCCTACACTCCTTCATGCGCTTTCAGAAGTGCGCCGCCAGTTCAAGGATGTGAAAGTCAGCTCGGTTTTGCCGATGCGCAAATTTGCCTACCTGGATCCAGAAACGTATGACAACGTGCGCCACGTTGGCTACTTTTTGAGTGGTGCGAACCGCGCAGGCGCACAAGCGGGCTGGGTTGATATTTTCCCTAACAACTTCTCCGAAGTACCACGCAAAATCGAGCGTGGCACGATAGGCGCAGATGTCGTCTTCGCGCTGTGCTCGCCTATGGACGCACATGGCAACTTTTCTATCAGTCTGGGGGTGGACTACACCATGGCGGCACTCAAGAAAGCCCGCGTCATCGTTTTAGAAGTGAATCCCAACGTGCCTTTCGCCTACGGAGACTGCCATGTGCACATATCGCAAATCACAGGTTTGGTAGAAGACGACGCCCCCGTACTGGAAGTTGGTCTACCCAAAATCGGTCCGGTACAAGAAGCCATTGGCAAGTATGTGGCTGATTTGATTGAAGATGGTTCAACCCTGCAAATCGGCTATGGCGGTATTCCAGACGCGGTGGTGATGCAGCTGACCAACAAGCGCGACTTGGGCATTCATACCGAAATGCTGGGAGATGGTATTTTGACCTTGGTAGAAGCTGGCGTGGTCACCAACCGCCGCAAAAACTACATGCCGGGCAAGATGGTGGCAACGTTTGCTTTGGGGTCGAAAAAGTTGCACCAATTCATGGATCGCAACCCCATGCTAGAAATGCACCCCGTCAATTTCACCAACGATCCCTTCCTTGCAGGCCAAAACGACAACCTGATGTCAATCAACGCCACGCTGCAAATCGACTTCTTAGGGCAATGCGGCTCTGAAAGCCTGGGCCCACTGCCGTTTTCATCTACCGGCGGACAGACCGACTTTGTACGCGCGGCCAATCGCTCCAAAGGCGGTAAATCGTTCATTGTGCTGCCCTCAACGGCCAAAGACGATACCGTGTCACGCATCGCACCCATGTTGACGCCCGGCACGGCTGTGTCAACCAGCAAAAACGAAGTCAATTATGTGGTGACCGAATATGGAGTCGCACAGTTGGATGGCAAATCCATCAAACAACGCGCTTTAGAGTTGATTTCGATTGCGCACCCTAACTTCAGACCAGAATTGACCGAAGCAGCGAAAAAGATGCGCTTGATTTAAGCCTCTTCGCCTTGAAAAGCCTTGGCTCTGAACGTCAGCACCAAAGTGTCTCGATAGCTTGAACCGGAACCTACCGCGTCTATGGGTTGAATCGGCGTTGACTCATGAATCACCCGTTCGTCATCTAGCAGCAACAGCGTCCACGGCTCGGTCATCGTAAAGCGCTGACCGGCGGGGCCATTGACTTCAAACACCCGTGTTTCACCGCCTTTGATACCGTGTCGACTGACAAGCATGACAGCCACAAAATCAACACCATCACGATGTGCGCCCTCGGGCGTCGGACGGCCAATGCCGTCTGTGGTGTCGATGCGGAATTGGTGCGCTTCGACAAACCAAGTTGTAGTTGCGGGTTTGAGAGCTGAACACACACCTCCTAGTTTGTTCAACAGTGCCGCCCAAGCAGGTGATTGCGCCATATCGACGGACATGGCCTCAAACATGCGCTGCATACCGCCATGCAAAGCGTTGTATTCCAATGGCTGCCAGTGCGCGCGGTGAGGCACTTGTTGTACCCCTAAACCTTCAACCACAAAGCAGGAGTGACGTCTACGACGATAACGCCCGCCGTCTTTTAAAAAAGTATCTGTCGGCAAATGGTTCCATTCGGCAGTCCATGCGTCGGTTACTTGAGGCCTTAGTTCCAACAAATCAACGCACTGGTCTGCGCTTACGACCGCGTATCCACGCTCTTGAATCGCAGAAACTAGGTGTTTGGGATCCGTATAGGGCGGAGAAATTTTTAGAGTCATATTTTTACCGATGAAGCTTTACCGACATTATTACTGTTGGTTATATTAAAATGGACATGCTGTATTTGCATCGAATGCATTGGTAGCCAAAATACATGGTTTAAATTTTAAAAGAATGGTTTGAGGAATTCATGTTGAAACGCTTTTTATTACTTTGCATCATAGGTTTTTGGCTAAATACTGGTTGGGCTGCAGCGCCCTTAGCGCCTTTAATAAGCGCTAACGAGTTGTCTGCTCTGCTGAAGCAACCCCAAAGTCAATCTAGCCCTGTGCGGGTAATCGATATTCGCAAAGCGTCGTCATACAAAGACAACCACATTGAAATCGCCTCGAATTCACCTTTCGAAGAGTGGCGTGGCCCGACGACCAACCCTTCGCAGCTACCCAGCTTGGACAAGTTGACGCAACTCATGCAAAAGCATGGGTTAACCGCCACAACACCCACGGTTTTGGTATCCACAGGTGTTGACAGCATCGATTTTGGCACTGCAGCTTGGGTGTATTGGGTGCTCAAGGAACATGGCATCAAAGAAGTATCTATCTTGAACGGTGGTATGAAAGCGTGGCTGCATGCCGGCTTACTCTATGACGACGAAGCCATCAAAATAACACCCTCTACATTTGTACCCGTGCGTTCAGGCAAATGGACGGCTGACCGTGCCGAAGTGGCTAAAGCTGTGAGCTCAGGCCAAATGGCTGTGATGGACTCACGACCAGAGGCCTTCTTCAATGGCGACACACGCCACGTTTTGGTCAAAGTGCCGGGCACCATCAAAGGCGCTAGCAACTTGTCGTTTGAAAAATGGTTCATCCCCAACAACCCTAATTTCGCCAGCTTTGTGACGACGGATGCAGCTAAAAAGGTATGGGCTGCCAGCGGCGTGAAAGCCCAAACGCCTACCATCGCTTTTTGCAATACCGGCCACTGGTCTGCCATCAACTGGTTTGCAGCTTCTGAGTTACTGGGTCAACCTAACGCCAAACTCTACGCTGGCTCCATGCAAGATTGGTCGCAAGACGCTAGCTTGCCCATGAGCAACGTGCCAAACCGCGCCAAACAACTGATGATTGATGCCAAGCTTTGGTCCGAGAAATAATAAGAACAAACCACAAGGACAACTTGCGATGAAGCGTTGGTTTCTCACAGCCACTTTGGTGGCTTTTTTTGCGTTTTTGCTGATGAGCGTCTACGTGCGCCAAGCCGTGTTGTTTTTGGTCGGTATCGGTTTGGGTGCAACGCTGGCCGCCGCACGCTTTGGTTTCACTACCGGCTGGCGGCAACTGGTCACAGAACGCGACCCCAGCGGTGCAGCCGGTCAACTGCTGTTGCTGGCCTTGGCCGCTCTCCTGGCTATGCCTTTGCTGGGTCACTATCCGGAGCTGCAAGCGGCGCTCGGGCCACCCAGCATCAGCCTGATCGTAGGCGCTTTTGTGTTTGGCGCAGCCATGCAAGTGGCCGACGGCTGCGGCTCAGGCACCTTGTACAAAGCGGGTTTGGGTTTTCCGCTGAACATGGCGATCTTGCCGTTGTTTGCACTGGGCAGCTTTTTGGGATCAGTACATTTGCAGGGCTGGCTGGCTTTGGGGCAGATGGAACCGGTCGGTTTTGTGCAATCCTGGGGCGTCCCTGTGGCTTTAATCGTTACAGGCGGGCTGTTGCTGGGTTTGGCGGCCTTGATGCGGTTGTGGGTGGGTGCGGGCAAGGTCTGGTTCAGCAAGCGCTGGGTTTGGGGAGCCCTGCTGTTGGCGTTGTTTGCCACGCTCAACTTGGTCTTAGCGGGTCAACCTTGGGGTGTGGTTTACGGTTTTGGTTTGTGGGCCAGCAAGCTGGTCTCGGCGGCAGGCCTGTTTGACCCGACAGCCAACGCCTTTTGGTCGCAAGCCAGCAATGCCAAGCATTTGGGCGAGTCGGTGCTCTTGGACGTCACGTCCATCACCAATATCGGCATCTTGGCAGGTGCGCTGTGGGTGAGCATGAAGAAAACTGATTCTTCTCCGAATACGCAACTGCAAACTTTGACCGCCAAACAATGGGCTGTAGGCTTGCTGGCAGGCTTGGTGATGGGCTACAGCTCACGTCTGGCTTTTGGCTGCAATGTCGGTGCGATGCTCAGCGGCATCTCCACCGGCAGCTTGCATGGTTGGATTTGGCTGCCTTTGGCTTTTACCGGCACGTTGATGGGTCTGCAGATACGCCAAGCTGTGTTCAACGATAACAGCGCTGAATGAAGGAAAGCAGAACCATGAAATTCCTTCAAGACAAACCATCTTTGCTCAGCATCGTCTTTTGGCTGCTGCTGACTGCTTTTATCACTTGGGATTTCACCAAGTCCGCAGATATCAACCAGCGCGACGAACCACCTTTGATCGCCGCTGGCTCGGGCAAAGCGCCTACAGGTGCGCATTGCTCACTGCCGAAATAGTACTCTAGCGATTTAAGTTAACACTCAGATAGTGCACAATACAGTCTTGATTAATCAAACTGCATAGGTCTTTCAATGAACAAATTCACACGACTATTTTTGGCTTGCTTGTGTCTGGGCGTCGCAGCTATGGGCACATCGCCAGCTTTTGCGGCGAAGAAGAAAAAAGCCAAATCCAGCAAATCTGTCAAAGTCAAACAGGAATCTGGCTCAGCCGAAAGCACCAAAGACCGCGAACGCCGACTCTTACGCGAGTGTCGTGGGCAGGTGAATGCGGGAGCTTGTGCTGGGTTAACTCGGGGATAAATCCCCTCACCCCCCTTTTTCAAAGTGGGAAGACTAAAGCGAAGATTACTTCTTTTGACTTGTCCCCCACTTTAAAAAAGGGGGGCTAGGGGGGATTTAGATTTAAACCCCCGCCATCTTGCAAGTCGTCGCCTGCTCGGCTGCCTTCGCGCTGACCTGCTTGATCACGCGAAAGCCATAGCCTGAGCCTTCCACGTCAAACTTCACGCCAGGTGTACCCAGCTTGTCCATCAGTCCCACGACCAGGGGTTGCTGAAATTGATGGTCAGCAGCTCGCATCACCCCAGTTTGACCTGAAAAAGTGACACTAGCCGACGATAATATTGCCTGAGCAGCTATTAAATCTATAGCATTTGATTTATTCACTACTATCGATTTATCAACCGACTGTGCCAACGCTTCCATCATCAGTTGCATGCGCATGTGCACATAGTCGTCCGCCGGGTTGGGAAAGCGCACTTTGAAGGATTTGTAAAAAGCCTCGCTCGCCGCAGTTTGCACATTCGGCAACCAGTCCGCCACCGCAACCACTTTGCCAATACCCGCTTCGCCAATCGCCGCTGGCGCACCCAGCGCATTGCCGTAAAACGTGTAAAACTTGCCTTCAAAACCGACTTCTTTGGCCGCTTTGATCAGCAGCGTCAAATCGTTGCCAAAATTACCCGTCAACACCGCCTGCGCACCGCTGGCTTTGATTTTCGCGGCGTAGGGCAGAAAGTCTTTGATACGGCCCAACGGGTGCAACTCATCGCCAGCCAAGGCAATATCGGGGCGCAACACGGCCAATTGACGCTTGGCTTCCTTGGCCACGGCATGGCCGAAGCTGTAGTCTTGCCCGATGATGTAGATGCTTTTCAGCGCCTTGTCGTCTTTGAGCACGTCCATCAACGCCGTCATGCGCATGTCGGCATGGGCGTCAAAACGGAAATGCCAAGGGCTGCATTTTTCATTCGTCAAAATAGGGTCAACCGCCGCGTAGTTCAAGAAAAGCACGCGTTTGGCGGGTTCGCGTTCGTTGTGTTTGTTGATCGCATCTATCAACACCGCAGCCGTTGCTGATGAATTGCCCTGCATGATGACTTGTGCGCCGTCGTCGATGGCGGCACGCAACATCGACAATGCCTCGTCCGCTTGGCCTTTGCTGTCGTAGCGTTTCAAGTTTAATTTGACGCCATTCCTAGCGTTGACGCGTTCCGTCGCCCACAGCAAGTTGCGAAACACCGCCTCCCCCGTGTTGCCAAACGGGCCGCTCAAGCCCTCGATCATGGCGATTTTGAGACTGGGCGTTGAGGTGGCAATCGCCGCTGGCTGGGCAGATACTGCCCCTGCTGCCAACAAGCCAAAAGTCACTGAGACTGCCATTTTTGCAGCTAAAAAGCAGTTAGATTTGAACCATGATTTCACGTCATTTCCTTCAATTTTATTATTAATAATTATAAATTGTAGCTCATGCGTGTTCATTTATCTGCCTTGATTGGTTTTTAATTCTTTAAAAACGAGCTAAATGTGAACCATCATGACCCACTTACCACCGTCATTCCCGCGCAGGCGGGAATCCATGAGCGCCACCGTGGATTCCCGCCTGTGCGGGAATGACGATAGCTTTTGTACGGAAATGAAAATAGTTTTATGCGGAAGTAACGGTAGTTTCTGCCGCCAGAGAATCCAGCGGCCAGCGCGGTTTCACGTCAAAAGCGTAATCCGTGTTGGCTTTTTGCTGTCCACTTTGCAGCCGCATCGCCGCCGCCATGGCGATCATCGCGCCATTGTCGGTACACAGTGCCAGCTCGGGGTAATGTACGCGCACCCCGTTCAAGGCGCACACGGCGTTGAGCTGCTGCCGCAGCCGCTGGTTGGCACCCACGCCGCCGGCGACCACCAGCCGCTTCAGCCCCGTTTGCAGCAGCGCCGTGCCTGACTTGCGCACCAGCACATCGACAATCGCCGCCTGCGTTGACGCCGCCATATCCGCCATCAAGGCCGCTGAAAACTGCTCGACCGGCACGCCCTCCTGCTCGACCAGTTTTTTGATCTGCACCAGCACCGCCGTTTTCAGCCCTGCAAACGAGAAGTTCAAATCGCCACTGTGCAACAGCGGGCGCGGCAGTTTGAAGGCTTTTTCATTGCCCCCCACCGCCAGTTTCGCCAGACCCGGTCCGCCCGGGTACGGCAGCCCCATCAACTTAGCCGATTTGTCAAACGCCTCCCCCGCCGCGTCATCCACACTTTCACCCAAAATCTCGTACCGGCCCACGCCGTCCACCCGCATCAGCTGCGTGTGCCCGCCCGACACCAAGAGCGCCACAAACGGAAACTCCGGCGGGTCGGCGCTCAAAAATGGCGA
>JANPIC010000081.1:0-6226 GCA_031424795.1 Polaromonas sp. | reverse complement strand
CCGTCTAAAGGCATATTTTTAGGCCAAAAATTGATAACAATCTATAACAACCTAAATCTGATCTGCAGTCACACCCACACCTTGGCTGTAGCCGCCATCGACATACATGATCTCAGACGTGATGCCGCTGGACAGATCGCTGAGCAGGAAGGCGGCGGCGTTGCCGACTTCGTCGATGGTCACGTTGCGGCGAATGGGGGATGCACCGGCGACTGTGCCCAAGAGTTTGCCAAAGTCTTTGATGCCGCTGGCAGCCAAAGTTTTGATCGGGCCGGCGCTGATGCCGTTGGCGCGCATGCCTTTGGGGCCAATGGCTTCAGCGAGGTAGCGCACGGATGCTTCCAGCGATGCTTTGGCCAAACCCATGGTGTTGTAGTTGGGCACGGCGCGCTCTGCGCCCAGGTACGAGAGGGTCAACACGGATGACTTTTCACGCAAATGCGGCAACAGGGCTTTGGCCATGGCGGGGAAGCTGTAGGCGCTGATGTCGTGGGCGATGCGGTAGTTTTCGCGGGTCAGGCCGTCTAAAAAGTTGCCTTCCAGCGCTTCTTTGGGGGCAAAACCGATGCTGTGCACAAAACCGTCGAATTGTGGCCAGATGGCCGACAGGTCACGCGCAAGGTTGGCAATGGATTCGTCGCTGCCCACATCGCAGTCAAAAATCAGCTTGGAGTCAAACTCGGCGGCAAAGCCGGTGATGCGGTCTTTGAAACGCTCGCCCACGTAGCTGAAAGCCAGCTCGGCACCTTCGCGGTGGCAGGCTTTGGCGATGCCGTAGGCAATGGAGCGGTTGCTTAGCACGCCAGTGATGAGTAGTTTTTTACCAGTTAAAAATCCCATAGTGAACTCGCTTTTGTTATAAATTGAAAGTAATACCTTAGCTAAGCAGAATTGTCGCTTAAATTTGGCGGATAAATGCTAGGATTGACGCGTGAAAAATCAATTTGTCATAAAACTCATTTTCTCCTCAGCCCTGCTGGCGCTGCTATTTGGTTGCGCTGTGCCGATGAAAAACACGTCATCTAGAACGCCGATGGTGGTTGCCACGCCTGCGGCACCCGTGGTGTCGCAAGAGGCTGCGTTGGACAAAAACGAAGTCATTATTGATAAGCCCGCGCCGGTGCAAAACGAGGTCGTTTCTCTTTTGGCACGAATCACCCCTGCACAGTTGGCGAGGTTAAACCAAGCTTTAAAAGTAGCCAGTGATGAAGCTAAATCGGCGGCTACCGTGAGCCAAGCCACCCCCAAAATACGCGCTTTTGTGGAGCGGCTGAGCTGCATTCGTCAATACAACGACGGTGGCAGTGCTGTTTTGCAAAACATGGCAGCGCCAGGCGTGTCGTTCAAATTCTTCGTGCCACCCATGCATGGCACTAAGCTGCACAATAAAAACAGCTGTTTGACCGTGAGCGCCATCGCTTTGAAACCGCTGAGCTATCAAGGATTAGCTGGTATTCAGATCAAAGTGTCGTATTTGGCCGAAGACAGCGGCGAAACGACGACCAGCAACCATGAAATCAACAAAAACAACAAAGGTGTTTGGTGGTTTACGCGCTGAAAAAGTGGATTTTGATACTTTTGGCAGGCTTTGTAACAGGGCCTGTTTGGGCTGCACATGCTTACTCACTGTGGGGCGATATCAAATATCCCGCTGGTTTTACGCATTTCGATTACGTGAACCCCAAAGCGCCCAAAGGTGGCGAGTTGGTGGCGGTGAGCAATCTGCGTGTTTCCACCTTTGACAAATACAACCCCTTCAACATCAAAGGCACATCGCCAGCGTATTTGAGCGATTTGATGTTTGAAAGCTTGTTGACGGGTTCTATGGACGAGTTGGGCACGGCTTACGGACTGCTCGCAGAGGATGTTGATGTACCTGCGGATGGTTTGAGTGCGACGTTTAAATTGCGCCCAAATGCACGTTTTCACGATGGCAAACCGGTGCAAGCTGAGGATGTGAAATACACGTTTGACACCTTGACCAGCAAATATGTGCAACCCGGCTACCGCGCCTTGCTTGAAGACGTAGACCGCGCAGAAGTCATCAGCCCGCTGGTCGTTAAATTTCATTTCAAGCGAAAAAACAGAGAGCTGCCGTTGACGGTGGGTGGTTTGCCAATTTTCAGCCGCGAGTGGGGCAAAGGCAAAACCTTCGACAAAGTTGTCACAGACACGCCGATTGGCAGTGGCCGCTACAAGATTGGCCCCGTGAATTACGGCAAAGACATCACCTATGTGCGCGACCCCAAATACTGGGGCGATGGCATCAATGTCAACGTAGGCAGTGGTAATTTTGACCGCATCACCATCAAAATCTACAAGGACAATGTGGCGCGCCTAGAAGGGCTCAAAGCGGGTGAGTTTGATTTCATGCAATTTTATTCTGCCGGTGACTGGTCACGCCGCGCGACGGGCAAACGTTTTGAAACAGGTGATTTGACCAAAGGCGTCTTCAAACACAGCTTGCCAAGCGGCTTTCAAAGCTACGTGTTCAACACCCGCTTACCCAAATTTCAAGATGTGCGGGTTCGGCAAGCGATTGGTCTGGCGCATGACTTTAATTGGATGAGTCGTTTGCTGTTTTACGGTATTTACAAACCTGTGAATGGCTTGTTTGGCAACACTGATTGTGCGGCTTCAGGTGTGCCAAGTGCCGAAGAACTGGCTTTGCTTGAGCCGCTGCGTGCGCAAATTCCGGATGCCGTGTTTGGCCCTATGGCGCAGCAACCCAATGCAGATGGCAAAGACAACCTACGCGCCAATTTGGTGAGGGCACGTGATTTGCTGGCCGAAGCGGGCTGGACCGTGCAGGGCGGCGTGCTGAAAAACGCCAAAGGTGAGGCGCTGGAAATTGAGTATTTAGACAGCCAAGAGTCGAAAAGCGCCACGCTGGCTTCTTGGCAGCGCAATTTAGCCAAACTCGGTATCACCTTGAAACTGCGTGCTGTTGACTTTGCCCTGTACCAGCAGCGTTTGCAAAAGTTTGACTTTGAGATGGTAAGCCTCGCTTTTGGCGGCACCAACAACCCCGGCGCTGAGTATGCCGATATGTTTGGCTCCAAAGCGGCGGACATTGAAGACTCAGGCAATTACGCCGGTTTAAAAAACAAAGCGGTTGATACTTTGATTGACCGCATGGTGACCTCCCAAAGCAAGACAGAGTTGATTCCCGCATGCCGCGCGTTTGAGCGTGTCATTGCGCACAGCCACACCATGGTGCCGCAGTGGTACAGCGGGCAGCACAATTTGGCCTACAACCCGAGAAAACTCGCCAAGCCCGTCGTTGAGCCTAAATATTACAAAGCCGATGCTTGGTTGCTGAATAACTGGTGGGCGCAATCCGCATCAAATAAATAATAGTTATGTTTAGCTACATCCTAAAACGTCTTTTGCTCATGATTCCAACACTCTTTGGCGTGTTGTTATTGACGTTTGTCGTCATTCAATTCGTCCCCGGTGGGCCGGTGGAGCAGTATCTGGCTGAGGCTAAATCGACGACAGGAGCCAGTGGTGAATCGGTTTACCGAGGCGGCAAAGGCATTGACGAAAAGCGGTTGGCTGAAATCAAGAGCTTGTACGGCTTTGACAAACCAGCGCCTGAACGCTTTTGGCTGATGATCAAGTCGTATTTGAGTTTTGACTTGGGTCGAAGCTTTTTTCAGCACAAACCGGTGTGGGATTTGATCAAAGAAAAACTCCCCGTTTCCATCAGCCTCGGTCTCTGGACATTTTTCATCAGCTACCTCATCTCTGTGCCCTTGGGCGTGGCCAAGGCAGTGCGGGCAGGCTCAAAATTTGACTTTGTCACGACCCTGATTGTTTTGTTTGGTTATGCCATTCCAGGTTTTGTACTCGGCGTGGCGTTGTTGGTCATCTTTGGTGGCCAGCTGCAGTGGTTTCCGCTGCGCGGGTTGACATCTGCCAATTGGGAAACGCTGAGCTGGGGTGCGAAGGTTACCGATTATTTGTGGCACATCGTGTTGCCCATCACAGCGATGGTGTTGGGCAGCTTTGCGGTCACAACGATGCTAACCAAAAACGCCTTCCTTGAAGAAATCCGCAAACAATACGTCACCACGGCGCGTGCCAAGGGCTTGTCGGAGCGGCAGGTGTTGTACAAACACGTGTTTCGCAATGCCTTGATTCCCATTGTGACGGGGTTTCCAGCTGCTTTTGTCGGTGCGTTTTTCACAGGCTCACTGTTGATTGAGACGCTGTTTTCGCTCGATGGCCTGGGTTTGCTGAGTTATGAAAGTGTGATTCGACGCGATTATCCGGTCGTTCTCGGGACGCTTTATTTGTTTACCTTGATTGGTTTGGTCACCAAGCTGATTTCTGATCTTTGCTACGTTTGGGTGGATCCTCGTGTCAAATTTGATTAACCCAAACCCAACAGTTTCCCCATCTCTCGGACGCCGCGCTTGGCAGCGGTTTAGGCGCAATCGGCTTGGCTTTTACAGCTTGATCGCGTTTTGCGTTTTGGTGCTGATCAGCTTGTTTGCGGAAGTGCTGTCGAACGACAAACCTTTAGTCGTTCATTACAAAGATGGCTACTATTTTCCGCTGGCCAAAGATTACCCCGAAACGCTGTTTGGCGGCGATTTTGAAACACCGACTGATTATCTGGACCCCTTCATCCAAACCAAATTGTCGCAAGATGGCAATTGGGCGATTTACCCGATCAACCACTATGGCGCGAAAACGCTGAACTACTTCGCCAAATCGCCCAATCCGTCCGCACCGTCGCGCGACAATTGGCTGGGCACGGACGACAAGGGGCGCGATTTGCTGGCGCAGCTTATCTATGGCTTCAGAGTCAGCGTGCTGTTTGCGCTGGCTTTGACGGTGATTGGCGTTATTTTGGGCGTGATTACGGGGGCCGTTCAAGGCTTTTATGGCGGCAAGATGGATTTGGCTTTTCAGCGTTTCATCGAAATTTGGGGTGCCATGCCTGAGCTGTATTTGCTCATTATTTTCAGTGCGGTGTTTTCGCCCAGCTTGGCTTTGCTGCTCATTTTGCTCAGCTTGTTTGGCTGGATGGGCTTGTCTGACTATGTGCGGGCCGAGTTTTTGCGCAACCGGCAGATGGATTATGTGCGCTCAGCGCGGGCTTTGGGCGTCAGCAATTGGCACATCATCACGCGCCACGTGCTGCCCAACAGCATGACGCCCGTTGTCACCTTTTTGCCATTTCGTATGAGTGGTGCGATTTTGGCGCTGACCTCGTTGGATTTTCTAGGCCTAGGCGTACCGCCTGGTACGCCGTCGTTGGGCGAACTGCTGGCGCAAGGTAAAAACAGCATCGACGCGTGGTGGATTTCGCTGTCTACTTTTGGAGTGCTGGTGGTGACTTTGCTGCTGCTAACGTTTATGGGCGATGCCTTGCGGGATGCATTAGATCCTCGGAAAGCGGATAAATGACTGCCCAAACCCAACAAAACTTGCTTGATGTTAAAGATTTGACGGTTTCCTTTGGTGGCAAACCTGTCGTTCACGGCATCAACTTCTCGATAAAAGCTGGTGAACGTATTGCTTTGGTTGGTGAATCTGGCTCCGGCAAAACCGTGACTGCCTTGAGTTTGCTGCGTTTGGTGATGAATGCCGAGTTGCGTGGCACGGCTACCTTCGCGAATACCGATAGGGATGCTGCGGTAGATTTACTCAGTATCCCTGAGCAACAGCTACGCGGCATTCGCGGCCAAGACATCGCCATGATCTTTCAAGAGCCGATGACGGCGCTAAACCCGCTTTTTACGGTGGGCGATCAAATAACCGAAATTTTAGAGCTAAAAACACCCTTAAATACGGCGCTAGCCGGCGTATTACCTGCTTCAACAGCTATACATTTAATAGCTACCACAGGTATTTCTGACCCTGAGCGCTGTGCCAAATCGTACCCACACCAGCTCAGCGGCGGTCAACGTCAGCGCGCCATGATCGCCATGGCCTTGGCTTGTCAGCCCAAATTGTTGCTAGCAGATGAGCCCACCACCGCATTGGACGTGAGTTTGCGGCTGCAAATTTTGGAGCTGTTGGCTGATCTGCAAAAGCAAAATGGCATGGCAGTGTTGCTCATCACGCATGACCTGAACCTGGTTCGCAAGTTTGCCGACCACATCATCGTGATGGAAAACGGGCACATTGTGGAGCAGGGCGCTGTGGAAGCCGTTTTTGCTAACCCGCAGCATGCTTACACCCGAAAATTGATGGACAGCAAGCCAGTGCG
>JANPIC010000080.1:0-51499 GCA_031424795.1 Polaromonas sp. | reverse complement strand
AGATCGCGTCTGGCCAGCAAATCAATCGGTTGCCTCAAAATACTGAGCGCGGTTTGGCAAGTCTGCTTGGCAGGCGTTGCTTGATCTGATTCAAGGTTCAAATCATTCAGCTTGGCTTTGACTTGCAAACTCAAGCATTCATTCAAATCACGTGCGCCCACGCCGGTAGGTTCCAAGCTTTGCAGCAAATGCAGAGCCATGCTGAAGCGGTGTACCAGTTCGTCTTGCTGTTCAACATCATTGGCATCACCCACGCTTTGCGCCAAAGACTGCAAGCTGTCTTCCAAATAGCCGTCGTCGTTCAGCGATTCAATCAAATAGCGCAACGCGGCGCTGTCCAGTTCACTGAGTCGCAGCGCCAAAGCTTGGCGGTGCAAATGCATGGTGAGCGACTCTTGCTGGCGCGCGAGTTCAGTCGCATCTAAAGTCGATTCTGAACTATTTTGCGAGCCATTTTGAGAGGTTGAAGATGGTGCATCGCCACCCCATTCACTGTCATCGGGTGACATATCAATGCTGCCGTCACCGTCCCAATCGTCGGGTGATGAGATAGATTCCGTAACATCATCAGCGTTTGAATTTGTCGCAATTTCTTGGGAATTATCGAACGTAGCCGGCGTATTTATTGACTCAAAAGCTATTGAATCAGTAGCAAATTCGTTGTTTTCAGAAGCTGAATCGACGGATGATTCAAGGGGGGCATCAATTTGCGATACGCCAAACTCTTCGCGCACGGCTTCATCCGTTTCACGCTCCAAAAACGGATTTTCGTCTAGAGCTTGTTCAACTTCCTGGCTGAGCTCAAGCGTCGAGAGCTGCAAGAGCCGAATCGATTGCTGCAGCTGCGGCGTCAGCGATAGATGCTGCGAGGTGCGTAGGGATAAACCTTGTTTCACATTGAAAAGTTTTCGCCAAGATACACGCGTCTGACTTCAGCGTTGGCAATGATGTCTTCAGGCGTACCTTCCGCGAGCACTTTGCCATCGCTGATGATGTAGGCATGGTCGCAAATGCCCAAGGTTTCGCGCACATTGTGGTCGGTGATGAGCACACCAATACCTTTTGACTTTAAAAAGTTGATGATTTTTTGAATTTCAATCACCGCAATCGGATCGATACCGGCAAAGGGCTCGTCCAACAAAATGAAGCGTGGTTGTGTCGCCAAAGCACGGGCGATTTCAACGCGGCGGCGTTCACCGCCCGACAGCGACAGCGCCGAGGAATGCCGCAAATGGTCAACATGCAGCTCTTTCAAGAGCGAGGTCAAACGCAATTCAATATCGGCCGAGCTGAGTGGTTTGCCTTTTCTGTCGCCTTCTTGGTACTTTTGCAGTTCCAGCACGGCACGTACGTTTTCTTCGACGTTTAATTTGCGAAAAATCGATGTTTCTTGCGGTAAATAGCTCAAACCCAAGCGCGAGCGGCGGTGTATTGGCAAATGCGCGACCGAGTGACCGTCAATCGAAATACTGCCTGCATCGGTGTGCACCAAGCCGACAATCATGTAAAACGAGGTGGTTTTGCCAGCACCGTTCGGCCCTAAAAGCCCGACCACTTCGCCTTTTCTGACCCAAAGCGACACATCTTTGACCACTTTGCGGCTGCCGTAGGATTTTTGCAAGCCCTCGACGGCCAATAAACCTTCTGGCGAAACAGCGCGCGCAATGAATTTGGGATCAACTTTGTTGTCCAACTCTGTCGCACTCGACATTACTTTTTCTCTCCGCTGGGCGCTGTGCTTGGAGTGAGGGTGGTGCTTTGGCGCAATGTGCCTTGCTGTACAGACGCAGGGGCTGATGTTGCGGCAGGTTTAGGGCTCAAAACGGCACTCACACGGCCACCGCTGCCGCCTTGTCCTGCGCCGCCGTCAACCGTGTAGACATCAGTCGTGTTGTCGTAAACCACCAAGCCGCCCACGATTTCATCATTCACCGTGGCGCCACGCAGGCGCTTCAAATTGGCTTTTTTGACGAATCGAACTGTGTCCGCTTTGCCGTCGTACTCAATTGTGTCGGCAACGCCTTCAATCCATTCATCCACGCCGTTTTCACGTTTTTGCTTGAAGTAAGCTTGCGCATTGCCGTTCGATGTGATGGTGGCGAACTGAAACCCTTGCGGGTCTTGCCGCACATCAACCCGCCCACCGCGCATGATGATGCTGCCTTTGGTGATGATGACATTGCCGGAAAAAACGCTGGTTTGCTTCAAATCGTCGTATTTCAGAGCATCTGCGTTGGCGTTGAGTGGTTTGTCGCGGTCTGCTTTTTCTGCCCAAACCGATGAAACGGACAAGCAAAGCGCCACACATGCTGCGCCTGAGATCATTTTTTTAGAAAAAGAGGTCATAAAAATCAATCTTTAAAGCAATCTGTTGGGTTTGATGTGTGTGTTTTCAAGCGATTGCAAGTTCAGGGTACGAATCTTGCTTGTAAGTTTGTTTAAATTCAATTGTAGCAACAACACGCCCATAAAAAAGCCCGCAAGCAGATGCTGCGGGCTTTTAATGTGCGCTTGTTTGCTTTTTATTTCTTGGGCAATAAAACTTAAATTTATTTGCCTTTGGCTTCGTTTGCCAAAAACTCAACCACTTGCAAAGCACGTGTCATGCCTTTGGCCAAGCCGCCCTCTGTGTAAAACTTGCCTGCGACGCCCAAAGACGGCACACCTTGAATTTTGTAGTCGTTGCTCAACTGCTTGGCGCGCGACACTTTGGTGTTGACGGCGAACGAGTTGAAAGTTTCCACAAACTTCTTCTCATCAAAGCCTTGCTTCACAGCCCAAGCCACGATGCCGTCTTGGGTATTCAAGTTTTGCTTGTCTGCATGAATAGCGGTAAACACCTTGCGCTGCATCTCATTGACTTTACCCATGGCTTCCAACGTGTAATAGAGCTTTTGCAAAGGCACGGCTGCTTCTTGGAAGGCAACGGGTACGCGTTTGAAGTTGATATTTGCTGGTAATTTTTTCAGCCATGCTTCCAATTCAGGTTCAAAAGCATTGCAATGTGGGCACCAGTAGCCAAAAAACTCAATCACCTCGACTTTGCCACCAGCGGCTTCTGTCGGCACAGTTTTGTCTAAAACCAAGTAATCCACGCCAGCTTGTGGCTTGGCGGCTTGCGCTTGGGCTGTTGTGTTGGACAGCAAAGCGACGGCTGACAGTGACGACACAGCGCCCACGGCGAGGGCTACTTGGGTAAATTGGCGACGTTGCATTAAAAAAACTCCTGGAAATAAGGGTAAGCAGTCGAGATAACAGCTCTATAACGGCAAATGTGACTGGAAAGACTACAAATAGTTCAAAAAACTAATTCTGAAGATTAACGCTGCACACGAACCAAAGCGGCATCCACGCCAGTTGCGCTGAGTTTGTCTTTGACGCGGTCGGCATCTTCTTCTTTGTTAAATGGGCCACTGCGCACACGGTAAACCGTACGACCAGCTTGCTCTCGCTCGGTAACTTTGGCATCTATGCCTTGTAGTGACAAGCGTGCACGTTGCGCTTCTGCGTCCTCTGGTGTTCTAAACGCGCCGGCTTGCACAAAATAGATAAACGGTTCAGCAGCGCTATTGGGTGATTTCGGTTCTGCTTTTGACTTCATCAAGTCGCTGATCGGGTCAGAGCTGCCAGGCTTTGGTACGGGTTTGGGTGCAACGACAGAAGGGCTCAAAGAACCTGCAACCACTGGCGGCGTTGTTGAGGCTGTTGCTGCTGGCTTGGCTGATTTTTCAAGCGGCATAGCGGGTGTGGTGGTATTTGCAGCGTTAGGTTTGGCCACAGGCGCGGTAATTGATGCAGATGTCCCCGCAGCTGGAGTTGTCGCACCAGGGGCGTTAGGCGCAACAGCAGCACCGGGCACCGCTGGCGGTGTCGGTTTGGCTGGGTTTTTGCCTGATAGCGCAGCATTCGGATCCCAGTCTTTGTTCTTTTTAGACTCGGTGGCATCCGCTTCCACGCTGTGGTTTTGCATTTTGTTATTGAAGGGCGAGGGCGTTTTGGTGACGAACACCGCCACGGCCAAGGCTGCGGCCAAACCCAGCACCACGCCAATCATCAAGCCCAATACCGTACCGCCGCGCTGTTTGTTCATAGTTGTCTGCATGAAGATTGAAAATTGAAGATAGAAAAACCAAACATTATTTTTACATTTTCTCAGGAGCGCTAACGCCCAGCACAGCCAGTCCGTTGCGAATCACCTGCGCCGTTGCCGCCACCAAAGCCAAACGAGCAGTTTTAACCTGTATATCATCCACCAAAATGCGCTCGGCGTCGTAGTAGCTGTGGTAACAAGATGCTAAATCACGCAGGTAAAAAGTCACGTCATGCGGGGCAAAATCTAGCGCAGCACTGGTCAGCATTTCTGGGTATTTAGCCAGTTGCAGCATCAGCGCCTGTGCTTGCGGGCTGGTGAGCGGTCTTAAATCCGCTTCAAGTAAATCTGAAATTGCAAATCCTAAGGAGCTAACGTTTTCCCCTAATCTATCGAGATCAGAAGCTTCTAAATTCGCCAGTTGACTGCTGCTCACATTAGGGTCATCACCACGCCGCTGAGCATGCCAAGCTCTGAGCACAGAGCAAATCCGCGCATGGGCATATTGCACGTAGTACACCGGGTTGTCGTTGTTTTTGGCCAAGGCCAGGTCCACATCAAACACGTATTCGGTATCCGGCTTGCGGCTGAGCAGGAAGAAGCGCACGGCGTCTTTGCTGGTCCACTCGATCAAGTCGCGCAGCGTCACGTAGGAGCCGGCGCGCTTGGAGATTTTGACCTCTTCACCCCCGCGCATCACCCGCACCATGGTGTGCAGCACGTAGTCGGGGTAGCCTTGCGGAATACCCACATTCGCGGCTTGCAAACCAGCGCGCACGCGGGCGATGGTGCCGTGGTGGTCGGTACCCTGAATGTTCACCGCTTTGGCAAAACCGCGCTGCCATTTGGTGATGTGGTAGGCCACGTCGGGGACGAAGTAGGTGTACTGAGGGGCTTGATTCGGGTCATCCACAGGGGCGGACTTCCTCATGACGCGGTCTTTGTCATCCCCGTAATCGGTCGATTTTAGCCACAGCGCGCCGTCCAGCTCATAGGTTTTACCAGCGGCTTGCAGCATCTGCACCGCTTTATCGACCAAACCATCGGAGTACAAGCTGGACTCCAAATAATAGTTGTCAAACTTGACAGAGAAAGCCTGCAAATCCAAATCCTGTTCGCGGCGCAAATAGGCGACTGCAAACTCACGAATCGACGCTAAATCGTCCAAATCACCCGATGCTGTCGTACTGCGGTCATCCGCTGAAACCGTCTTTTTTGCTATGAAATCAATAGCTATATCAGCAATATAATCACCGGCATATGACGATTCTGGCCACTCGGCATCACCCGGTTTGAAACCTTTGCCGCGTAGCTGGGTGCTGTTGGTCAATGTGCCGATCTGCACCCCTGCGTCGTTGTAATAAAACTCGCGGTAGACATCCCAACCCTGGGTTTGGTACAAATTGCAGATCGTATCCCCCAGCGCCGCTTGCCGGCCATGGCCAACGTGCAAAGGGCCGGTCGGGTTGGCGGAGACAAACTCCACCATCATTTTTTTACCCAAACGCGGCTGGTCGCCAAAGTGGTTAGCGCCTGCCAGTACTTCGCGGATGACCTGCTGCTTGGCTTCGGGTTTCAGACGAATGTTCAAAAAACCGGGACCGGCAATGTCGATGGATTCAACCCAACGTGCAAACGGTTCTGTTTTTTGTAGCGCCTCACGCAATGTTTCCGCCACCTGGCGTGGGTTTTTACCCAGTGGTTTGGCCAATTGCATGGCCGCAGTCGAAGCAAAGTCGCCGTGGGAGGCGACTTTGGGGGATTCAAATGCGGCTTTGGCCGCCGCGCCGGGGTGTAATTTGTCCAGCTCGCCAGCCAAGGCCGCGAGCAAATCGTGTTTTAAAGAAAGCATCCAGCGATTTTAAGGGTCACAAGGGTTCAGGAAGATTTAGACAGGCTCAGTCCGAGCGGAATATTCAATTTAAAACGGAATATCGTCATCCATATCGTCAAAACCACTGGCGGCAGGTTTTGCGGCAGCTGGACGCTGCTGCGCTGGTGCGGATGGCGCACGTGGCGCGCTGGCTGGTCTAGCGTTGTAGTTGCCACCACCACCTTCATCCCCGCCCGGTGCACCCATGCCTTCGCGGCCACCCAAAAGCTGCATTTCCGTGGCGATGATGTCGCAGGTGTTTTGCTCATGTCCATCTTTGTTGGTGAATTTGCCGTATTTCAAGCGACCTTCCACGTACAAAGGGCGTCCTTTTTTGACATATTCACCGACGATTTCAGCCAATTTGTCATAAAACGTGACGCGGTGCCACTCAGTCGTTTCGATGTTTTCACCCGTGTTTTTGTCTTTACGGCGGCTAGAAGTCGCAATGCTGATGTTCGCCACGGCTTGACCGGACGGCAAATAGCGAATTTCAGGGTCACGGCCACAGTTGCCGACGAGGATGACTTTGTTTACGGATGCCATGTGGGGAATCTCCAAATATGAGTGCATGTTTTAAGAATTTGCCCATTATCTTACATGAAGATAAAGATGAAAAGTTGCCGATTTACGAACTTTAGATTGCTTGATTTTATTTTTATTTACATGCACACTGCATTAAATTTTTATTTACGTACTTTAAAAGTAAATATTTTTGAAATGGGTTGTCTTTTTATAATTTTATATTGCGCTATTAATGTATGAATAATCGTTACACGCCTACCTCGCTGAGCGAAGCTGAATTGTTGTGGATAGAGGACGAGTCGGTTAGACAAGTTAAAGAGTTAGCGGTTGTATCTAATAAGCTCGCAATCGTCATGGCGGTGGCGTTGCTTGTGATAATGTATCCCCACGTTGATCATCAATTGTGGTTAATTTGGGTGATATTACACTTCTTTGGTTTATTGATACGGATATTGCATATTGCACGCATTAAAAGCGGAAACAACGAGAAGTATGATTTTTATAAAAGTATTTTCATTGTAGCTGCTATTGCATTTTGTTGGGGGTCTACAGCTTATCCGCTTCTTAGTGGTAATAGTTCTAAAATTAGAGTTATTATATTAAATTTGATTTTGATTTACGGCATTGCATCTACTATTAATTTGGCGCGACATTCAAAAACATTAAATATTTTTTTAGCAAGTTATGGCGGAGGTTTATTGACTGCGGCTATGCTAAATATCATATTTTATTTTGACAGCAAAGAGATTGTAAATAATATCACTATATTTTTGTTTTTGTTTTTGTTTTTGTTCGGTTTAAATAAAATCGGTAAAAAAATTCATGAAACACATATTCAAACCCTGCATCTTCAATATAACAACAAGATTCTTATTGAGTCGTTAACCATTGAGAAGCAGATCGCTATCAATGCGGTTGATGTTAAAAACCGTTTTATGGCCAGTGCAACACATGACATGCGCCAACCCATTTTGGCTTTGGATTTGTATGCCGATATGGTGCTCAGTGAGCCCGAAACATGGCCTATCTTGGTACCTAAGATTGCCGAGGCTACAAAATCAGTCATTACCATGTTTGACGCCATGTTTGATTTGGCGCGCATGTCTATGAACCAATTAATTACGGAAAAACTACGTTTCAATCTGAAAGACATAATTATTGCGCTAGAGCAACAATACCAAGCTGTGGCAAAAGAAAAAGGCTTGGAATTGCGTGTGCAGTATCAAAATGCAAACCGCGAAATGATTGATGATCCTATTTTGCTGCGACGCATATTAAGTAATTTAATCTCAAATGCCATCAAATACACAGAAACCGGCGGCATCTTGCTGGTTTGCCGTGATTGTGAGAAGTATGGTTTCCGTGTCGAGGTGTGGGATACAGGTGTTGGCATTTCACCTTCAATGCAAAAAGCTGTGTTTTCAGAGTTTTACAAAAACCCTGAGAACACGGGTACCAGTGAGGGTTTTGGTCTTGGTTTGGCGATAGTAGCGCAGTTATGTGTGTTGCTTGGACATAATCTGAAAATGAAGTCGCGTCGCGGTCATGGAACGGTGGTGTCTGTTCGTTTTTCAAATTCCGTTGTGCTGCCGAATGGCGATGATTGCCACCATTCTTAAACCGAAATTGGCGTTGGCATAGCACTGACCACGATAGAGGTTTATCATGGAGGGTTGTCTTTTTAGAGCCTACTGGCGAATATTTTGAATTCCTCCACTGAAACTCCCGCTGTCGCCGCATCCATTGCCAGTTTCGAAGCTGCATTCGAGAAAGAAAAGTCTGCGAATGACGCCAATGGCCGCTACTTGGCGCAAGCCTTGGCTGCTCAAAAAATAAGCATCCGTGGCGCACGAACCCACAATTTGAAGAATATCGACATTGATATTCCGCGCAACCAGCTGGTCGTCATCACCGGTTTGAGCGGCTCTGGCAAGTCAAGTTTGGCGTTTGACACCCTGTACGCGGAAGGGCAGCGCCGCTATGTGGAGAGCTTGTCCACCTACGCGCGGCAGTTTTTGCAGCTGATGGACAAGCCGGATGTTGATGTGATCGAAGGACTCAGCCCCGCCATCTCCATCGAGCAAAAAGCCACCAGCCACAACCCGCGCTCCACTGTGGGTACGGTCACAGAAATCCACGACTACCTGCGGCTGCTGTTCGCCCGCGCGGGCACGCCGTATTGTCCTGAGCACAATTTAGCGTTGCAATCACAAACCGTGAGCCAAATGGTTGATGCGGTTCTGGCCTTGCCGGAAGACACCAAGCTGATGATCCTTGCCCCGCTGGCGCGCGAGAAAAAAGGCGAGTTTTTAGATGTGTTTGCGGCGATGCAGGCGCAGGGTTATGTCCGCTTTCGGGTCGATGGACAAGCTTATGAGTTCGATAATTTACCCAAACTCAAAAAGACCGAAAAACACGACATTGACGTGGTGATTGACCGCCTCAAAGTGCGGGAAGATCTGAAGCAGCGCTTGGCTGAGAGCTTTGAAGCCGCGCTGAAACTGGCCGATGGCCGGGCGATTGCGCAGGAGATGGATAGCGGCGTGGAACATCTGTTCAACGCCAAATTCTCCTGCCCCGTCTGCACCTACTCCATCAGCGAGCTGGAGCCGCGCCTGTTTTCGTTCAACTCCCCCGTGGGCGCGTGCCCGACCTGCGACGGTTTGGGGCACATGGAGTTCTTCGACCCCGCGCGGGTGGTGGCGTTCCCAACGCTCAGTTTAGCCAGCGGCGCGATCAAAAGTTGGGACCGACGCAATGGCTACTACTTTGCACTGCTGGAAAGCTTGGCGAAGCACTACAAGTTTGATATTGAGCAAGCCTTTGAAAACCTGCCTGAGAGCGTGCAAAACGCGGTCTTGCATGGCTCGGGTGAGGAAGAAATCAAGTTCAGCTACGTGATGGATTCGGGCAGCTTTGAGGGCAAGAAGCTCACCAAAAAGCACCCGTTTGAAGGCATCATCCCCAACATGCAGCGGCGCTACCGTGAAACGGAATCAAGCACCGTGCGTGAAGAATTGTCGCGCTATCGGGGCTCGCAGCCCTGCACCGCGTGCCATGGTTCGCGTCTGCGTATTGAGGCGCGGCATGTCTATTTGGTTGGTAATTCCGTTCGCCCTGAGCTTGTCGAAGGGGAGGCTTCGGCAAGCTCCGCCCGAACGGATAAAAAATCAATTTTCGAAATCAGTCATTGGACTTTGCGAGAAAGTTTTGCCTACTTCAACACCTTGCAAATGCATGGCTCCAAAGGCGAAATCGCCGCCAAAGTGGTGCGAGAGATTGGGCTGCGGCTCAAGTTCTTGAACGATGTGGGCCTGAACTACCTCAGCCTGGACCGCAGCGCCGAAACGCTGAGCGGCGGCGAGTCGCAGCGCATCCGCCTAGCCTCGCAAATTGGTTCAGGACTGACCGGTGTGATGTATGTGCTGGACGAGCCGAGTATTGGTTTGCACCAGCGAGACAACGACAGACTCATCAGCACCTTGAAGCACTTACGTGACATTGGCAACAGTGTTCTCGTTGTCGAGCATGACGAAGACATGATGCACGCCGCCGACCATGTGATCGACATGGGCTTGGGCGCGGGCGTGCACGGCGGTCGGGTGATTGCGCAGGGCACGTTTGACGAGGTCAAAAACAATGCTGAGTCGTTGACGGGTAAATATCTGTCTGGCGCGCTGAAAATTGAAGTGCCTAAAAAGCGTACGCCGTGGTTGCCTACTTTGAAGGCGGAAACAGTCGCTGCATTGAAAAAACCAGCCAAAACAAATGCTTACGCTAAAGCACCGAGCAAAGCCGCCTTGGCCTGGGCGGACCGCAACGCCCACCATCTAGCCACGCAGGGCGATTTGCAGGCGCTGCGGGTCATCAACGCCACCGGTAACAATCTGAAGGGCGTCAGCGTCGCGTTTCCAGTCGGTCTGCTGACTTGCGTGACGGGCGTGTCAGGCTCCGGCAAATCGACGCTGGTCAACGACACGCTGTACACCGCCGTGGCGCGTCAGTTGTACCGTGCCCATGAAGAGCCGGCGGCACATGAAGAAATCCAAGGCATCGAACATTTTGACAAAGTCATCAATGTCGATCAATCCCCCATTGGTCGCACCCCACGCAGTAATCCGGCGACCTACACGGGGATGTTCACGCCGATTCGTGAGTTGATGGCTGAGATGAATCTGGCCAAAGAACGTGGTTATGGCGCAGGGCGTTTCAGCTTCAACGTCGCCGGTGGCCGCTGCGAAGCCTGCCAGGGCGATGGCGTCAAAAAGGTGGAAATGCACTTTTTGCCCGATGTCTATGTGCCCTGCGACGTCTGTGTGGGCATGCGCTACAACCGCGAAACGCTGGAGGTGATGTTCAAAGGCAAAAACATCGCCCAGATTTTGGAGCTGACGGTGGAGGCAGCGTTTGAGTTCTTCAAAACCGTGCCCACCATTGCCCGCAAGCTGCAAACGCTGCTGGACGTGGGCTTGTCGTACATCAAACTGGGCCAATCCGCCACCACGCTGTCGGGTGGCGAGGCGCAGCGCGTCAAACTGGCGCTGGAACTGAGCAAACGCGACACCGGCCGCACGCTGTACATCTTGGACGAGCCGACGACCGGCCTGCATTTTGCCGATATCTCCCTGTTGCTCAAAGTGCTGCACCAGCTGCGCGACGCGGGTAACACCATTGTGGTGATTGAGCACAATCTGGACGTGATCAAAACGGCCGACTGGTTGATTGACATGGGGCCGGAGGGCGGTGCGGGCGGCGGGCAGGTGGTGGGCATGGGCACGCCAGAGGATATTGCCGCGAACGAGGCTAGTTTTACGGGGTATTATTTGAAGCGGTTGTTGTGATTATTGTGATAATGACGGCATGAAAATCAAATTCACCAAAATGCAAGGTGCAGGTAACGACTTTGTCGTGCTGGACGAAACGCGCGGGCGTTTGAACTTGAACGTGGCGCAGTACCAGTTTTTGGCTAATCGGCACCTTGGGGTGGGTGCGGACCAGATTTTGTCGGTTCGCGCTGCACCAGAAGGTGCAAAAGACATTGATTTCTCTTACGCGATTCACAACAACGACGGTTCTGAAGTGGAGCATTGCGGCAACGGCGCACGTTGTTTTGTGCGTTTTGTGCGCGACCAAGGTTTGACCGACAAAAACGTCATCAAGGTGCAAACCATGAACCGCGTGATTGAGCTGCGCGCCACGCCTGATGGGCAAGTCACCGTCAACATGGGGGCGCCGCAGTTTGAGGCTGGCAGCTTGCCGTTTGAACCTGCGGGGCTAGAAACGCAACAACAAGGCTTGGCGCAGGTGTTTTTACTCGATTTGCATGAAAAAACACCCTTAAATACGCACCTAGCCGGTGTAAGTACTGCCTCAGTAGCTATTAAAAATATAGTAAATATCGCTATTGTGTCTATGGGTAATCCGCATGCTGTGCAGCTGGTCGACGATGTGGATACGGCAGATGTCGAGCAAATCGGCCCTTTGGTATCCAAACACGCACGATTCCCACGCGGTGTGAACGCTGGTTTCATGCAAATTGTTCACCGTGGGCAGGTGAAATTGCGCGTTTACGAGCGCGGCGCGGGTGAAACGTTGGCTTGCGGCACGGGTGCGTGTGCGGCGGTGGTTGCAGGCATTCGCCAAGGTTTGTTGGATACCAGTGTGCAGGTGTCTACCCATGGCGGCTTGTTACAAATTGACTGGGTGGGTGGCGATGCGCCTGTCATGATGACCGGACCCGCGACCAAGGTTTTTGAATCTGAGATTGAAATCCCTTCAAATTTAAGCTAAAACCAAAGCCTGAAATCAAGCCAGAATATAAGCTAAGCTATTGATAAATATACAAAAAATATGCCAAATTCAAATTTACCCTCTCAATTGAACCCTATCACCGAGCAAGACATTGCTGATTTCTTGGTCAACACGCCTGATTTTTTTGAACGTCATGCTGAGTTGCTCTCGTCCGTTCAACTGAACAGCGGCCACGGCAAACGCGCCGTCAGTTTGCAGGAGCGCCAAGCAGAAATGCTGCGCGAAAAAATCAAGGTGCTGGAGCGCGGCTTGATGGACATGATTCGCTACGGCAATGAAAACACGCAAACAGCTGACAAATTGCAGCGCTGGACGCGCAAATTGCTCTTGGCGACGGATGCCAAAGAGCTGCCTGAGCTGATTGCGCACAACATCAAAGAAGAGTTTGCGGTGCCGCAGGTTGCCATCAAGGTGTGGGGCGTTGACGAGCAATACGCTTCTGAGACTTTTGCCAGTGATGTCAGTGAAGATGCGCAAGCGTTTGCCTCGTCGCTGACGCTGCCGTTTGTGGGCTTGAACGCCAAATTTGAGGCGGCTACTTGGTTAAACAACCCAGACCAAGCGGTGTCGCTGGCTTTGATTCCTTTAAAAGTGGCAGATTCATCAGCTGCGTTGGGCTTGCTGGTGTTGGCGTCGCCTGACGGGCAGCGCTTTAACAGCGGCATGGGGACGGACTTTTTAGAGCGTATTGGCGAAGTGGCCAGTGCGGCATTGTCAAGATTGAACAATGGACACATTGCCTGAGATTCAACCTGAGGTTAGGACAGACATCAACCCTCTGGTTGCTCGGTATTTGGAGCACGTCCGCGTGGAGCGGCGGCTGGCGGCACGTACGGTGACGCTGTATGAGTTGGATTTGATCAAACTGGCGGAATACGCGGAGTCAACATCGGTCGAACTGCTCAGTGTGCAAACCAGCCACATTCGCCGCTGGGTGGCGCACATGCACTCGGGCGGACGCAGTGGGCGCGGCATTGCGCTGATTTTGTCGGGTTGGCGCGGGTTTTACGTTTGGCTGGGGCGTGAAGGCCTGATCGCCAGCAACCCCGTACAAGACGTGAAAGCGCCCAAAGCTGCGAAACCCTTGCCCAAAGCGCTGAGCGTGGACGACTCGGTGCAACTCGCCAGCTTCCAAAATGCCGAGCAAGACCCGTGGCTGGAAGCCCGCGATGCCGCCATGGTAGAGCTGCTGTACGGCAGCGGTTTACGCGTCGCCGAGCTGGTGGGTTTGGATGCTGTGGCAACCGCAACATCGCGCGGTTGGGTGGACATGCAGGCGGCTGAGGTGCATGTGTTGGGCAAAGGCGGTAAACGGCGAGCCGTGCCAGTAGGTGCTAAAGCCATGCAGGCTCTAGAGGCATGGAATTCGATGCGAGCCGGCGTATTTATTGCCTATAATGCTATAAATAATGTAGCAAAAAATAACCCCAAATCTGCTGATGAACATGCTCTGTTTTTAGGGCGAAATGGCACTCGGTTAACCGCGCAATCCATCTGGCAGCGCTTAAAACGCCGCAGTCTGCAAGCCGGTTTGGCCGTGCCTGTGCATCCGCACATGCTGCGCCATTCGTTCGCCAGCCATGTGTTGCAGTCCAGCGGTGATTTGCGGGCGGTGCAAGAGCTATTGGGGCACAGCCAAATTGCGACGACGCAGGTTTACACGCGTTTGGATTTTCAACATCTCGCAAAAGCTTATGATGCAGCGCATCCAAGAGCGAAAATCAAGGGCGAAAATCAAGGACGAAAGTGAGCGTTAAAACAGACAAATCGCCATGAACTTGGCTTGAATTTCGACTTTTCATCGCCATATAATCAAGCGAATTACTGTATATATTCACACATTATTTTTCAATTTCAACTTCTTTTTTAGGTAATTCCCATGAGTCTCATTCCTGTAACCATCTTGACCGGCTTTTTAGGCTCAGGCAAAACCACGCTGTTGAAACGCATTTTGACCGAGGCACATGGCCAAAAAATCGCGGTCATTGAAAACGAATTTGGTGAAGAAAACATCGACAGCGACATTTTGGTGTCAGACACCACTGAAAACATCATCCAGATGAGCAACGGCTGCGTCTGTTGCACCATTCGTGACGATTTACGCGTGACTTTGCAAGATTTGGCTGAGAAAAAGCGCAAAGGCGAGATCACGTTTGACCGCGTGGTGATTGAAACCACTGGTTTGGCCGACCCTGGCCCCGTGGCGCAAACTTTTTTCATGGACGAAGAAATTGCCGAACAGTATTTGCTGGACAGTATTTTGACTTTGGTCGATGCCAAACATGCCGAAACACAGCTGACAGAGCGCTTAGAAGCGCGCCGCCAAATTGGTTTTGCGGATCAAATTTTCATCAGTAAATCAGATTTGGTGGCTAAGGAAGAAGTCGAAGCCTTGATGCACCGCATCAAGCACATGAACCCACGCGCCCCGCAAAAAACGGTGCATTTCGGTGATGTGGCGATAGCGGATGTGTTTGATTTGCGTGGTTTTAACCTCAATGCCAAGCTCGATATCGACCCTGACTTCTTAACCGATGACCACCACCATGACACCAGTCCAGCAGACGCAGACAATCTGGGCCCTTTCTTGGGCGAGCACAAAGCGCATCACCATGTGCATGACGACGATGTGAAGAGCTTTGTTTTTAAGTCAGACAAATACTTTGACGCTGCAAAACTAGAGGATTTCTTGGGCGCCATTGTCAATATTTACGGCCCACGCATGCTGCGTTACAAAGGCGTGTTGAACATGAAAGGCACGGAACGCAAGGTTATTTTCCAAGGTGTGCACCAATTGATGGGTAGCGATCTGGGTCCCATCTGGGCAAAAGGCGAAAAAAGAGGCAGCAAAATGGTATTTATTGGCATCAATTTGCCAAAAGACATCTTTTTGCAAGGTATGGAGCAATGCTTGGTTTAAACCCTGTCTGAAACGGCTACAATCCGCGCGCTGATTGATTTTTGGCAATATTTAAATATTTACGTGCTACTGCAAGGTGCAAGTAAATTCTAAATAGTTTTAAGGTGAACGTATTGGTTTTCTGATGCGTGAGAGTTGATTGTTTGATTTGAATAAATACCAGCTTAGCTGGGAGGCAATGAATGAAAACCGTAGCGAAAAAAGCAGTTAAAAAAGCACCCCTTAAAGTGGCAGCCAAAGTGGTGACTAAAGTTGCTGCTAAGAAAGTAGTTAAGCCTGCTAAGCCTGCTAAGCCGGCAAAAGCTGTTGTCAAGTCAGTCGCTAAACCCGTCTCTAAACCAGTCAAAAAACCTGTTTCTAAATCTACGGCTAAGCCTGCAACCAAGCCTGCTGTAAAAGCTACAGCCAAGGCAGTTCAGAAGCCAGTACCTAAGGCTGCGTCAAAGTCTGCCGCGAAAACTGCCACCAAAGCCGTCGCTCAAAAAATCAGCAAACCTGTTGCAAAGCCTGTTGTCAAAGCAAAACCCGCTAAAACGGTTGAAGCGCCAGCTAAGAAAGTAGCGAAAGCAGCTAAACCAATCGAGCCAGCTAAAACGATAGAAAAATCTAAAGCTGCATCCAAGCCACCCAAAGAAGAGTCAAATTTAAAGCAACCCATGGTCATCGCGTCGAAAATAGCCCCTACCGAAATTAAAGATTTATCACCTACTGCGCCTGCACAATCGAAAGCAAGAACTTCAAGATTAGCATCGTTAACTGTGCCGTCAATGGCTCAATCTGTGGCTTCAACTGCTGCTAAATCGAGCTATGGCCCTCACGTGCCGTCACTCGCCATTATTCCTCCCCCGCAATTTGCTGCTAAGCACAATCCTAAGCTGGCCAACAATTGGAAAACAAAAACGGCTGAGGAAATGACGGACGATGAGTTGTTGGCCATGCCAGATTCAGAGTACATGAACATCAAACAGATGATGTACTTCCGCTTGAAATTGATGCAGTTGAAGCAAGGTATTTTGGCAAGCGCCGGCGCAACGACAGAGCATTTGCGGGATGAGTCTGCTGTCGTGCCAGACCCAACTGATCGTGCAACGATTGAGGAGGAACACGCGCTAGAGTTGCGTACACGTGACCGTGAGCGCAAGCTGCTCAAAAAGATCGAGCAATCAATCGTGCGTATTGATGCCGGTGACTACGGCTATTGCGACGAGACGGGTGAAGCTATTGGTGTAGGCCGTTTGCTGGCTCGACCAACCGCTACACTGTCGTTAGAAGCGCAACAACGCCGTGAGTTGAAACAAAAGATGTTTGGTGATTAAATCTACACTATGGGTTTTTTAACTGGCGCTAAATCTGCTGCATCGTCATTTCTTTCATCTTTGATGAAAGATGGCGATGTTGCTGCCATCGCTCAAAAAAATTCATTTTCAAAGCCCGTGACTTCGCCTTTGCGCGGGGAAGCGAAACGCACCTGGGCGATTCGCAAGCGAGAGTTCGACAAGCTGCGTGCGCTGCGCCAGAATGAAGTCCTCGATGAGGATAAACCCAAGCAGAGGTTTTTTCACACCAGTATGCTGACCGATTTGAGTGAAAAAACGTCTACGATCAAAAAAATAGATGAAATTGAAGCGCAGATGTCCATGCAATGGTGGAAGACTGATCGCTTAGACTTCAATCTGAAAGAGCACTCGCAAAAGACACATTAAATCGGATTAGACCGCATTCAAGCGGTCGTCAATAGAGGCTCAAAACACACCACTTTTAACGTGTTTGGTGTGATAAATGTTGCAACTCTGTTGTTTGGCTTTGCAGCTGTGTTTTCGCGCTACAACTTTTACATTCTTATTGCATCATAAAGCGGCACTTTCAGTGATTGCTCTAAGTCGTTATTTTGTATGAATTTTTTATTGTTACTTTGAAAACAACGCTCTAAGTCTTTGATTTTGTTGAAATATTTGACGGTAAAATGCATTGATAAAGAATAATTTCCTGCTATAGTTGAAATAAGTGCAAATTAGTGGGTAAAAGTGCACTAAATTTTGTTCAGTTCACTGAGTTATTCTTTTTGGGGCTAAGTATCGTGTTTTTTGGCGCTTCATCATTGAGTTTGGACGCGAAAGGTCGGCTTTCTGTGCCGACGCGCCACCAAGAAGCGTTGATGGCCAGCTGCGAGGGTCAAGTCACGATTACCCAGCATTACGAAGGCTGTTTGATGGTCTTTCCACGGCCCGCATGGGAGGCTTTCAGTGCCAAAATTTCTGCATTACCGATGTCGTCGTTGCCACTCAAGCGTTTGTACTTGAGTAACGCGATGAGTGTGGAGCTTGATAGCACAGGGCGCATTTTGATTTCCCCTGAATTGCGTGAAGCTGTAGGTATCAGCAAAGAAACAACGTTGCGAGGCATGGGGCACTATTTTGAGCTGTGGGACAAAGCTGCCTATGAAGCCTACGATGCGCGCATCAAGAAAAGCATGCGCGAAATGCCGCCTGCTGAACTCAACGATATTACTTTTTAAGCGCAATGACTACAACGTCCTTGCAACACACCACCGTTCTGTTGGATGAGGCTGTAGACGCCTTGATCACTGACGCAGGTGCAACCTATATAGATGCCACTTTTGGGCGAGGCGGGCATTCACAACTTATCTTGTCGAAATTGAGCCCAAGTGGAAGACTGGTTGTTTTCGACAAAGACCCAGCGGCTATCGCGGTAGCAGAAGCTATTGATGATGCGCGCTTGTCGATTCGCCACGAGGGTTTCAAGTATGTAGGCGATTTGTCGCACGGTAGTGCTGCAGGTTTGTTGATGGATTTGGGGGTGAGCTCACCACAAATCGACACGCCAGAGCGCGGTTTTAGTTTTCGGTTTGATGCGCCGCTTGATATGCGCATGGACACCACACGCGGTCAAACGGTCGCGCAGTGGCTTGTAACAGCGGATGTAACCCAAATAACGGAGGTGATACGTGACTACGGTGAAGAACGGTTTGCTGGCTCTATTGCAAAAGCGATTGTTACTCGCAGGGAAGAAGGGCACCCCATTTCAACCACCGCACAGCTGGCCCGCCTCGTGGCTGACACGGTCAAAACTCGCGAGCAGGGCCAGAACCCAGCAACGCGCACATTTCAGGCTTTTCGGATTTTCATCAATGCCGAGCTTGAAGAGCTGCAGCAAGCGCTAGAAGCGAGCTTGGATGTGCTCAAGCCAGGCGGTCGCTTGGTGGTGATCAGTTTTCACTCTTTGGAAGATCGCATTGTGAAGCAATTTATTGCCAAACATTCGAAAGAAGAGTTTGATAGGCGCGTACCCATTGCCTCGAACAAAGCAATGAAGTTAAAAGCGATGGGTAGAGTTAAAGCTAGTGCTGCAGAGGTGAGTGCCAATGTGCGTTCGCGCAGTGCAGTGATGCGTGTTGCCGAAAGGTTGGCAGCATGATTCGCATTAACTTCATGCTGTTGGTTGCGGTAGTGGCGACGATGCTTTACATCGTCAAAGTTCAATATGAATCAAGACAGCTGTTTGTAGCGATAGAAAAAGCGACTGTTGAAGTTCGAAAATTGGAATTGACGCATACCGCATTGCAGGTAGAAGGCCGCGCGCAGGCCACACCGTTAATCATTGAAAAATTGGCCAAAGAGAAGCTGCAAATGCGCTCAGCCACGCCTGCTGTGACGCAATACATTAGCAATGCAGAAGTAAGCAAAGCGCCTGCTACAACCACAGAGGCTGCAAAATGAGCCGCAGTATCAACTACGCTTCAAGTCCTCTGCTGACGAGCAAAACACCCGTCTGGCGCAGTAAATTCATTGTTGCTGTAATTGCGATAGGCTTTGTTGGGTTAATCGGCCGCGCAGCCTACATTCAAGTCATCAACAATAATTTTTTCAAACGCCAAGGCGAAGTCCGTTTTGTACGAACTTTAGATTTACCTGCAAATCGCGGAAAAATTTTAGACCGTAATGGTTTGATTCTCGCTTCAAGCGTGTTGTCGCCAAGCGTATGGGCTATTCCTGAAGACGTTGAAATTGACGATACCAAACTTGCTAAATTGGCCAAACTATTGGAGATGCCAAAAGCAGAGTTGACGCAAAAACTGAACGATGAGGATAAGAGTTTTGTTTGGTTAAAGCGTCAGGTCGATGAGGCAAATGCCAAAACGATTGAAGCCCTGGGGATCAAAGGCGTTTATTTGCGCAATGAATACAAGCGCAAGTATCCTGAGGGTGATTCAGCCGCCTCTATCATGGGCTACGCCAATGTGGATGGGAAAGGTTTAGGCGGTGTTGAGTTGGCTTTTAACCATGAATTGGCTGGGCAGACAGGCTCTCGCAAGGTCATCAAAAATAGGCTGGGACAAGTTGTAGAAAACATCGGTGAGCAGCGACCACCGACGGCCGGCAAAGACCAGCAACTCAGTATCGACAGCAGAATTCAGTTTTTTGCCTTCCAAAAGCTGCGCGATGCTGTCGTCGAGCACAAAGCCAACTCTGGCAGTGCTGTGGTGATCGATGTGGTTACTGGTGAGGTGCTGGCGCTCGCAAATTACCCCGTAGGCAACAACATCAGCAAAAAAGAGGGTATGAATGGCGCGCAGCTAAGAAACAGGGCTTTGTCAGACACATTTGAGCCGGGTTCTACTATGAAGCCATTCATAGCTGCTTTGGCTTTAGAGCGTGGCTTTGTCACGCCAGACACTGTGATTCAAACAGCGCCAGGTCGGATGACAGTCGGTGGTGCGACCATATCTGATGCGCATCCTCAGGGCGCATTAACCGTTAACCAAGTTATTCAAAAATCAAGCAATGTGGGTATTGTCAAGCTTGCGATGCAAACGCAGCCCAAAGATATGTGGTCGATGTATGACCAACTTGGGTTTGGTCAAAAACCACAGCTCGCGTTTCCAGGTGTTGTTGGCGGCAAATTACGCTCTTATAAAACTTGGCGGCCCATTGAGCAAGCCACCATGAGCTATGGCTACGGCTTGTCGTGCAGTTTGTTTCAGCTGGCGCATGCCTATAGCGTGTTTGCTAGAGACGGCGAAATAATACCACTGACATTAACCAAATCAAGTGAGCGCGCCGCAGGCGTCCCTGTGTTTAAACCGAATAATGCTATTGCAGTGCGTCACATGTTAAATATGGTAACCAGCGCAGGCGGTACTGCTCAGAAAGCGCAAACGATGGGTTATTCCGTTGGTGGAAAAACTGGTACTGCACATATTCAAGAAGGCAAAGGCTATGCCAGTAAAAAATACAGAGGTTTCTTTGTTGGCATGGCGCCAATAGAAAATCCACGTATTGTGGTTGCGGTCATGATTGAAGAGCCTAAAAATGGCAAATATTTTGGTGGTGATGTTGCGGCACCCGTCTTTAGTGAAACAGTGCAACAAACATTGCGTATATTAGGTGTGCAGCCAGATATTAACGTCAAACCACAATTAATATATGCTGCGGTTGAGGAGTCATTTTAATGATTCAACTTCATAATCCCACAGAAGCTGTCAACTGGTTAAAAACCAAGGTGACGGGTGAGTTGCGTATTGATAGCCGAGATATTCAAACAGGTGATGGTTTTATTGCCTGGCCAGGTGCTGCGGTGGATGGTCGGCAGTATGTCCAGGCGGCTCTGCAAAACGGCGCTACCGCGTGTCTTGTAGAGCATTCTGGCTTGAATTTAAAAGTGTTCGAAAGTATCACTGATCAAGACAACATTGCAAGTTATTCGGGACTTAAAAACGCTATAGGATTTATAGCTGCTCAGGCAATGAATACACCGGCTAAGTGCTTAAATGTCCTTGCCATTACAGGTACCAATGGGAAGACAACAACGGCCTGGTGGCTTGCGCAAGCACTGCAGGCCGTCACTGTGGTTAGCCCTAAATCGGCAACAAAGTGTTTTATGGTTGGAACCTTGGGTGTAGGTGTACCCAATGCAGTTGAATCTACGGGTTTGACAACGCCAGACCCCGTACTTTTGCAGAAAAAATTTCGTGAGTATGTTGATAACGGATTTAATTATTGCGCTATTGAGGCGTCTTCAATCGGTATTGAGGAGAGCAGACTTGATGGTACAGACATCAAAGTAGCTGTATTTACAAATTTCACGCAAGATCATCTTGATTACCATGGCAGTATGCAGGCATATTGGAGTGCAAAATTAAAACTCTTTCAGTGGCCAACTTTAAAAGCTGCAGTTGTTAATATTGATGACGCAAAAGGGCGAGAGCTAGTTAAATCACTTGAAGATAAAAAACTAGATATTTGGACAATCGCTATTGATAATGCAGCTCGTATCAAAGCGTTTGATATTACATACAGTACAAATGGCTTGCAATTTAATATCAAAGAAGGCAATGAAACATATTTAATTGAAACCAAATTTTTCGGTCAATACAACGTCTCAAACTTGCTGGGTGTTATTGCCGCCATGCGTGCAAGTGGTATTGACTTGCAAACGTGCGTAGAAGCATGCAAAGCTTTAACGGCAGTGCCGGGAAGAATGGATGTCATCGCGTATGAAACGCAGCCCTTGGTCGTCGTTGACTATGCGCACACGCCAGATGCATTGAAGCAGGCACTGGTCGCACTGCGGCCCGTGGCGGACACGCGCGGCGGCAAATTGATATGCGTTTTTGGCTGCGGTGGTGACCGTGATACCACCAAGCGACCCCTGATGGCGCAAATGGCGCAAGCGTATGCCGATGCGGTCGTGGTCACTGCCGATAATTCGCGCCTTGAAAAGACTGAGACAATCTTGAACGATATTGTTGTCGGTTTCAAGTCTCAAACAAATGTAACCGTTGAAGCGAGTCGCGCGATGGCTATTGCCAAGGCCATTAAAAATGCACATCAAACCGATGTGATCTTGATTGCCGGCAAAGGTCATGAAAACTACCAAGATGAGTCAGGCATCAAAACCTATTTCTCTGACAAAGAGCAGGCTTTGCAAACTTTAAAAGTAATGTCTGCTGTAGGCGAGGTAACAGCATGATCAAGTTAGGGAAACTACATTCTTGGCTGGTTGGTTCAGAATTGTTTGGTGATGCAGAAACCATGGTTGACCGCATTCATACGGACACTCGGACGATTCAACAAGGCGATTTGTTTGTGGCTCTTAGTGGTGACCAATTCGATGGCAATGCTTTCGTTCAAGAAGCGATTGCCAAAGGAGCAGTTGCCGTCATAGCGCAGCACGGGTTAAAGGCGCATGGTGAGCAAGGTTTAGAGGTAGCGGATACCAAAATTGCACTGGGAAACATTGCTGCACACTGGCGTTCGCAATACGTGCTGCCACTTATTGCTGTGACGGGCAGCAATGGCAAAACAACGGTAACGCAAATGGTTGCATCCATCTTGGCTGCGTATGCGGGTCAAGCGTCACTGGCAACGATCGGCAATTTAAATAACGATATTGGTGTGCCGTTAACTTTGCTGAGATTGAAGGCTAATCACAAGATTGCCGTGGTTGAACTGGGTATGAATCATCCTGGTGAAATTGCTTACTTGGCTAATATTGCGAAGCCAACCGTTGTGTTGGTTAACAATGCACAGCGCGAGCATTTGGAGTTTATGGTGAGCGTTGAGGCAGTCGCATATGAAAACGGCTCTGCATTATCGGCATTGCCGGCGGATGGTGTTGCTGTGTTTCCCGAAGATGATGACTACAGTCACGTCTGGAAAACACTAGCGGGCCATTGCAAGACGCTGACGTTTGCCTTAGATATTGAAGCCAATACTGCAGCAGATGTGTATTGCTCTGAGGCAGATTGGAGTAATGGACAGTGGTACGTTATCGCCGAAACCCCGTTGGGGCAACTCAGTTATAGCTTGAATATTGCAGGTCGTCATAACGTTAAAAATTCATTGGCTGCTATCTCTTGCGCGCTTGCCGCAAAAGTTCCATTGAAAGAGATTGCACAAGGTTTGCAAGCGTTCCGTCCTGTCAAAGGCAGATCATTCACACAGCAACTTCATTGTCATTCAAGAGATGTTCTTTTGATTGACGACACCTACAACTCAAATCCTGATTCGATGAGGGTCGCCATTGATTCTCTATCTGAAATGAAAGCCCCGCGACTTATTGTGATGGGGGATATGGGCGAGGTGGGTGAGCAAGGTATGGCTTTTCATGCTGAAGCAGGTGAATATGCGCAATTAAAAAAAGTTGAGAAGTTATTTACTTTTGGTGAACTTTCAGAACATGCTGCCAAGCACTTCCAAGGTGCTAAGCATTTCAAAACAATCGAAGCGTTGAATGATGCTGTTGCAAGTGAGCTAGAAAATGCAAACAGCATATTAGTAAAAGGTTCACGCTTTATGAAGATGGAGCGCGTAAGCAAGCACATCATGACTTTTGATCAAAAAGACAATAACAACAAGGAGATAGCACATGTTGCTTAGTTTGGCGCAGTGGCTGCAAACGCTATCGCCTGAGTTTGGTGTTTTCAGGGTGTTTCAGTACATCACGTTCCGTGCCGTGATGGCCGCATTGACGGCTTTGATGATCGGATTATTGGCTGGACCTTACGTTATCAATCGTTTGCGCGCATTAAAAATTGGTCAGCAAGTGCGAAGCTATGGCATGGAAACGCATTTGGTTAAAAGTGGTACGCCAACGATGGGTGGCGTGCTAATTTTGTTGTCCATTGCTATATCAACATTGTTGTGGTTCGACCTGAGTAACCGCTTTGTTTGGATTGTTCTGTTTGTGACATTGGGCTTTGGTGCGATAGGTTGGGTAGATGATTGGCGCAAAGTGGTGAACAAAGATCCAGAAGGAATGCGTTCAAGAGAAAAATATTTTTGGCAATCCGTTATTGGTTTGCTGGCTGCTCTGTACCTAGTATTCAGTATCTCTGAAGTATCAAACATGCGCGTGCTGGATTTGTTTTTTAAATGGGTGCAGTCAGGCTTTGATGTAAATTTACCGCCTAAAGCTGGTTTGCAAGTCCCATTTGTCAAAGTAATCAACTACCCGCTTGGCGTATTTGGTTTTGTGTTGTTAACCTATTTGGTGATTGTGGGCGCTAGTAACGCAGTCAATTTGACGGATGGTTTGGACGGTCTAGCCATCATGCCTGTGGTCATGGTGGGCTCGTCATTGGGTGTATTTGCTTACGTGACAGGTAGTGCAGTTTATTCAAAATATTTATTTTTCCCATATATTCCAGGTTCAGGGGAGTTACTCATATTTTGCGCAGCTATGGCTGGAGCTGGCTTGGCATTTTTGTGGTTCAACACCTATCCTGCTCAAATATTCATGGGTGACGTTGGTGCTTTAGCCTTGGGCGCCGCACTGGGAACGATCGCTGTAATTGTGCGGCAAGAAATTGTCTTGTTCATTATGGGTGGAATTTTTGTAGCTGAAGCTGTCTCTGTGATGCTGCAAGTCAGCTATTTCAAATATACAAAGAAAAAATTTGGTGAAGGTCGTCGTATTTTGAAAATGGCCCCATTGCATCATCACTACGAGAAAAGTGGATGGAAAGAAACCCAAGTTGTCGTGCGCTTTTGGATCATCACCATGCTGCTGTGCTTGGTTGGTTTGTCTTCTTTGAAGTTGCGTTAAAAATAATTTTAAAAATTAAATACGATGAAATCTTTGGGGCATCAAAACGTCATGATCTTAGGACTAGGAATATCTGGTCTTGCGATGGCACGCTGGTGTTCGCTGCACGGTGCATCCGTCACAGTTGTTGATACGCGCAGTCATCCACCGCAGTTAAATCAGTTCAAAGCAGAGCTGCTAGACGCGCAGTTTATCTGCAGTTCATTTGATGCGACAGTGCTAACGGATAGAGAGATCAATTATTTATTGATCAGCCCAGGAATCAAACCTGCAGACCTAAACGAGATTGTTTTAAGTGCAAATCTTAAAACTATTCCTGTTGGGAATGAATTAACTTTGTTCAACATGGCTCTAGCCGATTTGAATGAGACTGAGAATTACAAACCAGCAGTGTTGGCAATTACAGGTACTAATGGGAAGACAACAGTTACATCGTTAACGGGTAAGTTGGTTGCCAGTGCAAATATGTCAGTCGCAATCGCTGGCAACATTGGTCCTAGTTTGCTTGATACTTTGCGAGAAAAAATAGATGCTAACGACCTTCCGCAAGCTTGGGTTCTGGAGTTAAGCAGTTTTCAGCTTAATGATGCAACTGGCTTTGAGCCGACAGCTGGCGTGGTCTTGAATGTGACGCAAGACCATCTTGACTGGCATGAAACCATGGATTCATACATAAGCGCTAAATCGCATGTTTACGGATCACGGGCGATTATGGTTGTTAATCGCGATGACGAAGTTGTCATGGATTTGCTGGCAAATGCAAAAAAACTAAATAAGCATAGGTCTTATTGTTCTTTTGGCAGTGACTTGCCGACGCGACTCGGAGATTATGGTTTGGAGTCAGTCAATGGTATGACATGGCTGGTTCGTGCGATTAGTGCTGAAGACATAGTCATTAAAAAACAACGCTCTTTGATTGAACCAACGATTGATCTGAGTCTTCAAAGATTGATTCCTACAGACGCATTATTGCTTCGAGGTCAGCATAACCTTTTGAATGCACTGGCGGCGCTTGCGTTGGTTGAAACAATAGGCTGCAGCGTTTCGCGTGTTTTGTATGGTCTGCGTGAGTACAAAGGTGAACCGCATCGCGTGGAATCAATCGGCATCTTCAACGACATTGAATATTTTGATGACAGCAAAGGTACAAATGTTGGCTCTACAGTCGCAGCCATTTCTGGATTAGGTCAAGAGCGGAAAATAGTTGTCATTTTAGGCGGAGAAGGCAAAGGGCAAGATTTTTCACCGCTGATTGAGGTGGTGAAGAAATTTGTACGTGCTGTTATTTTGATTGGCAAAGACAAAGAAATCATTGGGGAAACTTTAAAGGCAGCGGATGTGCCGAAAGTATTCGTTGATTCAATGATGCATGCAGTGAGTGCAGCTGCAAAAAACGCTGTCATGGGAGATGCTGTCTTACTTTCTCCTGCTTGCGCGAGTTTGGATATGTTTGACAATTATGAGCATCGTGGCAATGTATTCCAAACCGAAGTGAAAAATTTGAACAAGAGTGACGTTCAAGAGCTCGACGATGGAGTTGTGTCATGACTGTTTTAACTCAACGTTTGATTGATCTGCTGTCGGTTGATGCGCTGCTTGATCGCTTTGGTAAACAAAAGACCAGCGTGCAGAAATATCAAAGAAACCAAATCCTGAAAAGCGATGCTCAAGTCTCATTCAAACTTGATATGACGCTTATTTGGGTCATATTTGTGCTGCTGATTTTTGGCATGGTGATGGTGTATTCTGCCTCCATTGCGATGCCAGACAATCCAAGGTTCGCAAATTTAACGGGCACGTATTTTGTTTATCGACATGCTTTTTTTATATTCTTGGCCTGCATTGTTAGCGTAGTTGCTTTTCAATTCCCTTTGGCTCTATGGGAGAAGGTTGCTCCTTGGTTATTTGTCGTGTCCTTATTGTTACTCATCGTCGTTTTAATCCCACACGTTGGGCGCGTTGTGAATGGCGCACGTCGCTGGATACCGCTGGGTTTCATCAGTTTTCAGCCTTCTGAATTTGTAAAGTTTGCCATGCTGCTCTACGTAGCCGATTACATGGTAAGAAAGATGGACATCAAAGAGCGGTTTTTCGTGGCTGTTATCCCAATTGGAATTGCTGTATTAGTTGTTGGTTTGCTCTTATTAGCTGAGCCTGACATGGGTGCATTCATGGTTGTTGCCGTTATTGCCATGGGGATTTTATTTTTGGGTGGTGTCAATGCGCGGATGTTTTTTTTAATCGCTACTTTGATCGTATTAGCGTTTGGTGCCATGATCGCGAGTAGTGAATGGCGTAGGGAGAGAATTTTTGCCTACTTAGACCCTTGGAATGCAGAGCATACTTTGGGTAAAGGTTATCAGCTGTCGCATTCACTTATTGCATTTGGGCGCGGTGAGGTTATGGGTGTTGGACTTGGCGGAAGTATTGAAAAGCTACATTGGTTGCCTGAAGCGCACACAGACTTTTTGCTGGCGGTTATTGGAGAGGAGTTTGGGCTGATGGGTGTTGCCGTCGTCATTGGCCTGTTTCTTTGGCTCACGCGCAGAATCATGCACATTGGCAGACAAGCCATTTCATTAGATCGTCTGTTCCCCGGTTTGGTTGCTCAGGGTGTTGCGATATGGTTAGGCTTTCAAGCCTTCATCAATATCGGTGTTAACTTGGGTGCCTTACCAACAAAGGGGCTTACTTTGCCATTGATGAGTTATGGCGGTACTGCGATTTTGTTTAATGCTTTGGCATTGGCTATTGTCATACGCATTGATTTTGAAAACAAGCTCCTAATGCGCGGAGGTCGAGAGTGAAAGACATAAGACCTCAAAAATCCAAACACGTCTTGATTGCTGCTGCTGGCACGGGTGGACATATTTTCCCTGGTTTAGCGATAGCAGAGGCTCTGAAGCTCAATGGGTGGAATGTGACATGGCTAGGTACCAAAGTTGGCATGGAAAATCGACTTGTTCTACAGCGGAATCTTCCTTTCGAAAGTATTGATTTTGGTGGAACACGAGGCAAAGGATTGTCGACTTGGTTGCAGATGCCATTTAGACTTATAAAGGCGTGCATTGATTGCGGTTTCATTATTGCTAAAACCAAACCTAATTTAGTAATTGGATTTGGTGGATATGTGACTTTACCTGCAGGTTTAGCTGCGAGAAGTTTAGGTAAACCGTTGATGATTCATGAGCAAAACTCAGTCATCGGGTTGAGCAATAAAGTTTTGGCATGTTTAACTAAACATGTTTTCATGGCCTTTCCAAACGTTAATTGCAAAGCTGTAGTTAGCGGAAATCCTCTGCGTGCTGAATTCTTAAGCGTAGATGAGCCAGAGCTTCGATTTGAAAATCGTAAAGGCCCATTGCGAATTTTAATTGTTGGAGGAAGTTTGGGCGCTAAATTTCTTAACGAGACTGTTCCAAGTGCTATCAAATTAATTGACACAAAAATTCGCCCACAAATTACGCATCAAAGTGGGATAGACCAGTTTGATGCGTTAAAAAAATTGTACGGCGCTTTGAATGTAGAAGCCGATGTTGTGCCGTTTATTGATAATACAGCCGAAGCATTTGCGCATGCAGATCTCATTATCTGCAGAGCCGGTGCGAGCACTGTTACTGAGATTGCCGCTGTCGGTGCGGCCGCTATGTTTGTGCCTTTACCTTCGGCGGTGGATGATCATCAAACACAAAATGCAATGTATTTGGTGAGGAATGAAGCGGCTTGGTTGCAGCCACAGAGAGAGTTGACGCCAGAAAAAATGGCGAATGAAATACTGAAAATGGATCGAGATATCTTGTTAAAAGCAGCCAAAAATTCAAAAGAATTGCACATTCCAAATACTATAAATATGATTGTTGATGCATGCGAGGAGTTGATTAAATGAAGCATGCCGTAAATCGAATTCATTTTATTGGCATCGGTGGCGTGGGCATGTCCGGTATCGCGGAAGTGCTGCAAAATTTAAACTACAAAGTCAGTGGCTCGGATATGACTGACAGCGCAATTTTGCGAAGATTGGCACAATTTGGAATCAAGACTTATATCGGGCACAGCGCAAATAATTTGCAGAATGTTGATGTAGTGGTTGTTTCCTCTGCTGTGAAGCAAGATAACCCTGAAGTTATTGAAGCAAAAAAACTCAACATTCCAGTGGTACCGCGCGCAGTCATGTTGGCTGAACTCATGCGCATGAAACAAGGTATTGCAGTTGCTGGAACGCATGGAAAAACTACCACAACAAGTCTGATTGCCAGCGTTTTGGCAGAGGCTGGGCTTGACCCTACTTTTGTAATCGGCGGGCGCTTAAATAGTGCTGATGCTAATGCGAAGCTAGGACGCGGAGACTACATTGTTGTCGAAGCAGATGAGTCTGACGCTTCATTTTTAAACTTATTGCCAGTCATGGCTGTAGTAACGAATATCGATGAAGATCATATGGAGACATATGGCCATGACTTTCAAAAATTGAAGTCTTCGTTCGTCGAGTTTTTGCACCGCATGCCTTTTTATGGCGCTGCAATCGTTTGCGTGGATGATCCTGCTGTTCGCGAAATCATTCCTTCAATTGCGAGGCCCGTCATTACCTATGGACTTGCTGAAGAAGCTCAAATTCGTGCAGTTGACATCGTGGCAAAACATGGAGCCATGACTTTTAATGTGCAATTTAACGATGCTGATCAATCAAGCACACTAGCGATTGAATTAAATTTACCTGGTTTGCACAATGTCAAAAATGCGCTTGCCGCTATTGCCGTAGCGCTGGAGTTGGAAATTAATCCTGATGCCATCAAAAAAGCACTTTTGCAATTTAAAGGTGTTGATCGTCGGTTCCAAAAATATGGCGAGATCGCGGCTAAAAATGGGGGTACTTATACGTTGATAGATGACTATGGTCATCATCCAGTTGAAATGAAAGCAACCATTGAAGCAGCCAGAGGCGCCTATCCCGGTAGACGTTTGGTATTGGCTTTTCAACCGCATCGATACAGCAGAACGCGGGATTGTTTTGAAGACTTTATCAAGGTGATGGCGTCTGTAGATGTAATCTTGCTATCTGAAGTGTACGCAGCTGGCGAGGCAAAAATAGTAGGCGCAGATAGCCGCTCACTTTGCAGAGCCGTTCGATTAACTTGCAAAGTAGAGCCTATATTTGTAGATGACATTCAAAATATGGCTCCAGAAATACTAAATATTGCCAAAAATGGAGATGTTGTTCTGTGTATGGGGGCCGGTTCAATCAGTGGGACGCCCAAAACTATCCTCACATTGGTAGCTGAAAATCAATTTCAAAAATAAGTAAATTTAAGTATATGAAAATGAGTGATCAAGTCGAAATGATAAAACAGTACGGAAAAGTTGCTGTACTTATGGGTGGTCGTTCCGCTGAACGAGATATCTCCTTGATGTCAGGTAATGCAGTTTTGAATGCTTTGGTGTCGCAGGGGATTGATGCATATGCATTTGATCCCGCAGAAAAAGATTTATTGTTGCTGAAAGCCGAGAATTTTAATCGCTGTTTTATTGCACTTCATGGTCGGTATGGTGAAGATGGCACTATTCAGGGGGTCTTGGAGATATTAGGCATACCTTACACAGGCTCCGGTGTCATGGCTTCCAGTATTGCTATGAACAAGATAATGACCAAAAATATTTGGCAAGCTAAAGAATTGCCGACACCATCTTGGGTTGAAGTGGCGAGTGTTGAAGAAACACTAACTGCGTTCAAGACTTTGAATGCTCCTATGATTGTTAAACCTGCACTTGAAGGATCATCAATCGGTATAACAAAAGTTACGACGCTAGAACAATGTGAAACCGCATATAAATTAGCAGCAATGCAAGATTCTAAAATTATTTGCGAACAATTTATTAGCGGTGATGAAGTAACTTGCACGGTTTTGAGTGTCTCGGGAAGTATTCAAGCATTGCCAATTATTAAAATACTTGCGCCAAGTGGAAAGTACGATTATCAAAATAAATATTTTACTAATGATACTAAATATATTATTCCGTGTGAATTGCCCAACGATGAAGAGCGCAAGATTCAAGCGTTAGTTGTTAAAGCATTTGATGCAATCTGTGGACGTGGTTGGGCACGGTTGGACGTCATGATTGATAATGTAACTAGAAAACCCTACTTATTGGAAATCAATACTGCACCAGGTATGACAGGACATTCACTTTCGCCTATGTCGGCATTGAATTATGGACTTAGCTTTGAAGATTTGTGTTTAAGTGTGCTTGCAACAGCATCGTTAGATTATAAAAATGTTTACAACACCAAAATAATTAAATAAAAAATGAAATTAATAGTTAAATCATCGGAAATACCTGTTGACATCAAGTTTGTTAATGCGTTGACGAATTTTCTATTTGGTTTATTTATTTTGTTATTGGTTTTGAGTGGATTCCAATATGTTATAAAAAACAAGATTAAAAATCTTGATGCTATAACAATCAGGGGTGATGTTGTTCGTAACGATATTTTATCAATTAGTGATAATATTTCTAATAAAATCTATGGTAATTTTTATAATGTTGATTTAAAAAAAACCAAGCAAGTATTTGAATCTACCCCATGGGTAAGTCGTGCTGTCGTCAAGCGTGTTTATCCGAGTCAGGTTGAAGTGACGCTTAGCGAATACAAGTCCAAAGCTATATGGGGTGCGCGTGAGGATATGAAGCTTGTAGATGATGCCGGCAAAATATTTGATGTAGGCGCTGATGAAGATGAATATGAGTCTTTACCGCAATTGATTGGACCAGAGGGGCAGGGCAAGCTGATGTTAGATATGTACAAAGAAATCGCCAGTGCATTGCATCCCTTAAAAGGTACTGTGAGAAAGTTAGAGCTAAATGTGCGAGGCAGTTGGATTGCTACTTTAGATGGTGGTGCACATATTGAGCTAGGACGCGGTAGCATGGTTGATCTTATTGATCGTATAAGTAAGTTTTCCTTGAGTGTCGAGAATTTATTAACCAAATTAAATAAAAAATCGTTGGATATTCAGTATGTAGATTTACGTCATTCTGATGGTTACGCTATGCGTATGCATGGCGTGAGTACCTTGGATTCAACACTTGCAACTGTATTATCAAAAAAGTAAAAATATGGCAAAAGAATATAAAGATTTAGTGGTCGGGCTTGATATTGGCACATCCAAAATCATGGTTGTTGTTGCCGAGGTTTTGCCTGGGGGGCTACTAAAAATTGCTGGTTTTGGCGTTTCACCTAGTAATGGTTTGAAGCGCGGTGTTGTGGTGAATATTGATGCTACTGTTCAAAGTATTCAACAAGCACTTAGAGAGGCTGAATTGATGGCGGATTGTAAAATCGGTCGAGTTTATACGGGTATAACTGGCAGCCATATCCGTGGTATCAACTCTAGCGGTATGGTTGCTATCAAAGACAAAGAGGTTAGCCGCTCAGATGTTAAGCGCGTACTTGATACTGCAACAGCCATTAATATCTCTAACGATCAGCGATTGCTATTGGTTGAATCCCAAGAATTTGTGATTGACGGTCAGGATGTAAAAGATCCAATTGGTATGAGTGGTATTCGCTTAGAGGCTAAAGTACACATAGTCACAGGTGCTCAAAGCGCGGCAGAAAATATTATTAAATGCGTTCATCGTTGTGGCCTAGAGGTGGAGCATTTGATGCTGAATCCTATGGCCTCAAATCTTGCAGTTCTGACTAACGACGAACGTGAGTTGGGTGTTGTACTTGTTGATATTGGCGCTGGTACGACAGATGTTGCCGTGTTTACAGGCGGTGCAATTCGCCATACGGCAGTCATTCCAATTGCTGGCGATTTAATTACAAGCGATATTGCTATGGCGCTTAGGACACCTACTAAGGATGCCGAAGATATAAAGGTTGAAAGTGGCTGCGCCAAGCAATTGCTGACTGACCCTGAGTCTGAAGTAGAAGTGCCAGGCTTGGGTGATCGCGGTCCACGTCGTTTGAGTAAACAAGCTCTTGCGGGCGTCATTGAGCCGCGAGTGGAAGAAATATTTTCATTGGTTCAACAGGCTATCCGTGAAACTGGTTACGAGGAAGTATTGTCTTCAGGTATTGTTTTAACGGGTGGCGCTTCAGTTATGCCAGGCATGCTGGAGTTGGGAGAAGATATTTTCTTAAAACCCGTACGCCGAGGTATTCCAAAATACTCTGGAAATCTGTCTGACATGGTTGCACAAGCTAGGGCTTCTACTGTTATGGGTCTATTAGAAGAAGCCAGTTTGGCTCGTATGCGAGGCCTTAAAGTTGGTCATAATCAGGGGTCAATTAAAAACACATTAAGCCGGGCAAAAGACTGGTTGATTGGAAATTTTTAATATGGAAAAGATGATGTGGTTAGCGCGTGGAAGTCCTCACCAGCGATGGCGTTGAGTACCGGACAAATAAAAGATTTAAAACATATATATTTTTGGCAACTGCGATTCGTTTAAGGAGTAACAAAATGGCTATTGAAATGATTGAAATTGAGGAGTTCAATATGGGCACCAAAATCAAAGTGATTGGTGTCGGTGGCGGCGGTGGTAACGCTGTTGAGCATATGATTTCACGAAATGTGCAGGGTGTTGAATTTATCAGCGCCAATACTGATGCACAAGCTCTTAGCACAAGCGGTGCTCCGAAAACCATCCAGCTGGGCACTACTGGCTTGGGTGCAGGAAGCAAACCTGAAAAAGGACGTGAGGCAGCAGAAATGGCAGAAGAGGATATTCGCGCATCAATTGAAGGCGCGCATATGCTCTTCATTACTGCGGGCATGGGTGGAGGAACAGGCACGGGTGCTGCACCTGTTATTGCTCGAATCGCCAAAGAGATGGGAATTCTCACCGTTGGCGTCGTAACCAAACCTTTTGATTGGGAAGGTGGCAAGCGCATGAGCAATGCAGACAACGGTCTCGCGGAGCTAGAAGCAAACGTTGATTCGTTGATCGTCGTTTTGAATGAAAAATTGATTGACGTGTTAGGCGAGGACGTTACCCAAGAGGAAGCATTCGCCTATGCCAATGATGTTTTGAAAAATGCGGTGGGTGGTATTGCTGAAATCATCAATGTTCGTGGGCATGTAAACCCTGACTTTGAAGACGTGCGCACCGTGATGGCTGAAAATGGCAAAGCGATGATGGGCTCGGCACTCGCAAGTGGTCCAGACCGCGCGCGCATCGCTGCAGAGCAAGCTGTTGCATGCCCACTTTTAGAAGGTATTGATCTTTCAGGTGCTAAAGGTGTCTTAGTGCTGATCACGGCTGCTAAGAGCTCGCTTAAATTGAGTGAATCCAAGTTGGCAATGAATACAATTCGTGCTTATGCTTCTCCAGATGCGCACGTTATTTACGGTACGGCTTATGATGAAGACTTGGGCGATGAGATTCGTGTCACAGTTGTAGCTACCGGTTTGAGTAAGGCTAAAGTGCAACGCGTTGCTCCACCATTGCAAGTCCTGCGAAATGGTACGGATAATATGGCTTATGCACCTACGCTTGATGCAGATGCTGGTAGCATGAACATAACGAGCACATTGGCTGGTGCAACGAACTACGATGTGCCCGCTTATGTGCGCAACCTAGGCCGTCATCCTGATCGCACCAGCGCTTCTGCTAAAGTTGATGCGCTGTCTTCTGGCGGCATGGGTGACATCGATATTCCTGCGTTTTTGCGAAAACAGGCTGATTAATCAGTAACCAAAAATAATTTGGCTATTTAAGAAAATTTGGATAAGTTTATTAAGTAAGAATATAGCCTGTCATTTCAACCATGACAGGCTATTTGAGTTTTAAGATGCTAGTACAACAAACGATTAAATCTGTGATCAGCGCAGTTGGCGTAGGCTTGCACAGCGGACAGAGAGTCGATGTGACACTACGCCCAGCTAAGCCAGATACGGGTATCGTTTTCAGACGTATTGATTTGCTAGAGCCCGTTAGCATTCGGACATCGGCTATGGCTGTAACAGATACGCGTTTGGCTTCTACTATTTCGTCGACTGGCGTGAAGGTGCAAACGGTTGAGCATTTGATGTCTGCATGTGCTGGTTTAGGCATTGATAATTTGCTTGTTGATATCAATGGTGAGGAAGTGCCGATTTTGGATGGTTCTTCAAGTTCATTTGTTTTTTTACTGCAGAGCGCGGGCATTGAAAAACAAAAAGCACTTAAAAAATTTATTCGTGTTTTGCAACCTGTCGTTATCAGCGAAGGTGAAGGCGAGCACCTAAAGTGGGCAAAATTTGAGCCCTATAACGGCTACAAATTAAATTTTCAAATTGACTTTGCACATGTTGCAGTCAATGCCACAGGACAGGAGTATGAGTTTGATTTGGTTCGAAATTCTTATGCCAGAGATATTTCAAGAGCTCGGACATTTTGCTTTACCAAAGATGTAGAAATGATGCGAGCCAATGGCTTGGCGCTCGGTGGTGGTTTGGACAATGCGATAGTTATTGACGATTACAAAGTCATCAACGCTGATGGTCTTCGCTATGGCGACGAATTTGTAAAGCACAAAATATTAGATGCGATGGGCGATTTGCATCTTATCGGACATCCATTGCTAGCCTCGTACAAAGCGTTTCGTTCTGGGCATGCTTTGAATAACAAGCTGCTTCGCAAACTCTTGGCGCAAGAAGGTGCTTATGAGATGGTTTCATTTTTAGATACTTCTCAGGCCCCTGAGGGCTATGCAGAGTTGTCGATAGCCTGACGGTTGCCTACGGATAAACAGGAAAAACTATGTATTTGTTTCGCTGGATCATGCTTGTATCACTCATACTTTGCGCATGTCTGTTTTTTGCGTTCGCTATGACAGGTCAGTCAAAATATAAAAAAATTGGTTTAACAGCTATCAAAGCAACGCTAGGCGTTGCATTTTTGTTTTTCGCTGTTTTGATTTTTGAGCGACTTTAACAATAATCTTGTTAGTAAGTTCGCCCCGCTTTAAACATGGCGGATGTTTTTCTTAGCACGCCGTCAGACTTCGCCAAACTGCTCAACAAGTAGCTTGAGTTGGCATGTGAAATGGCCAAACCTAGCGCATCTGAAGCGTCTTTGCCGGGCAAGGTTGGTAAATTGAGAAGTCGCTTTACCATTTCTTGCACCTGCACTTTTTCAGCCTTTCCATAACCTACAACGGCTTGTTTCATTTGTAATGCCGTGTATTCAAAAACGGGCAAATCTAGTGCTACTAATGCTGAAATGCAAGCGCCGCGCGCTTGACCTAGCAATAAAGTAGCTTGCGGGTTGACATTAACGAAAACAATTTCTACGGATGATTCATCTGGCTCATAGCGCTGCACAACCTCTTGGATCCCTTCAAACAAGACTTTCAATCTTGCAGGCAAATTACCAGTTTCAAGATGTGTTGTGCTAATCGTGCCACTGGCAACATAAGTCAGTTGCGCGCCCTCTTTATCAATGACGCCAAAGCCAGTTGTTCGTAAGCCAGGATCAATGCCAAGAATGCGCATGCTGCTGTCCTCTGGCTAATCAGGCAGTTCAGCATCGGGCATGCGCGCGACGATGGACGATGCTCGGCTGGATAAATAAGAGGAGCCGGACTGTTTTTCGAAAAATTTGGGCCTAGGTAGCATTACAGCCAAGCGAGCAGACTCGTAGCTTGATAATTGCTTGGCTGGCTTTCTAAAGTAATGCTGCGCAGCAGCTTCTGCACCAAAGACGCCTTCACCCCATTCAACATTATTAAGATAAATGTTTAGGATTTGTCGTTTGCTAAGTGTGAATTCAAGAAATTGCGTGATGACAAATTCTTGGCCCTTGCGAACAAAATTTCGTTCACCTGATAAGAAAAGATTTTTAGCCAATTGCTGGGTGATGGTAGAGCCACCAATGATTTTTACCGGTTTTTCAACTTTAGTAGCACTTGCAGCATTTACAGTGTTTTTACGCTTGCTTTGGAGTCTTTTACTGCGTTGCAAAGCACGCTCTTCTGCCTTCGCATTTTTGTACCAAGCCGACTCGATGGCATCCCACTCAACACCATCGTGGTTGACAAAATCACCATCTTCAGAGGCAATGACTGCTTGCTTGATGCCGACAGACATGTCTGAATAATTGACCCACTCCTGCCGCCAAGGAAGCTCGCCTTGGCTGGTGACAATACGCCACGCTTCTGAACGCTGAAAACTGGTCGATTCCGGTGATACGACATGCATCAAAACAACTTTGGCTAAAAAGAAAAGTTGCAATGCCAGCAATGAGATGGCAAGAAGACCAATGATACGGAAAAGCTTCTTCATGTGTTACGTTGCTAAATGGTTGATTAGCGATTGGTCAACTTGGTTTCCAGAACTTCATCTCGCGTAAATTTAAAACGAGAGACAAGTACGATTTGATCTGCTTTCTTACGCATAGCCGAGCTAAAAGCGCCAAAAGGCCCTGCACTGCTCGCAATCGCTTGGGCGCGTCTGTCTAGTGTCAAGCTGCCAGAGCTTTCAATCACTTCGGATGCCAAAACTTGGCCGTCATGGTTAACGGTCAAAATCATGGTTAACTTGCCATAAAGTTTCTTACCCGCAGCTTCAGGGAAATTCGTTGTTCCCCGTGCTTCAATTTTTTGTCGCAGCTGGTCATAGTAAATGGCATAAACCTCTTCGCGGGTTGCAGGACTGATGTAGCGCTTTTTAGGGCGTGCATTTTCTTGGGTGATGCGCTTTTCGATCTCACCTAAAAGTTTGCTTAGCTGGCGTCTTTTCTCTTCCTGGGACTTAGCTTCTGGTGTGCTTGGGGCACTGTTGACATCGGGCGCCGGCATCAAAGCCAATTGTTTTTTGAGCTGCAACAGCAATTGGCTTTGCTGATCTTGCATGGTGTCTAGTTTCTGCCGTGTATCTGTGTCTGCATCGCCGATAGACGTTAATTCAGAAGCGGGTAAAAACGTTGTCGCCCTACCTGCTTCAGCTTCGCCACCGCCAGCCATAGAGCTTTGCGCAATGGCCTGCGCTTTCTCGGGTTTCTCGTTGGTGGCAGCGTTGACCAAAATGACTTCTAAAGGTGTGTCTTGAAAAACGCGGTTGAAGCTCTCAGGATCAACAAAACGTATGGTCAAGGGAATCGCATGCACAACAAACGACACAGCCAATGCAATTTGCATGGCGCTGAAACCTTTGAGTATTTGTGTGATAGATGGCTTGGTCGGCATGTCAGCTATTCTGTCGCAACTGCCGCAAGTTCGGGCTTCACTTCGGCTTCATCCATATCAACCGCAATGCTCAAGGCGCCTGCTACATCAGATTCTTCGGATTCGTCTTCACTCACGTCTGAAATAGTCATATCACCAGTATGCGCAGCGACCCGAATATCAGTGATCGTTCCCGATACATCCAAGGTCATCAAATTAATATCACCCAATTTAACGCTTACTTTTGTACCGCGCTCTAATTGATTGGCACCCATCACAGGTAATACCAATGGTAAATCATCTGCGCGCACCATATTTTCTTTGAATAAGGTTGCATTTAACTCGGTAATATGATTTTGCTGCAAATACTTCAACGTCCAGTACCGTTCCATACCATTTTGATATTGATTGTAGGCGCTGTAAGTATTATCAAAATTTGAAATAATAGAAAACAAATCAGCATCTTTGGGTTTGAACGGTGCAACCAGTGGCGCAGTTTTACCATTTTTAATGCAGCTGATGATTTGCCATTGGTTCACCATGTCTGTATAGCGACGCAATGGCGATGTGCTCCAAGCATAGCTCGGCACACCAATACCTGCATGCGGCAAAGCTTTGGTACCCATACGCACTTTTACGCCGGGTGCTAAGCTGGCTTGGCTGCGGTAAATGCCTGGCACACCATGCTCAGCAAGCATTTGCCCCCAAGTACTGTTGGCTAATATCATGGTTTCAGCTACAATTAAATCAAGGGAAGAGCCGCGTTGCCGTGCGGTGATTTGAACTGCTTCTTCGCCGCTTATCTCTTTAATCTCTTTGATATCTAAACTTTGAATATTTTTGATAAGTTTGAAGTTGTAATCTGGGCGATTGAACGTCTCTGGCTTACCGCGTACGACTTCACGTTTTTGTTTTAAATTTTTCGCTAATTGATATAAATATGATAGCGACTCAGGCAATAAATACGCCGGCTGAATGCCATTTAGCGTTCTAAAATCTGAGCTTTCTAGCCATGCCTCGGTCACGACATCTTCTAGGGTATCGTGTCTTAAGTTTGTGATAATTGGCACTAATTCCAATTTGGATTCAGTGGCAATAATATCAAACGATGCTTCATCAAAAGTAACATACAAAGATACTGCCGGGCAGTTTTTCCCCTCAGCCAAGGTGTAGTTTTGAACCACGGCATCGGGCAACATGGTTATCTTATTGCCCGGCATATAAACCGTTGAAAGGCGGTTTCTGGCAACTTTGTCAATATCACTGTTGGGTAATATGGCAAGAGCTGGTGCCGCAATGTGAATACCCACAGTTACTTTGCCAGAACCTAAACCTTGCACAGACAAAGCATCGTCAATTTCCGTTGTAGCTGAATCATCAATAGAAAAAGCGGCTACAGACGCAAGTGGCAAATCATCCACTATCAAAGGTGCATTCAAAGTTGGAAATGCGACACCCTTGGAAAAGTTATCAAATAAAAACCGTTGCCAGTGAAATTGATAGGGTGACGTTATTGCACCAGCTTGTTGTAATAAATCAAGTGGCGGTAATTTAGTAGCACGCGCAGCTTCCACCACGGCTTTGTATTCGGAGGTATTTTTATCTGGTTTGAATAATATTTTATATAACTGACTGCGAATAGGTTCTGGGCAAACACCATTGCCTAAAGATACTGCCCATTCAGATATTTGAATTAATTGCTGTTTCTTTTTCTCTATCGCTAATAACGCAAGTTGCACAATTTCAGTCGGGGCTTTTTTGAATCGGCCTTTACCTGCGCGACGGAAATAATGTGGGGTTTCGAACAGGCAAAACAGAGCCGCTACTTGCTGCTCAACCGTGGGCTTGTCGTTGAAATAGTCGCGCGCCAAGTCTGCAAAGCCAAACTCCTCGTCGGGGGAAAATTCCCAAGCCAAGGCGGGGTCTATGCTGGATTGAATGCTTTGCGCGCCTGAAATGAGCTCTGCAGGCGATGGCTTTTCAAATTGAACCATCACATGAGCCATCTTCACTTTCACCCGTTTACCGCTGTCTAGCTCAATTTGCGCGGATGCGTCGGTAGCTGACATGACACGGCCTGCTAAAAATTTCCCGGATTCTTCGAATAATGCGTACATAGACGCCATTGTCCCATGCAAAAAGCCGTTGATAATTAGCACATGGCAACCGGTTTAAATAAATTCTCGCTTTGGCAGCAAATAGCGCCCATTTTCAAGGGTTTTGATGGGCTTTTGGCATTGGCTGTGGGTTTGTTGGCCTGTGCTGGCTTGATTGCGATGTATTCGTCCGGATACGATCATGGCACGCGCTTTGTTGACCATATGCGCAATATGCTGATTGCGGCTACGGTGATGTTTGTCGTCGCACAAATTCCTCCGCAGCGTTTGATGGAGTTGGCCGTGCCGCTGTATGCCTTCGGGGTGGCACTTTTGATCGCCGTTGCCATTTTTGGACTGACCAAAAAAGGTGCAAGGCGTTGGTTAAATGTGGGCGTCGTGATTCAACCAAGCGAAATATTGAAAATCGCCATGCCGCTGATGTTGGCTTGGTGGTTTCAAAAGCGAGAAGGGCAGTTGCGGCCGTTGGACTTTTTGGTCGCAGGTTTGCTTCTCGCCGTGCCAGCTGGCTTGATCATGAAGCAGCCCGATTTGGGCACGGCGTTGCTAGTGATGTCGGCAGGTTTGTCTGTGATTTTCTTTGCCGGTTTGAGTTGGAAATTAATAGCGCCTCCCGTCATAATCGGTCTTGCAGGCGTTGCTTTTCTGATTGCCTTTGAGGGGCAGTTATGTGCCGATGGCGTTGATTGGCGTGTACTGCACGAATACCAGCGCCAGCGCGTCTGCACCTTGCTTGACCCCACCTTAGACCCATTGGGCAAGGGTTTTCACATCATTCAAGGCATGATTGCCATCGGCTCTGGCGGTATTTTTGGCAAGGGTTTCATGCAGGGCACGCAGACGCATTTGGAGTTTATTCCAGAGCGGACAACTGACTTTATTTTTGCGGCTTTCTCTGAGGAGTTTGGTTTGTTTGGCAATTTATTGCTCATCTCCGGCTTTCTGTTTTTGATTATTCGCGGTTTGATGATTGCTGTTGAAGCGCCGTCGTTGTTCACCCGTTTGCTGGCGGGCAGTGTGACCATGATTTTCTTCACCTACGCTTTTGTCAACATGGGCATGGTCAGCGGCATTTTGCCTGTGGTGGGCGTGCCGCTGCCTTTCATCAGCTACGGCGGCACGGCGATGGTGACGCTGGGTATGGGTATCGGTATTTTGATGTCGGTGAGTAAGTCTAAGCGATTGGTGCAGTCGTGACCCAGGGTCTGACTTACCCTGTCGGCATCATAGGCGTTGGCAATATGGGTGGCGCGATGGCGGCGAATTTGCTGGCGCATGGCTGGCCGGTGCATGTTTGTGACATCGATGCCACTAAAACGCAGCTCTTGAGGCAACAGGGTGCGGTGGTGCATGCATACCCAGCGAATATGGTTTCTCACGTGTCGCTGCTCATCGTTTGCGTGGTGGATGGCGTTCAGACGCAAGAGGTGCTGTTTGGTTTGAACGGTGCGGCACCGCGCCTGCAGGTGGGGCAGGCAGTCATGTTGTGCCCTACGATTGCACCAGAGGACACTGAATTATGCGCGCACCAATTGACAGCTTTAGGCATTCACACCCTAGACACGCCCATGTCAGGCGGCCCAACGCGAGCTCGGGACGGCAGCATGAGCCTGATGCTGGCCTGTGCTGATGCGGTTTTTGAGCAGCATCAAGCCTTGTTAGCCACACTGTCCAACCAAGTTTTCCGCATTAGTCAGCAGCCGGGCGATGGTGCGAGAACAAAATTAATCAACAACTTGTTGGCTGGTATCAACTTGGCAGGCGCTGCTGAGGTCATGGCTTTGAGCGAACGTATGGGTTTAAATTTGACGACCACTTTGAACGTGATCGAGCAATCCAGCGGTCAAAGTTGGATAGGCAGCGACCGCATGCGCCGCGCTGTTGCAGACGATTTTGAGCCGCGTGCCCACACCACTTTGCTGGCGAAAGACACCAAACTGGCGGTTGCTGCCGCCAGCAAGCTCGGTTTCAAAACCCCGCTCGGCCAGCTGACGGCTGACACCTTTGCACGCGCTTTGGGCCACGGTTTGGCTGGAGAAGACGATGCCAGTTTGATCAAACTCATGCGCTATGACAACTGATACGCTCCCCTTGAACGCTTCGCGTCCAAGCGCCAAATTCATGTGGTCGCACCCCGCGCACATCTTGGCCTTGGGTTTTGGCTCGGGTTTGAGTCGTTTTGCACCTGGTACCGTCGGAACGGCGTGGGCTTGGTTGACGTTTTTGCTGTTGCAAGCGCACATGACGGATGGCTTGTGGGCGCTGCTGATAGTGGTTTCGCTACTGTTGGGTTGGTGGGTCTGCACAGTGACGGCGAAACACATGGAAGTTGCAGACCCGGGTAGCATTGTGTGGGATGAAGTGGTCGCCTTCTGGCTGGTGCTGTGGCTAGTCACGCCCACAGGTTTTTGGGGGCAATTGGTCGCTTTCGCGCTATTTCGCTACTTTGATGCAGCCAAACCTGGCCCCGTAGCGTGGGCGGATAAAACCTTCAAGGGCTTTGGGGCACGTGGCGGGTTTGGCATCATGTTTGATGATTTGGTTGCCGCTTTTTGCACGGTGATGGTCATCGCTGTGTGGCGCTTTATCTAAATTGATTCAAGTCATACCATGAATCAATCTGCTGATTTGCTATTAAATTTAGAGCACTATAGGCAATCATTATGTCGGCTAGTGGCGGATTTGATGCTTAAAAAGCAGTTTTTTCTCGCCACAGCTGAAAGTTGCACCGGTGGGCTGATCGCAGCGGCCTGTACCGACTTGGCTGGCTCCAGCCAATGGTTTGACCGCGGATTTGTGACTTATTCCAACGCTGCCAAAACGGACATGCTGGGGGTGGATGCCGCTTTGATTGCGCAGTTTGGCGCGGTGAGCGAACAAGTTGCCGCTGCTATGGCGCAGGGCGCTGTAAAGCACTCAGTAGCACAAGTTTCGGTGGCTGTTACAGGGGTTGCAGGGCCTGCGGGTGGAACTGCTGAAAAACCAGTCGGTACGGTCTGGATTGGTTGGTGCATGAATGGCAAAACCACCACTGAACTCAGCCACTTCGATGGCGACAGGGCAACCGTACGCGCCTTGACGGTTCAACAAGCTTTGCAAGGGCTTGTTGAACGCTTGCAGTCTATTTAAACAACCGCGTCAGCTGCCTGCTTTTGTAGCATCGCCAGAACATTCGCAATGGTTTTACGCAGTTCGCGGCGGTCAGAAATGAAGTCTACAGCGCCTTTTTGCAGCAAAAACTCAGCCCGTTGAAATCCTTCTGGGAGCGTGACACGCACGGTAGATTCAATCACGCGTGGGCCAGCAAAACCAATCAGGGCTTTGGGCTCGGCAATCACCACATCACCTACAAATGCAAAGCCTGCGCTCACACCACCCATGGTCGGGTCGGTCAACACGCTGATGTAAGGTAATCCTTTTTTCGCCAGTTTGGTGAGGGATGCGTTTGTTTTGGCCATTTGCATGAGGCTGAGCAATCCTTCTTGCATCCTTGCGCCGCCAGTAGCCGTGAAACAAATAAAGGGCACTTTTTGCTCAATCGCGGTATGCACGGCGCGCACAAAGCGCTCGCCCACCACGCTACCCATGCTGCCACCCATGAAATCGAACTCAAAACACGCGACCATCACATTGATGCTGTGCACTGAGCCACCCATGACGACCAGCGCATCTGTCTCGCCGGTGTTTTCCAGCGCTTCTTTCAGGCGTTCGGGGTATTTGCGGCTGTCTTTGAACTTGAGCGCATCAACAGGCAGTACTTCCTGCCCGATTTCATAGCGGCCTTCGGCGTCCAAAAAGCTGTTCAACCGCGCGCGTGCACCTATGCGCAGGTGGTGGCTGCAGCTGGGGCAGACGTTCTGGCTTTGCTCCAAATCGGCCTTGTACAGCACGGTTTCGCAACTGGGGCATTTGATCCACAAGCCCTCGGGAATGCTGCGCCTGTCTGCAGGGTCAGATTTCAGGATTTTGGGCGGTAATAGTTTTTCTAGCCAACTCATGTTTTTGTCCTCAATCTACTTCAATATGTCGTCGTTATTTGGATTTTAAAGCAGTACGAATGCCGCTCAAGAACTCGCTGGCTAGGCCAACAACCTTGTCTCGGGGTTGATTGTCTATCAATTGGATGATTTTGCTGCCAATCACCACTGCATCGGCCATTTTGGCTATGGTTTGCGCCGTGGCAGCATCGCGGATACCAAAACCAACGCCAACCGGAATGTCGGTCACATGCTGCCGAATCTTGGGGAGCATGGCTGCGACGGCATCGGTGTCCAGCGTGCCCGCACCCGTCACGCCTTTGAGCGAGACGTAGTAAACATAGCCGCTGGCAATACGGGCGACCTGTGCCATGCGTGCATCGGTAGACGTAGGCGCGAGCAGGAAGATCAAATCCATGCCGTTCGTCTTCAACTCAGCGGCAAAAGCTTCGCATTCTTCAGGCGGGTAGTCAACCACCAGCATGCCATCCACACCCGCTTGTGCTGCATCGCGGATAAAGGCACTTTTGCCTTCAGGTAAAGGGGTACGCTGATCGTAGCGTTCGATCGGGTTGGCATAGCCCATCAGCACGATGGGGGTTGTCTGGTTGGTTTGGCGGAAGTCGCGCACCATGTCCAGCACCTGCGGCAGCCCAATGCCGTAGCTCAGGGCTTTGTCTCCAGCTTTTTGGATGACAGGGCCGTCGGCAGAGGGATCGCTAAAGGGTACGCCCAGCTCAATCACGTCCGCCCCCGCAGCCACCATGCCGTGCATCAACTCAGGCGTGACATCGGCGAAGGGGAAACCAGCCGTGACGTAAGGAATCAGCGCGGCGCGGTTTTGTGCTTTCAAAGCTGCAAAGGTCGATTTAATCCTATGCAAGTGTTTATTTGTCATGGCGTTCATTTCACCACCTTCACGATCTGCTCGTTGCCTTTAACGGACTGGCCTTGGCAGCTTGGTCGGCAATAGAAATCGGCCTTGCTCAAATCAGCCACAGTGCCAATATCCTTGTCGCCACGGCCTGACAGGTTCACCAAAATGGATTGGTCGGAGCGCATGGTTTTGGCCAGTTTCATGGCGTAAGCGACCGCGTGGCTGGACTCCAGCGCGGGTATGATGCCTTCGGTGCGGCACAGGTAATGGAACGCGGACAAGGCTTCTTCGTCGGTGATGCCCACGTATTCGGCACGGCCAATGTCCTTCAAAAACGCATGCTCAGGGCCCACGCCTGGGTAGTCCAAACCGGCACTGATGCTGTGGGTTTCTGTGATTTGCCCATTATCATCCTGCAAAATATAGGTACGGTTGCCGTGCAACACGCCGGCACTGCCGCGTTGCAACGATGCCGAATGTTTGCCGCTTTCTAGGCCTTCACCGGCTGCTTCCACGCCAATCAATCGGGTGTTTTCGTGCTGAATGTACGGGTAAAAGATGCCCATGGCATTGCTGCCACCGCCCACGCAGGCGACCACCGCATCGGGCTGCGTCGTTGTGCAACCGAGCAAAGGCAGCATGTCCGGCATTTGGGTCAGGCATTCTTCGCCAATCACGCTTTGGAAGTCGCGCACCATCATGGGGTAGGGGTGCGGGCCGGCCACGGTACCGATGATGTAGAAGGTGTTGTCCACATTGGCCACCCAGTCGCGCATGGCTTCGTTCAGCGCGTCTTTCAGGGTACGGCTGCCGCTTTCCACGGGCACGACGGTCGCACCCAGCAGTTTCATGCGGTAGACGTTGGGACTTTGGCGTTTCACGTCTTCGCTGCCCATGTACACCACGCACTCCAGGCCGTAGCGGGCGCAGATGGTGGCGGTTGCCACGCCGTGCTGGCCGGCACCGGTTTCGGCAATCACGCGAGGTTTGCCCATGCGTTTGGCGAGCATGGCCTGGCCGATGGTGTTGTTGATTTTGTGGGCGCCGGTATGGTTCAAGTCTTCGCGTTTCAGGAAGATTTGTGCCCCGCCTTGTTCGCGACTCATACGGGCGGCATGGTAAATGGGGGAAGGGCGGCCGACAAAGTGGGCGAGTTCAGATTTGAATTCGGCCATAAAAGCGGGGTCAAACTGGTATTTGGCGTAGGCGTCTTTGAGTTCGTTGATGGCGTGCGTCAGCGTTTCAGACACAAAACTGCCGCCGTAGATGCCGAAATGGCCTTTGGTGTCGGGTTGTTGGTAGTCAAACATGATGAAATTTTCTTTAAATTTAATTAAATATATTTAATTTTTGGAATTAAATTGCTCATCCGCAGCGCGTACGGCTTGGATGAACTGATGGATTTTGTCGTGGTCTTTGATGCCTTTGAGGGTGTTTCCCTGCGCATCGGTCGCTTCAACGCCAGAACTGACGTCTACCGCCAGCGTTTTACAGCGCGGCCGGACCTGCAAAATGCCATCGGTCACGTTGGCAGCGTTCAGCCCACCACTCAAGACGAGGTGAGCGTTGACGTTTGTTGGAAGCAGTGACCAATTGAATGTTTTCCCGCCGCCGCCATAACCCTCAACGTGCGCGTCGAGCAAGATGGCCTGGGCTTGTGAATAATCTTGAGCGTATTTTACTAGGTCAAACCGGGCAGCGTCCAGTCCTAGGGGAATACGGGCAGCGCGGATAAAGCGGCGTTGCACGTCTCAGGCGTCTCATCACCATGAAATTGGATGATAGCCGGCGTATTTACTGCCTGTGCAGCTATGATATTCGTAGTGTTTTCGTTGACAAACAGCAATACAGGCGTGACAAACGGCGGCAAACGGCGTGCTAATTCGGCGGCACGCTCGGGTGACACGTAGCGCGGGCTGGCTTTGTAGAGCACAAAACCGATGGCATCGGCACCCGCAGCGACGGCGGCATCGACGTCTTGTTCACGGGTCAAACCGCAAATTTTGATGCGGGTGCGCTGGGCAGCGGATGAAAATGAAGGCGTGGAATGCATGGCAAAAGTCGTCATAGCATGCCATCTTAGTGCATCGCGGCTTACTTTAACTTGCTAGGGTAACCAGTCAAACGCCGCTGTTTGCTTGGGTAAACCCCAGCTGTCTGGGTAAACCGGGCCTAAAAAGTACAAACCATCGGGTGAAAACGTGGGTGCGGCAGCGTCACGGTCGCGTTTGGCGAGCACATCCAATATCCATTCCGGTGGTTGGCGGCCATCACCCACCATGAGCAGGCAGCCCATGATATTGCGGATCATGTGGTGCAAAAAGGCGTTGGCCTCGAATTCAAAGCGCCAATAGCGTTGCATGGGTTCACCCCGGTGCGAGATATCTATGCGCTGCATGGTTTTGACGGGTGACAAAGCTTGGCAAGCCGCGGCTCTGAAAGAGCTGAAATCATGCTCTCCGAGTAAATATCTGGCTGCTTGCTGCATGGCATCGGCATCCAAACCGCGATATACCCAGCCGACGCGACCGGCTTCAACACTGGGGCGCACCGCCGATTCCAGCACCACATAGGCATAGCGCCGCGCGGTGGCGCTGGCCCGGCAGTGGAACTCGCGAGGCATGATCTGCGCCCATTGAACGGCGATGTCTTTAGGGAGGTAGGCATTGGTGCCGCGCACCCAAGAGCTGGGTTCGCGTTCGGCCTCGGTGTCAAAGTGCACCACCTGCATCAAACCGTGAACGCCGGAGTCGGTGCGGCCTGCACACAAAGTGGAGACTTTGCTTTGGGTGAATTTACCCAAAGCAGCTTCTAATTTATCTTGAACTGTGAGACCTGAGAGCTGGCTTTGCCAGCCTTCGTAGGCGCTACCGTTATAGCTAACCCCTAGCGCCACCCTCACAAAATTGCAGACAAGTTTACCAAAAGAGAATTATCCAATCTCAGCTAGAAAGGTTTCAGCTCTGGTTTTTAAACTGCCGCTTGCCAGTGCTAAAACTTCATTAGCCAGCATTTTTGCGCCCGTAGCGTCACCAATGGCACGGAACTCTTGCGCCAGTGCCAATTTGGTTTCTAGGGGTGCATTCTTGTCTGAATCAGACGAGGATGCTGCTGTGCTGGCTTTGGGAGCGGTATTGTTGAGGTCAAGCGACAAGTGACCAAGATCAAGCTCTAGGGGCTTGGGCATATTGCTAGAAACGGTTGCTGCCTGCGGTACCGCTACAACAGCTGTTGCGACGGCAGCGGCAGCCGAAACCACGGGTGCGCTTACAGATGAAACCGCTGGCGCTTCAGCCGCTTTCACCGGTTCAAGTGAAAAATCAGGGAAATCAACCAAAGGTGATTTTGGAGGCTCTACTTTTTTGGTTGATTCTGGAAAAGCAGAAGCAAAGTTAAAGTCCAAATCAAGGTCAACTGAGGCGGGCGACTTGGCAGATTCTGGGTCCAACTGTGCAACAGTACGTGTAGAGAACTCAGTGCCACTGATGGCTTCAAACGGGTCTTCCACCTCAGGTGCGCCAGCATGGTACAGCGGATTGCTTGGCTCTAGATCAAAACCTTGTTTGCTCAGAGTTAGCCATTGCGGGTCAGATTCCGGTAACAGTATCTTGGCCTTCAACGCCATTTGCTCAAAGTTTTTAGCGTCACGGCGTTTTGCATAAATGCCCATTAACTTTGCGTAAATAGCAACATTTTCTGGTTGTGCTTTAAGGCCGTCTTTAAGAATTTCTTCAGCTTGAACATCACGCCCGTAATCCAGATAAACATTGGCTTCGGTCAGTGGATCGACAGCTGCATGCGCATTCACAGCGGGTATCGTGATTTCATTCACTTCCGCAGTGGTTATGACGGGCACAAGTTCTTGCTCAGGAGCCGGAGCTGTGATTTCAATAACTGGCTCTTCATGCCCCATGACAGGTTCATTGGTTGTTTCGCTGAAAAAAGATCGTTCTTCAAAATGCGCATCAGACAAGGCATCATCTTCAGCTTGCTCTGCCGCATTGCGTTTTTTGCGTTTGCTGTTGGCATACAAGCCGCCGGCTAAGAGGGCTATCAACAAACCACCAGCTGCTGGCAAGACGACAGGGTCATCCATCAAGAAGTCCAAAGCACTAGGGTCTGCCACGGGTGCAACCGCAACTGGTGCTTTTGCCACTACTGTTGGCTTAGGTGCAACTGCAGGTGCAGCTGGTGTCGTTGGCGCAGTGGCAGCAGCAGCGGGTGCAGTTGTAGTTGTAGGTGGTGTTACCGGTGGTGTAGCTGCCTTTACAGGCGCAGCCGCTACAACAGCAGCAACTGCTGGTACGGCAGGCACCGCAACTGTGGCCGCAGGCGTTGCAGTTTTTGGTGCAGTCGATGCCGAAGCCGCTGCTGGCGCAGCAGCTGTTGCACCGGCAATCTTGTTCAGTTCTTTGATGTTTTTTGCTAATTCAGCGCTACGTGCCGCATCGTCTTTAGCTTGGCGCTCTTTCGCAATTTTTTCTAGATTTTCTTTGGCTGCGGCTGCAGACTTGTCGCCAGCAGTCAACCCACCTTTAGAGAGCGTGAGTTTGTCTGGCGTCACTGCGGCGGCTTTTTGGTCTTCAACTTTCGCTTCGATTTTGCCGCTGGCAACGCGGTCGGTCGATTTCGAAGCCAAAGCGGGAGCGCTTTCAGCCAGTTTACGTCGGAAGTTGTTGAAGTCTTTGCTTTGGGCAATTAGACTTTGTTTCGCTTCTTTGGTCGAAATCGCAGATGCTTCTGTTTCTGTTGGCAAATCTAAAATCGCACCAGCTTTTAGGCGGTTGATGTTGTTACCCACAAACGCTTGTGGGTTGCCGCGCAGCATGGCGACCAGCATTTGTTCAAGTGACACGTTGCCGGGCAAGTTGCTAGCCGCAATTTTGCCAGCCGTGTCGCCATTGCCGACTTTGACTTGTTCACCCGAATTGCTGGAAGGCGCTTTTTGCGCAGCCAGGCTAGGTCTGGCCGCAACCGGTGCTTTAGGCATAGCAACGGCGGTAGGCGCTGGGCTTGGTGTAGCCGGTGTCTGTGCACGCGTTGGTGCAGCTGTGACAGGGGCTGCAACCACAGCCGCAGGCGCAGTAATCGCTGCAGGTGCTGGCGCAGGCAAAACCGCTATTGGCGCAGTCACGGCCGCGGCCTCGCTTTGCTTAGCCGCTGGTGGGTCAAGCAAAAGCGTGTAATTGCGCACGATACGGCCCGTAGACCAATTGGCATTGACAACGAGGTTAACAAACGGGTCGGTAACGACTTTATCGCTTTTCAAAAGCAAATAGCTGCTGCCATTGTCTTGGCGCACTAGCGTGATTTGTGTTGATGCCAAAGCAGGGTTGTACTCCATACCGGCGATTCGGAAAGCGTCTGGCGATGCTAATGACGCTTTCAAGCTAGCGCGTTCTTCGTCGTTGATATCAGGAACATCAATGCGGGCAACCAAGGGCTCACCTAATGACGATAAAGAGGTGATGCGACCCAGCGCCAGTGCATTTGCGTCAACATGCGCCACACTCAACAACGCGCCCATGGCTGCTGCCAGTGCGGTTAAACGCCATGGCTTGCTCGATGCTGGCAAGTTGGCTTGTGTGATTGAGTTCAATTTGGTATGCATTTGCGTCTTTATTTTCGTATTCTGTAAAGGACCGACAGCCAAGCAACGTAGCAAAAACATGCATGAATTTAAAATTAAAAAATTTAAATTTCATAACACATCAATGGCTTACGTCAAAAAGCTAAGTCAATTTCTATATTGTGACTTGTACGGTACTACTTTCACTTGCAAACACAAAGACATTCACCCTTTTAAGCAATTGACTGTTGTGAGTAAGCAACTATTTGGCGCGGCTCAGCTGCTACTCACATGGATTGTGCGACTTTAGTCTTCTAACAAAATCCGCAGCATGCGGCGTAGGGGTTCCGCCGCACCCCATAGCAACTGGTCACCAATGGTGAACGCGCCCACATACTCCGGCCCCATGGCCAGCTTGCGCACACGGCCCACCGGGATGCTCATGGTGCCGGTCACTTGCACGGGTGTCAGTTCGCGCAACGTGGCTTCTTTGGTGTTAGGCACAACTTTCACCCACGCGTTGTCCGCCGCCATCATGGCTTCCAGGTCGGCCAACGGGACATCTTTTTTGAGCTTGAAGGTCAGCGCTTGGCTGTGGCAGCGCATCGCACCGATACGCACACAGAAGCCGTCCACCGGTGTGGCCGCAGTGCCAAACATCGTGCCCTGGCCCAAGATCTTGTTGGTTTCGACGCCGCCTTTCCACTCTTCCTTGGACATGCCCCAGCTGGCGTCGGTCTGCCCTTTGCCGACACCCAGGTCAGCGTCAATCCACGGAATCAAACTGCCGCCCAACGGTGCACCAAAGTTGGCGGTCTCGGCTGCGGTGAGCGATTGCTGTTTCGCCAGCACCTTGCGGTCGATTTCCAGAATCGCAGATTTCGGGTCGTCCAAGAGCGAGCGGACTTCGCCATTCAGCGTGCCAAACTGGGTAAGTAGCTCGCGCATGTGTTGCGCACCGCCGCCTGAGGCTGCTTGGTAGGTCATGGTGGTCATCCACTCGACCAGACCGGCTTTGTA